>JAAZNJ010000038.1 GCA_012798335.1 Candidatus Woesearchaeota archaeon | reverse complement strand
TTAAAAAATCTATAAATTTCATCTCGACAATCTTTAAAAAGTCAATCAATCACCCCCCAACAACGATGGAAAATAAATTGTTAATTATAAACGACCGCCCATCAAATATGTCTAAATGGCATCGTCTTTGTTGTGGGCGTGTATCAAAAGTGATACAATTTATAAAGTGCTTATTCTAGACACAGTCATGAAAAATAATATTCCAATTGTAATACACAACAGATGTATTGAAACAAGACTGAAAAATATAGCAAATTGGGAAGTTCCTGAAGAGGTAAAAAAGATTAAAATTATAAAAGAGAATCTCCTAGGATATATATGATTGAATGGATCATCTTAGCAATTATTGCTCTTATTGTTGGGTACTTCTTTGGAAAATATCTCACTGGAAGAACTAAGTTGGGGGATAAAGAAATGTTATTAAATGCTCAATGGGAAAAAAAGGTAGCTCAAATAGAGAAGGATTATGAAATAAAATTAGAAAAAGACAAATCTTTATTAGAAAAGTTAAAAGAAGAAAACAAAACAAGTATAGAAAAAGTTACTAAAGAATGGCAAGTAAGATATATTCAAGACATAGAAGAACTCAAAAAATTGTTTAAAGATTCTGAAAAAATAATAAAAACAAAGTCTGTTTCTAGTTCAAGAAGAAGTCTTGTTGGAAAGTTTATAGAAAGATTTATTCCTTTTCTTAAAAAAATCCCCTATGAACCTTCAGATATGCACTTTTTGGGACAACCAATAGATTATATAGTCTTCCAAGGATTACATCAAGACAATGTAGAAAGAGTAATATTTGTTGAGGTTAAAACAGGGAATAGTAAATTAACAAAGAGGGAGAAAAGTTTAAAGGAAGCCATTGAAAAAAAGAAAGTTAGCTGGAAAGAGATTGATGTTGACACTTCTAATGAAGAAACTCCCGATGAAGAAATGGAAAATGAAGAGACAAGTATAGATGAATTATATGATACCATAAATGAAAAAGTTGCTTCAGTTAAGAGGGGATATTCTTTAAATAAAAAGATTGAAAACTTAGAGCTTAAAGAATCTGAAAATAATGAAGAATATGATTATGAGTGTGACTATTGTGGGAAAATATTTGATACTAAAGAAGAATGTGAATCTCATGAAAAAGCTTGTTTGAAAAAAGACTAAAAGTATTAAAATTTTAGAACGGGATTATATTTATTTTAACTTATCATTCAGCAAAACCAGCTATATCTTTTTAAAAATTATTTAAAATGCTATTTCTTTCTATAATAACTATTAACCCAAGTCTTAGTCTGGCAACTTGGTGTAGCGGGAGAACATTTTTTATTCCTATAATGTCCGCGCACATATATTTTATCAAAACTAGAAGAAGAGTACTCTACTTTCTGTTTATAGGTTGTACAATTTAATTTAAATTGACCTGCGGGATAAATCGGTAAAGTTATGTTTTTTGGGATTTTCCCTTCCAAAAGATATTTATGATGTTCGGGTAGTTCTGGATACCATCGTTCTGTAATTTCTATCCCTTCCTCAGAAAAAAACCACCAAGAATTACATAACGCTTCTGGAAATGATTTCCAAGTTGAATTTAATATTTCTTCAGTAGAAAATTGAAACCAACATTGTTGTTCAGCATAATGATTAAAATTATGAAGTAGCGAACAAAATCTAGGATCTCTATATTTTTGTGCTAGAATCATCAAACATTTTTCTTCACTAGAATTTAAAGACATTTCTTCTTCCCATGAAAGATATCTTAATTTTGCACAAACTAAAACTTCTTCAGTGTAGCTTTCTTCTCCTAAGGGCATCTCAATGATATTATGAAAAGACCCATAATTACAAATATCATCTGAAGAGTTATATCCTTTTTCGTCCACATAAAGAACATGCATTTCTTCTAAGTCTGCGTTAGATTTTCTCGTTTTTGTACAACAATCTTTTTCTATTAAAACAGATTCATTTATATTATAGATTACTTTTTTGACGGTATGGTAATTATATCCCGCTTCATTTCCTCCAGGAAAATCACACTCATTTAGAGGAGTAGAAGAACTACCTAAAGAATAAAGAAAATAAATAATGATTAAACTTAAAAATCCTAAGCTAAAATATTTTAATTTTTTATCCATTTATGTTTGGGAGTTAGTTTTAGTATCTTCTTTAAAATAACCTAATTTTTTCTTAAAAGTTAAGATTTTTAATAAAGTTTGTTTTTTCATGGATTATTAATTAACCCATTTAATTCCTTAAGAAAATCTTTATTTGGCTCCCTAATTTTTATGCCCAATGATTCAATACTCTCTTTTTTCCCATCTTTGATAAAATGATTCGTATTTAGGGTTACAAAAAAATCTTGTTTATTTAGGATTGCTGTTTCTAAAAGCCAAATATCAAAGTAATCGGAATCGATTAAATCTGAATTTTTTGAAAAAATTTTTCTTAAATTATAGTTTAAATTTTTTTTTGAAAATAGAAAATCTCCAAATTTACTTATTCCCAATCTTCCAGATTCAATAAGATTTTTCTTTTCTGTTATGATACTTATATACTTATTTAAATAGTCTTTATTTTTTTGTGTTTTTAGTTGCTCTATTTCATTAACTCGTGAGCAATTTAATAAAATTTTATTCTTTACGTAAAGTTGGTCTAATTTGTTAAGCACTTCTTGCTTCTTTCTTAAATTAAGGCAACTATTATCTAGGGCTATTGAAATCATTAATCAGATAAGGGAATAATATTTAAATATCTATATACTTCCCAAAATAATTAATTTAAAGGTATTTTATTTTATATGACAGAAAATGGGGGATGAAAATTAATCGCCTTTTTAATAATTCTTGTTTTATTCGGGATATTAGGTGGGATAGTACTGGGAGATGCAAAAGTGGGATTTGTTATTGGTATTGTAGTAGCAGGGATATTTGTGGGAGTTTCAACCCCAATTAGAAATAGAAACTAATTAAGAGAATTTAATAATCAAACCTCTTCTAACTGTATCACATTTAATCTACCCCTGCCGTGGAAATTAATAATTTAAATCTTTTTAATTTATACAAAAGTTTATAACTATTTTATTGTTGTATTCTATATGAAAAAGGTATATAAAAATCCCGCGGGGTTTGTTGCTTTTTTTATACTTTTAATATCTGCATTCTTACTCCCTTTATTTCAAGAGAATATACTTGATGAAACTTTACCTAATAAAGGAACAACTTTAATAAGTGTAGCCCCAGAAATAATTCAAAATGTGGGGGTTTACCTTAAAAGTGCTTTTGGAATTTATAAGATAGGGATACTGCTTACTTTTATATTCACAATCGGATTCTACTTCCTTAATGGAATCGGTCTTGTTTATAATCGATTTTCTAGATATGCTTCTTATCTTTCTTTTTTATATCTGATTCTAGGGCTATTAATCTATAACGATTTAAATAAAGATTATGGAATTAATCTTTTGGGGATGTCTGTAACCTCTTTGTCTATTGGGCTTGGTTTATGGATAGTTCCACTTGTAGGAGTTTTATATTTACTATTTTATAAAGAAGTAAACAAAAGGATACACATTTAATCTTGTATACTTTGAAGATGATAAAAGAGAAGAAAATTATAAAAAGATTGTAGTCCTTTAGTTTTTATGACATTACTTGGATTTTTTGGAAAGAAAAAAGATGTTGATGAAAATATAAGTGATAAAGAGCTAGCTGATATTATTTACAAAGCAAATCCTAAAGAAATCCCTTATGAAAAAAGGATTAATGCTTTATTAAAATATTACAAGGAAAATGGAAATAAAGATTTAACTAGAACAGATTTAGAAAATCTAATTTTATACCAAGCAAAAGAGGCAAATTCTACAAAAGATAAAATGAGTATTTTACTAATAATTCAAATAAGGGCAGAAGATATGGCAAAAATCCAGGAAGCAATTGAAGAAGTTAGGGGTAAAAAATGAAAAAAGAAAAAAGAAAAGGTGTTGGTGGATGGTTAATTGTTTGGATAGTTTATTCTTCTCTTATTTCTTTATCTCTACTTCTCGGGTTTTTAGAATCATTTGAATTTTTTTCATTATTGGGGATTGGAGCATTTGGTTGGATGATTTTTAAATTTTCTCAAAAAGAAAATTCTGTTCCGAAAGTCTGTATATACTTTTTAGATATTTTAATAGCAATTAACATTACCCAAATTATACCTATTTTATTTGAAGCAATAAAGGGAGATTATGTAGAAGGAATTTATCTTTTGGATTATGTATTTTTTCTTTTTGGTAGTTTAATTACAATAGGGTTAAATATTGTCTGGATATGTTATTTTAAAAAATCTAAAAGAGTAAAGAATACATTTGTAAAATAAAATGCTGAAAAATTATTTTAGTGAATTTGGAAACTTCTATAAAATTCTTATGGTTGGATTTTTAGGAGGGGTGCTTGCATGGATATTTTCATATACTTTTGAGGATTTATTAAATCAAATAAATGGATTTTGGAAAGTCTTTTTTGTATCCTTATTTTTAGCTTTAATCTGGTCTTTTATTTTGGGATTTTGTTCTTTTATTCTTCTAAAATTATTAAGAGTAAGTTTTAAAGAAAATTAAGGAAGAAAGTACCTATCTCTCAGATTTGTATGGATTTAATTGATTTCATAAAAGAAAATTATACTTGATCTATCCATTTCATCTCGACAATATTTAAAAACTCCGTTGCTGACTGAGTTCTTAGAGCATAAATAAAGAATGGGTCAAAATAAGTTAATCCCAAGAGGATAACACAAAGGTATTGCGTTTGCCGTGGGCGTTGTACAGAGTTGTAACATTTTCATTGTTTGAAAAAAGCCCAGACAAGTAAACTATTTATGAAAAAACTTGAAGCAAAAGTCGAAGAGCTTAAAAAAGGAATAAAATCTCTTTTTAAATTTGGGAGTAATAAAATTCAAAGTGATTATAATCTTAAATATAATAAAAAAGATTCTAACATCTACGAAGAAGAACTATGTAAGAAGAAGTATAATTCCATAAAGAATATATTTAAACATAAACGAGTAAGCATATCTGCTGTTGATTTAATTCTGTTGTAGGCGTAAAAAAGGTGTAGAAGCATTTAAAAAAGACTAAAGTTCTTACTTAATACTTTTCCAATTTCAATTTCTTTTTTTTAATATATTTTAAAATATCTTCTGTTAATTCCCATGTAATTAAACTTTGAGAAATTTTAGGAAAATTTTCTTTGTTTCCATTAAAAAAATCATTAAACATTTTTATATAAGGATTTTTTAAATCTTTAAGTTCTATTTTATTAAAATCCTTATTAATTCTATCGTAATATAAAGAAATCCAAGCTTCTTTTTTTTCTAATTTTTTACCTGTTTCTAAAATTATTTCAATACTCTCTTTTTTACAATTTTTGTCCTTTTTTTTATCGGTTATTTTTAAATCTCCACTAATTTTTGCATAAGTTTCAGTATCACTATATTTTCCAATTTCTTTCTGATAATCTTTATATTGTGCAATTTTAACATCTTTAATTTTAAAAGAAGATTTTATATCAGAAAAATCTATATTATTCAGGTTATTACTTCTAAGATTAATAATTTTAAATAAGATGTTTAGTAAATGACTTTGAACCATATCTTTTATTGCACCAACCTCATCATAATAAACTCTTTGATTTATTCCATCTTTTTCTAAAGAAACAATTTCAATTTTCTTAAGATTATTTTTATTTATCTTATCTTCTGTTTTATTATTAAGAAATAGGTTATTAAGATTTAAAATCTCATCTTTGAAGAGATAATGATCAGAAAGGTAAATATCTTCTTTAATACCTCCTTTTATTATTAATTCATTAAGATTTTTTGCTTCTTTTAAACTATCTCCAAAAGGTTTTTCTAAAAGAATTTTAATCTTATAATCTTGTTTTTTTAATTCTATTAATTCTTTGATTATAGAATAGGCCATTTTAGGAGGTAAAGAAACATAAAAATAATTTATTTTATCTTTGTCTATTAAATCAATGCATTCTTTACAAAAATTATCTTTAAAACTAATTTTTTTATAATTTAATCTATTTTTTAATTCATTAGAACAATTAATACAATATTCAGAGTTAAATAAATCGTTATCTAAATCTTTTCTTCCTAAAGAAATGATTTCAAGATTTTTTATTTCTTCTAAAGCAGGAAATACTTTTTTCTTTACTAAATCCCCTGTTGCCCCAAATATGAAAAGTTTCATTTTAAAAATTACCACCTTTCTATTTCTAAGTTAAACTTATCTATCCAATTATAAATTATTTTTTTGACAGAATATCTCATTTCTTCTTTATCACATATACAATAAATAAAAGAATATCCTCCTTTATCTAAATTAATCTGGCTTCTTTTCACAATTTTTTTCTCACTCATTTTTTTTAATGATCTCTGAACAGTAGATAAATCTATGTTAAGTTTAGAAGCTATGTAATTTGTATCTAACTTTTTATTAGGATTTTCCATTAACAGTTTTAAAATTTTATAATCTGATTTTGTTAATTTTAAACTACATCTTATAACCTCTTCGATATTAAAATTTTTACAAGCGAATTCCATTATTTCTTAATCCCCTCTTTTTTTAATTCTTCAAAACAAGAAAAAGCAGAAATTGCTCCTTGTGAAGCAGCAGTAACAATTTGTTTTAAATTACAGTTAGTTATATCACCTGCAGCATAAAATCCAGGAATATTTGTTTGTTGCTGTTTATTTGTTTTTATAAAGCCATCTTCTTCTTCAACATTTAAAAATTGAATTACATTTAAGTTAGGTTCAGAACCTATTTCTATAAAAACCCCATCAACATCAAATTCTCCTGAGTTTTTTAATAAAAGTTTTTTTACTTTTTTATTATTCTCATCTCCAATTATTTCTAAAACTTCTTCGTTAAATATTGATTTTATTTTTGGATTCTGTTCAACAATTTGAATCCATGCTTTTTCTGCTCTATAAAATTTATCTTTTCTATATATAATATAAACTTCAGATGCATATTCTGATAATAAAATAGCAGAAGTTAAAGCAGCATCACTTCCCCCAATAATTGCAACTTTTTTATTTTTAAAAAAACCAGCATCACAAGTTGCGCAATAACTAACACCTTTTCCATAAAATTCATCCTCTCCTTTAACTCCTAATTTTTTCCTTGTCATACCCCCTGCAAAGATTACTTTTCTTGAAAAATATTTGTTTTCATAAGTTTCAATAACAAATAATTTATCTTTATTTTTTTCTATCTTTAAAACTTCTTCATAAACTAAAGGAACATTTAAATTTCGTACTTGTTCTAAAAATTTATTCATTAATTCAAAACCTGAGATTTCATTAAATCCAGGATAATTACAAATTTTATGAGCTGTTGAAGCTAATCCTCCTGCCTCTTTTGATATAATCATTATGTCTAAACCATATCTTGCAGAATAAATAGCAGAGGCTAAACCAGCTGGTCCTGCCCCTACAATTATAATATCCAATATTTTCTTCTCTTTTCTCATTTTATTCATTTTAAACAGATTTTATTATTTTATCAATCTTTTGTTTCAAAGCACTTTCGTTATTATACCCTATAATCCTATCAAATTCCTTTCCTTTATGCATAATAACTAACGCTGGAATTGCTTGTATATCAAATTGCATTGATAATCCTTGATTTTCTTCTGTATTTAACTTACAAAATTTCATCTTCCCCTCATATTCTTTGCTAAGTTTTTCAAATATAGGGGCCATCATTCTGCAAGGCATACACCAATCTGCATAAAAGTCAATGATTACAGGTATTTTGCTTTGATTGACTTCTTTATCAAAATTTTCTTCATTTAAGTATATCATTTGTATAACCTCCGATGTTATTTATTTCAGTACTGCTATAAAATATCAGGACTATTTAAATATTTTTGACTATTGAAAAAATTAATAAAAAATTGCAGTA
>JAAZNJ010000037.1 GCA_012798335.1 Candidatus Woesearchaeota archaeon | reverse complement strand
TTATCATATCTTTTTTTAGAGATTTCTGCCATATCTAATAAAAATATTCTCTGTTTATAAGAATTACTGTTTTATAAAAGAGATTTAAAAGGAATTAATTTTTATGTTTATTTTTTATTGTTTATAAAGAATTTAACTTTTTAAGTATTTGAGGTTTTTAGAGTGTGTAATTCAGAATTTGATTCTTTAACTTCTAACTCTAAATCAAGAAGCTCTTTAAATTTATCTTTGAAAATTAAAACGAAATTTAATAACTCTTTTTCAACATAAATTGTGAGTTCCTTATCTTTTAAAGAGTATTTTAAATCTTTTTTGAAAAAAAGATTAATAAGAGCTTTTATTTTTTCATTTAAATCATCAATTTTCCTTAAAACTCTAATAGTGTATTCTACATATTTCCCTGCTAAAGGGTGATTAAAATCAATTACAACTCTTCCACCAGAATAAGATAAAACTTTTGCAATTCTTCCATCAAGATTAAAAACAGAACCAGGTATTGGGTTTAATTTTTGAGAGGTAAAAATCTTTGAAGGAACAACTTGAACAAGAGAAGGATTTCTTAAACCAAATGCATTTTCAGGGGGCAATTCAATGTTATACTCTCCTATCTTTTTTCCAATTAAAAAATCTTCAACCCCTTTTAAAAAAATTCCCTCTCCAAGACAGATTATAAGGGGTTTTGCTTCTTCTTCAGGATTAAGTTTTTCTAATTCTTCTTTTATGTTAGAATCAAAGATTTCTCCATTCTTTATTTTTCCTGTAAATTCTATTTCAACAAAATCTTTTTTTTCTAAAAACATAAAAATAAGAGGAGTGAAAATGTTTATAAATGTATTTTTTTTGAATAAGATATGGTCTTTAAAATAATAAATGCAACAGAGGCGAAAGTTGGAACAAATATAGTTATTGATGGTGAGCCTTGTACTGTAAAAAAGATAGATATAAGTAAAACAGGAAAACATGGACATAGTAAAGCAAGAATTGAAGCAGTAGGAATGATTTCTGAACAAAAAAAAGTTTTTGTTATTCCTGGGCATGACAGATTAGAAGTTCCAAATGTAGAAAAAAGAAAAGGTCAAGTTTTGTCTATTTCTGAAGATAAAGCTACATTGATGGATTTAGAGTCATTTGAAACATTAGAATTAAATTGTCCTGAAGAATTAAGAGGAGAAATAAAAGAGAACTCAAATGTTGAATATTGGGATATTGAAGGACAAAAAATAATAAAAAGGAGTATTTAAATGGTAAAAATAGCAGAAGCAACAAACAGACTTTTCAAAAATGTCTTTGTATGTAAAAATTGTAAAACAAAAGTTAGAGCAGATCCTCAAAGAATTTTAAAAGGATTAGTGAAATGTAGAAAATGCAAAAAAAGAGCTTTTAGACCTTTAAGAAAAAAATAAAATAGTTAAAGTAAAATAAAAATGAATTTTATAATATATGATTTAATTTTCTTATTCCTCTTTTTATTGAGTGTATCAATCTTCCTTTATAAACGCAGAAAGAACGTGAAAAAAGAAGGGATTCTTTTATTATATAGGACTAAAATAGGAGTGAGTTTAATAAAAAAGTTTGGGGACAAACATAAAAAATTGTTGAATGTATTAAGTTATGTTTCTGTTATAACAGGGATTATTTTGATGATAAGTTCTCTTCTCTTGTTTTTCAGTGTTTTAAAAACATATATTTTTGATAAAGCATTAATAAGTCAAATAAAAGTTCCTCCTGTAATGCCTTTACTCCCTTATGTTCCTCAGTTATTTAAAATGCCTAATATTCCTTCATTTTATTTTAGTTATTGGATTGTTTCTTTAGCAATTGTAGCTATAACTCATGAATTTAGTCATGGGGTATTTGCAATAAACAAAGGAATAAAAATAAAAAATACAGGTTTTGGGTTTTTTCCGTTCTTTTTTCCTGTATTTTTAGCTGCATTTGTAGAGTTAGATGAAAAGAAAATGGAAAGAAAAAAAATTTTTAATCAACTCTCTGTTTTGTCTGCAGGAACTTTTTCAAATATTGTGTTAGGAATATTATTTTTAATAATTTTAGCAGTTTATTTTAATTTTGCATTTATACAGGCAGGAGTAAACTTTGATAGTTATAGTTATACTATTATTAATAGCTCTCAAATACAAAGAATAAATAATATTAGCTTGTTATCAAATAATTGGAATGATGCTTTAGATTTAATGAATAATCAAAGCTGGAATAAAATTTTATTGAAGAACAATAAAACCTATCTGATTGATTATAAAACTTTTTCTGCTCAAGAAAAAAATTATGAAAATGGATATATTGTTGTTTATGAAGATTTAGATGCAATAAATCAGAATATAACTGGAACAATAATAAAAGTTAATGGGATAGAAATAAAAAATGTAGAAAGTTTAGCAAATGAGCTTTCCAAATATAAAGAAGGAGATAAAATAATTATAACAACATTTCAAGATTCTTATGATAGAGATTATCAAATTACATTAAGAAATAACTCATTAAATAATCCAAGTATCGGAATAGGTATTTTACAAAATAAGAAATCAGGGATTGGGAATATTGTTAGTTCTGTCTTCTCTTTTAAAGAACCAAATGTATATTATAAAAAGAGAGGGGAATATTCTGAATTTGTTTATTATCTTTTATGGTGGATTGTTTTAATAAATTTTAGTGTTGCAATTTTAAACATGCTTCCTGCAGGAATCTTTGATGGTGGAAGATTTTTCTATTTAATTTGTTTATACTTCACTAAAGATAAAAAGAAATCTGAAAAAATTTTCAAAATAATGACTTTAATCTTGTTGTTTGGTTTATTTTTAATGATGACTTCTTGGTTGATTAATGCTATTTTATAAATTTTTAAAAGATAAAATGGAAAAAAGAAAAAACATTCAAATAAAAGATAATCAAAACAAGGAAAAAAAAGATAGGAAAGTTAAAGAAAATAATGACAGAAAGAAAAAAGAATTAATACCTGAAAAAGTAAAAAATATTTTAAAAAAACAACATTATTCTATTGTTGGAAGACATTCAGCAGTAGAGATTTGTAGATGGACAAAAAAATCCTTGAAAAATGAAGGGGTTTGTTATAAAGAACAATTTTATGGTATAAAATCTCATTTGTGTTGTCAAATGACTCCTGCTGTGATGTGGTGTCCAAATAGATGTATCCATTGTTGGAGAGCTATAGAAAACACAATTGATAGTAGATTAGGAAATGATATTGATTCTCCAAAAGAAATAATTGACGGTTGTATTGAAGCTCAAAGAAAGTTATTAATCGGTTTTAAAATTGACAAAAATTCAAAGAAAAAACAAATGAGCAAAGCAGATATTAAAAAATATCAAGAAGCTCAAGAACCTATGCAATTTGCTATCTCTCTTTCAGGGGAACCTTTAGTCTATAAAAATATTGGTGGGTTAGTAGAAGAATTAAGAAAGAGAGGTAAAACTAGTTTTATTGTTACAAATGGTCTTTATCCTGAGAAAATAGAAGAGATGATAGAAAAAAATCAGTTACCAACACAGTTGTATATTTCTGTTAATAGTCCAAATAAAGAAATGTATCAACCTTTTCATAGAAGCAGTAAAATAGATGCTTGGGAAAGACTAAATAAAAGCTTGGAATTAATGTCAAAGATTAAAGGAAAAACAAGAACAGTTTTTAGGATTAATCTTGTTTTAAATTTGAATATGATTCATCCTGAGCAATATGCTGAATTGATTAAAAAGGCAAATCCTATGTTTGTAGAGTTAAAGGGATTTATGAGTGTAGGCTATGCAAGAGATAGGTTAGGTTATGACAGAATGCCATTTCATAAAGATGTTGTTGAGTTCTCAAAAGAACTTTTAAAATTTCTTCCTGATTATAAGTTTTTAGATGAAAAAAAAGATAGTAGGGTTGTTTTATTAGGAAAGAATAAAGAAGATATGAAAATAAAGAAGAATCAAATTTAATCAGAAAATAATAATTCTGGGTCTAAAGAAGAATATAATTCATCAACTAATCCCAAGTGATATTTATTCGGATTTTCTAAGGGTAGTTTTTTTGAAAAGTAACGATTACACCTGATAACTTCTTCTCTTATAGTTTCATAATAAACTTTTTCATAAAATGATAATTCTTGAGATAAGGAAGGATCTTTAATGTAGGCTTCTCGTTCTTCAAAAGGAATTTCTCTTTCATTGGTTTCATTTAAAATTTTTTCCATAAATCCAAGGAAAAATTTATGTTTATAAATGTTTCTGAAAGAGTACAGGATTAACTTGGAAAGTAGTAGAATAAATTTATATTAAATTTCAAATTTAAAAGAGTTTTTAAAGAATAAAAACAAGAAGAATATATGAGTTTAAATAAGAAAAAAGATGTAAAAGAGATTGACAAAAAGAAAATTTTTTATAAAGTTCTCTTCTTTTTGTTGATTGCGATTATCTTATTTTATTTTTTTAGATATGATAATTTTTCTAAGTTTAAAATTAATTTAAATTCAAATGCTATTATAAATCAAGAAGCACAAGGAGGCTATTCTGTTTCAGAAGACATTCCTTTTTTGTATAATATAAGTGTAAATAATACTGAAACAGATCCTTTAAGTAATATAAGCCAAGTTAATATAACTTATCCTTTAGAATTTCAATTTATTCTTAACACAAATGGGACTAACTCTTTAGAACAAGAAACTTTATTTCAAAATCAATCAAATTTATTAAGTTGGACAAAAGACAATTTAATCCCAAATTCTTCAAAAGTTAATTTTTGGTTTAATTTAACTTCTAATAAAACAGGAAGTTACAATATTACCCTCTCATTTTTGAATTCAACAGGAAGTTATTCTGAAAATGTAAGTGTTTTAGTTAATGATACTACTAAGCCTCTTATTTTCTTAAATTCAAATTCAGACACAAACAATTCTGCTTATTCTAGAAATTATATAAGGTACAATGTTTCAGCGTATGATAAAAATAATATAAGCTCTATTTATATTTATCTTTATAATTCTAGTTTAAATTTAATTAATTCAACAAATGTGAAAGACGTTAATAACACTTCTGGTAATTTCTCAAATCTTAACCAAGGAACTTATTATCTTAATATAAGTGTAAATGACACATATAATAATAGAAATAATACAGGTTTATTAAAAATAATTTTACATACAACCCCTCCTGTTATAACCCTTATATCTCCCTCTGACAATGCAAATATCACCTCTTCTCTTGTAAATTTCAGCTTTAATGTTAGTTCTGGAATAGAAATTGCAAATTGTAAATTAATAATTGATGGTGATGTTGAAAAAACAGAATATAATATTGATGTAAATACTACTAATCTAATAAGACAGCTAATTGGTAATGGTACACAAGAATGGAAGATTAATTGTACAGATATTGCTGGAAATATTGGAAATAGTAGTAAGAGAATTTTTTATGGATTATTAAATACTTCTAGTAGTTCTTCAACAAGTACTTCAAGTACAAGTACAAATACAAGTTCTAATTCAACACAAAATAATTCTTCTTCAACTAATAATACAACGAATAATTCTATGTTAAGTCAAAATTATACACAAATTCAGGTGAATAATAGCGAGTTACAAAAAGATTATAATAAAACCGTTAAAGAAAAAACAGAGATAAAGTTTAATGTTTCAAATTCTAGTCATAGTTTGAAGATAGAAGAGATTTATAATAATAGTATAAAAATAATATTACAATCAACACCACAAGAAGCGAATATAACTGTTGGAGAAGAGAAAAAGTTTGATGTTTCTAATGATAGTTTTTATGATTTAAGGATTAAATTGAATTCTATAAATAATAGTGAGGCTAATTTAAGTATAAAAGAAATTCACGAAAAAGTTGTTTTATCTAATTCCTCTTCATCAGAGAATTCTATCTTTATAACCATATTCATTGTTATAATTTTACTGATTATAATTGGAGTTGGTATATTCTTATTTTTAAGAACTAGAAAGAAAAAAGAAGATGAATTTTCAGACAATGAAAATGATGAAGATTATGGAGAAAATAAAAACCTTCTTAATTCTAATGGGAATTTTATTAACAATCAATTTGTTAATCCCCAAGTTATTAATCAACAAATGATAAACCCTAAACCAACAAGAGTAGTCAATCCTGTTAATCCTGATTTAGAAAAGCTTAAAGACTTGGCTAGAAGTTAATCAATAAAAAGTATAAAGAAGATAATAAAAATAAGATTCCAAAAATTAAGAAAATTAAATATAAATAACTCCTTCTTTTGTTAAAGCAACAAATCTTATTCCAACAGGGAGATTTATTAAAGAAGAAATTAAAGCCATATGCTCTTTTCCATCACCAGAAGCTATTGACAAAGCAACCTCTGTATCATCAATTTTTCCTTTTAATTTTTTTAAGAATTCATCCCTTAAATCTTTCAATTTTTTAGATAAATCAACTTGAATAAATTCAAATTTTTTTTCAGATGAAAAGTCTTTAGCAAAAGTATCCCCTAAAACTATTATTTTATCCCATTCTCCATATTTTATTAATCCTGAAACTTGAGCCCAGGTTCCTTTTCCTGATGATAATAATGCAACTAATTCCATAAGTTTATTTATTAATTAAGGTTTATAAGAATTGTTATATTTTAAAGTGTTATTTTAGAAAATTCTTAAAGATTATTTTTTAAAAGAATTTTTTTAAGATTATAATAGGTTAAATTTATAAACCCAAAAAAGTTTAGAGATTTACCGATTGAACCACTTCGTTAACAGATACATTCTAGGATGTTAACGTGGAAAGTGGGAGGTACTCAAATGGAACTTAAAGAAGAACTAAAAAAAGCATTATTAGAATTAAGAAAAGAAGAAAAAAGAAAATTTGATCAAACTGTAGATTTATTTGTAAACTTACAGAAAATTGATTTGAAAAAAACCCAATTAAACTTCTTTGTGAGTGTTCCTTATAAAATAAAAGAGAAGAAAATTTGTGCATTTCTTGAAGTAAAAAATAAAAATGTAGATACAATTGTAAAATCAGACTTCAAAAAATATTCTGATAAAAAATTAATAAAAAAATTAGCAAGGGATTATGATTTCTTTATAGCACAGGCGAGTGTTATGCCTCTTGTTGCAACAACTTTTGGTAGGGCTTTAGGTCCAACAGGAAAAATGCCTTCACCTCAGCTCGGAATATTAATGAATGTAGACGATAAATCAATTTTAGAATTAAAAGAAAAAATAAATTCAAGTGTGAAGATAAAACTTAAAGAAGCAAGTATCAAGGTTGCTATAGGGAAAGAGAGCATGAAAGATGAAGAATTAATAGAAAATATTCTTACAGTTTACAATGCTTTACTAAAAAATCTTCCAAGAAATAAAGAAAATATAAAAAATATTGAAATAAAGTTCACTATGACTAAACCTCAAAAGATAAGACTAAAATGAAAACCGAGATAAAATCTGAAAAAAAACACACAGCACATGTGTCAAAAGAAAAAAAGAATCTTGTTGAAGAAATAAAAAATCTTCTTAAAGAAAAAAGGACTTGCTTAATTGTATCTATAAAAAATATTCCTGCATCTCAATTTCAAGAGATAACTAAAAAATTAAGAGGTAAAGCAATAATAAAAGTTCCAAGAAAGAATTTAATTTTTAAGGCATTAGAATTTTCAGAAGAAGAAAAACTTAAAGAATTAGAACCTAAAATAAAAGAGAATATTGCTTTACTTTTTTCTGATGAAGATTCTTTCAAACTCGCTGCTGAAATCATAAGGAATAAGAGTCCTGCAAGAGCTAATCCAGGACAAGAAGCACCTGAAGATATAGAGGTTCCTGAAGGCCCAACAGATCTTCTGCCTGGTCCTGCTATGAGTGAATTAAGCAGTGTTGGTATAAAGATTCAAATAGAAAAAGGAAAAATATCAATTAAAGAGGCAAAGATAGTTGCAAAGAAAGGAGAAAAAATATCTCAAGCAGTAGCAGATGTTTTAACAAAGTTAGACATAAAACCTTTTTATATAAGTTTAATCCCTTTAGCAGCTTATGATTCAAAAGAAAAAAAAGTATACTTAAATATTGATATAAACATAGAGAAAAATATTAATAATTTGAAGGAAGCTTATTCTAAAGCTTTACCTTTTGCAGTTGAGATTGGATATGTATCTAAAGATACAATAAGATTATTAATTCAAAAAGCAGGAAGACATGAATTAGCTTTAAAGAATTTAACAAATAATACTCCTCAAAAAAATGAGGGAGGAAATTAAAGATGGAAACAATATACGCAGCACTTTTGTTGCACAAACTCGGAAAAGAAATTAACGAGAATAATTTGAAAAGTGTAATTGCAGCTGCAGGCGGACAAGTAGACGAATCAAAAATTAAGTCTCTTGTTGTAAGCTTAGAAGGAGTTGATATAGATAAGGAATTGGAAAGCGCAAGTTTAGTAACAGCAGCACCAGTTTCTTCAGGAGCTCCTAAAGAAGAAAAGAAAGAAAGCAAAGTAGAAGAAAAGAAAGAAGCTGCAGCAGAAGGATTATCAGCTTTATTCGGTTAAGCCACTTTTTATTTTTGTATGCTGATAATCTTTACACTTTTAGTGCGAACAAGATTATTTCTGTTTAAAGATAAAATTTAAAAAGTTGAATGATATAAAATTATATGGTAGAAAGTTCAAAAAAAGAAACAGTAAGAGTTAATTGGCTTTTAGTGCTTTTAATGTCCATCTTTTTTGGGGGTTTAGGTGTAGATAGGTTTATTATGAAAAAAGTTGGGACAGGACTTTTAAAACTGTTTACATTAGGGGGTTTGGGAGTTTGGTGGCTTATTGATGTTATTTTAATAGCAACAAAGTACAATTACAAAAATATAGTCTGGGAAGAATAAAAAATTTAAAAAAAGTAGGAAATATTTATAACTCTTCTTTGAATTTATTAGTTTGGTAAAAAAAGATGTGGAGTTTATACCAGGATAATAAATATTTAAAACCTTTAGTTTTCTCGAATGGGAAAACACAAGAAAGTATTGTTGAAGAAGTTTTAGATTTAATTGAACAGGGAATTAAAATTATTTTTATAAAAGGTGTTTGTGGAAGTGGGAAAAGTGCTATTGCTTTAAATATAGCTAGAGAGTTAGGTAAAACCTCAATAGTTGTTCCTGGAAAAGCTCTTCAAAACCAATATAAACATGATTATGAAGGAAAAAAATATTTAATAAAAAATAATACTTCAGAACCTCCTGAAAAATTAAAGATTAAGGTTATTACAGGAAGGAAAAATCATAAATGCAAATATTTAGAACAATTAAAAGAGGTTAGATTATTAAATCTTGAAAGAGAGAGAAATCTTACTTTAGACGAAGAGTATTCAAAAAAAGATAAAAGAGAAGAAAGTGCTGATAATTACTTAATACCTTGTAAAATCGAGATAAAAGAGAAAAATTCTAAGATTTTAGAATATTATTTAAAACAGAATAAGAATATTAATAAAAACGAAATAAAAGACATTAAAGATATAAGAAGAGCTTCAATAGCCCCTGTTTGTCCTTATTGGTCTCCTGTTTTTCCTGCAGATTTTGAATTGAATGGAAAAAATTTTGAAGGAGCAAAAAAAAGAACTTATCTCGGAATTAAGGGAAAAAAATTTACAATTTACAATAGAAAACCAGGATGCAGTTTTTATGAACAATTCAATGATTATATTGATTCAGATGTACTTATATTTAATTCTTTGAAATATAAACTAGAATCTTTCTTAGGAAGAAAACCTGAAACAGAAGTAGAAATAATAGACGAATGTGATGAATTTCTTGACAGTTTTTCAAATGAAAAAACAATAAATTTAGACAGATTACAGAATTCTTTAAACCAGATTTATATTGATAACTTAGATATAAAAGCGACAATAAAGAAGATATGGTATGATGTAAATGAAATAAAAGAAGATACTATAATTCAGCATTTAATTTTTTCCAAACAGCCTGTTAAAATAAAAGAAACTTTAGTATATAATCTTTTAAATAACCTTTTGGAAAATGAAGAATTTATTTATGATATAGATGAAGAGAGTTATTTATTAGAAGTTGTTGAAACAGCAAAGATGTTTGAGGACTTTTTTGATGAAAGTTATGTTATGTTTAATAAAAAAGAGGGAAATTTAATTGTTAATATAATAACAACAAATCTTGCTAAACGATTAAATGAAATAATTTCTAATAATAAAAGAATTATTATGATGTCTGGTACAATACACTCTGAAAAAGTTTTAAAAAATATATTTGGTTTAGACAATTTTAAAATTATTGAAGCCGAAACAGAAAAACAAGGAAGTATAGAAATTGTAAAAACAGGTTTAGAGAAAGATTGCAAATATGAAAATTTTCTTACAAATAAAATTTCAAGAAAAGAATATTTAGAAGCTTTGGATACATGTGTAAAAATTTCAGAAAAACCTACTCTTGTTCATGTAAATTCTTTTTATGATCTTCCTTCTAAGAAAGAAAAAGAAATTTTTAGATTGAAAAATTTAACAACAAGAGAAGAGATAATAGAAATTCAAGAAAAAGAACATAGTAATGAAAGCATAAAAAAGTTTAAAGAAAAAGAAATAGACATCTTATTTACTACAAAATGTTCAAGAGGTATAGATTTTCCAGGAGATCAATGTAATAGTATTATTTTTACTAAATACCCTAATCCCGACATAAAATCTCCTTTCTGGGAGATTCTTAAAAAAACAAATCCAAATGATTATTGGGATTTTTATAAGGATAAAGCAAAAAGAGAATTATTACAAAGAATTTACAGAGGATTAAGATTTAAAGAAGATCATATTTATTTATTAAGCCCTGATATAAGAGTTTTAAATTCTTTTGAAAATGTTTCTTAAATTTTTTAATTAAATTAAAGAAAACAAATATTTTTATATTAAATTTCCTTTTTTAAAATATGGGATCAACTCCAGAAAGAAGTTTTGTTAAAGGTCTTTCTTGGGAAACTATATCTTTTATAATTACAACCCTTATAATCTATCTCGTTTATGGGGATATTAGTAAATCATTAAAGTTTAGTATTTTTCTTACAATTATAAAAATACCCCTTTATTTTCTTCATGAAAGATCTTGGAAAAAAATCAGATGGGGAAAAGTTAAGTATGTTAAGAAATAGGGGTAGAATAAGTTTAGAATAAATTTAAGATTAAAAAAAATTTTTAAGAAGTTTTTCTTTTTTAGAAATTTTAAAGTATATGACGCCCCCGCCAGGAATCGAACCTGGAAGCCCGAAGGCCCCGCTCTCAAGGCGGGTGCAGTACCATTGTGCCACGGAGGCTTAAAAGTTAAAATAAAAACTAGTTTTAAAAGTTATTGGTTGAGTTTATACTTTAAAGGTTTAATAATTGTTTCAAGAATTTATAATTGAAGTTTAAGTATTTTAAGGAGTTTAAAAATTCAATTTTTAAAATAATTTATCAATCTTGAAAAAAATCCTTTTTCTTTGATTACTTTTTCTTTATGATTATCTTCTATGATTATTTCATGTTCTATTAAAGGTTTATCTTTTATTATTGGGACTTCTTTTGCCATTTGATTTACAACTTCTTTTATTGCTTCATCAATCAAAGCCCTAGAATAATTCTGATTTATTAAAGCGATTCTTAATGTTTCTAGAGGATAACCTTTTTTTATATTCTTTTTTAAATATTCAATTACTTTTATTTTAGAGTTGGATTCCATAAAAAATATAATCAAACAAACTTTAAAAAACTAACTCAAAAAATTTAATAAAGAATTGGCTTTTGTTCTTTTAAAAAATTAATTGATGCCTTAATTCTTGATTTAGATTCAGAATAGAGGGTGATTAACTTTTCTCCTTTTTTTACATCATCACCAAGATGTTTGTATAAAAACAAACCTGCACTTTTATCAAAAGGTGCTCCTGCGATTCTACCTAAAGAATTTATTTTTTTGTTATCTAAAAATTTTATTTTTCCTGTTCTTTCAGCCAAGATATCTTTTTTATATTTTGCAAATTTTAATCTGTTTAAATCTCCTTTTTGGGCTTTGATTATCTCCTTAAATTTTTCAAAAGCTTTTCCAGAAGTTAATAATTCTTTTGCTAATTCTTGACCTTTTCCTTTTTTAGATTTATGAGTCATTTCAAGGATTTCTCCTGAAAGATAAATACATTTTTTTTCTAAGTCTAATGGTCTATCTTGAGATTGCGATAAAACTTTTATTATGTCAATCATTTCTAATACAGGACCTATGCCATTACCAATAGGTTGATCTCCTGAGGTAAGTACAACTCTCATAATTTTTTTATAATGTCTTCCTAAAATTTCAAATTTATTTTTTAATTCTAATGCTCTCTTTTTATTGAATTTAGCATTTTCGCCATAAGGAATATCAATTAAAATGTATTTAGCTCCTAAAGCTAATTTCTTTGCCATTATTGAAGCTAAAAGCTGAGATTCAGGATCAATATTTAATGTTTTTTCTATTGAAATTATTTTTTCATCAGCAGGAATTAATTCTAAAGAACCCCCCCAAATCAAACAAGCATTAGTTTTTTGGATTATTTTTTTGATTTCACTAACTGAAAAATCAACTTTAGCAACACTTTCAACAACATCAGCTGTTCCAGCAGAAGTAGTTATAGCTCTTGAAGAAGATTTTGGAAAAATTAATCCTGCAGAAGCACATATAGAAACAACAATGGGTGTTGTTCTATTCCCAGGAATACCTCCTATACAATGTTTGTCTACAACAATCCCTTTATTATTTAATTTAATACTCTTTCCTGATTTTAAGATAGCATTAATTAAGAAGATAGTTTCTTTTATGTCCATTCCTTTTTGATACATAGAAGAAATAAATAAAGAGATTTCTGATTCTGATAAAGAATTATTCACTGTTTCTTTTATAATTAAATTAATTTCTTTTTGAGAAAGTTTTTCACCGTTCATTTTCTTTTTTATAAATACAAGGCTTTTTGGAGGAGATGATAAGAGAACATCTATCTCTGCATTATCCTTTAAGTTAAGTCTTTGAGAAACCTCATAAGACAAACCTATTTCTTTTTCATTCACAAAATCATTAGAAATATCAGTTATAGAGAATAAAGAAATATCTCCTTTTTTTAAAAGAATTCTCCCATTAATTTTAACACCAAGTAAATCAGCAGATTTTTGATTTAAAATACAAACAGGAACACCTGTAGAAAAATTTAAGTTTTTTATTTTTAGTTTCATAGGGTAAAAAAAATAATTTTATTTTTATATTTAACTGTATTTATTTAATTTTTATCAATTCTTATTATAAGATTAGGAAAGATTTTTATTTTTATAAAGTTCTAATAGGATAATCAAATAATATAAAATTAAAGGGCCTATTATTAATCCTATTAAACCTAAGAAAGAATAACCCCCTAACATTCCAAATAAAATTAAAGGGGGATAAACTTTTGTTTTTTTAGCAACAAAATAAGGTCTTATTAGATTATCTGAAATTGAAGCTATACCTGTAAATGCTAAAATTCCTAAAGCTGAAACTGTATTTTGATTAATCAAAAAGTATATTGCTAAAGGTATACCTACTAAAGAGGGTCCAATTATAGGCATAATTCCAACAAGAACTGCAAGTAAAGATAAGAGAAGAGGATTTGGAGATTTGAACAAAAATATGCCTATACTCAAAATAATTCCTTGAATTGTCCCTATAATAAATTGACCATAAATTATAGAGAAGGTTATATCTCTAGTTGAATCAAAAAACTTTTTTTCTATGTCTTTTGAAAATGGGAATAAATCTTTTATGTTTTGTACAAAAATTTCTTTATCTTTTAAAGTATAAAAAAAGGTAAAAAATATTATAAAGAGATTTAATAATATTGAAGGAAAATTTAAGATTATGTCTGTAAATGCTAATGAAATTGAATTTGTTATTTTAAGAACAAAAGAATAAAGAACATTCCCCACTTCAGTAGAGAATTTTTCTGATTCAAATATAGAGGGAAAAATCTTTTTTAAAGGAGTTACAAAATCAATATTTTTAGAAGAATCATAAAGTTTGAAAGACTCTTTAAGAAGTATTGGTGTTGCAAACCATAATATCAGAATAATTATTAAAAGAAAAAAAACACAGAATAAAAAAGCTGTTAATCCCCTATGTCTTATTTTAGTAAATTTATGAATTTTTTCGTAAAGAGGAGAGAAAATAAAAGCTAAGAGTAATCCTGAGATTATTGAAACAATAAAAGATTTTAAAATAAAAAAAGAAAGAACTGCTAAGAGACCAATTACTATAATAATTGCAATTTTTTTTGAAGATTCTTCAACCATTTTAACCTCTTTTATAATTTTTGTAATTTGTTTATTTTTTATTTTTATGATAAAACTTTAATTATTTTTTATTTATATAATACGTCAAATGAATTTAAAAAACCTTTGAATGACCAAGGAATAAGAGAATAATAAAACAAATGAAGGATAACACATCAATTGGATAGAATTGAAATTAAAAAGATTTAAAAGCCATAAAAAAAATATAATAAAATGAATTTTATAAAGGAGATATTTGATGGAAAAAAAAGCGAAAGTTCTCATATTCAATTTCAAAAATTTAGTAAAGGATTATTTAAAGATAAAGCATTAATAAAAGTAAAATGCTCAAAAGACAATTTTACGATTTCTACAACTTACGAATTTACTAATGATCTTGTTAGAGAAGCTGCAGAAAAACTAAAAGAAGAAAAGACAAAAGTAACAGGAGCAATAATTTCTACATTAAATTTAGATAATGAAATTGAGTTTAAATCAAAAAAACAGTTTATGGGAGTAAAACAATATGTTATAGAAAAAGAGATGAGTGGAAATGAAATTTTAAATTTATTAAATAAAATACCAAAAGTTCTTTTCGCTTTAAGTTTTAGTTTTAAAGATGTTAACTTAAAAATAAAGGCTAAAGCCCCTAAATCTGCTAAACCAAAAAATAAAGATGAAACACCAAAACCAGATTTTTGTAAATTAATAACAAAAGATAAAGAATTTATTCAAGAGTTTGTTTTTGAAAAAAGTTCATTTAAAGAAGCAGAAATTTTTCATGATTTTTTGATTGAAGATATAATTATTCCAAAAGAATTAGAAAATGAAAAAGACTTTTCTATTATAAGAGAAAAATCATTAAGGAAAGGTAAGATAATTAGAAAGGCTTTGATAGATGGAAATGAAATAAAAACAGAAAAAGAATTTATTGTTTAGATTTTTTTATTGGTTTTAGACTTTTTTTGAATTAAATTATTTTTAAATTTATTTAAGTTATCTTTAATCTCATTTTTCCTAAATCTTTCGCAGACATAACCTTTTTTGTTTTCATTCCCATAAGCATACATTAACATTAAATCAAAGTTAGGATAATTTTTTTTAAAATAAAACAAATCTTTTATTAGTTGATGATAAGCAGTCAATTGAGTTTCTGGAATCCATACACTTTTAATTTCTGTAACAATAACTAATCTTTTAGAATAATCTAAAGCGTATAGATCAATTTCTCCAAAAAGAGTTGTTTCATCTAATTTAATTGAGAATAAATGATTTCTTTCAACTAAAAAGCCTGCTTGTTCTAATTTTTGTTCTAAGTCATTAAGAATTCTGTTATGACCGTATCTTTTATTGTTATTAAAAGAGGTATTAGAACTATTTTTTTGGTTATTTTCATCATTAAGATAATAATTCATAAACTAAAAAATTAAATTGGGTTTTTATTCTTTTTTATAAAAAAATAGTAATATCTGAGATAGAGGTTTGAAAAGAGAAGATTTATAAATGAAAATTTTCTCAGTTAAATATCCAGGGTAATTAAAATGTTTTCCGCTAGTAATAACTATAAAAATAAAGAAAAAATATGGCACCACCAAATTCACCTAGAAGAGGAAGTTTACAGTATTGGCCTAGGAAGAGAGCTAAAAAATTCTTGCCTAGAGTAAACTGGAATACAATAAAAGAGAGTTCTAAAAAAGGATTAATGGGTTTTATTGGATATAAAGCAGGAATGGCTTCTGCTTTAGTTAAAGACGAAACAGCTGATTCAATGACAAAGGGAAAAAAGATTATTATTCCTGTAACAATTTTAGAATGTCCTCCTCTAAAGATTTTTTCTGTTAGATTTTATAAAGAGGGAAAGGTTGCTAAAGAAATTCTTTCAGAAAACTTGGATAAAGAATTAAAAAGAAAATTAAAACTTCCAAAAGTTCAGAAAAAAATAGAATTTCCAAAAGAAAATTATGATGAAATAAAAGTTTTATGTTATTCTAATGTTAAAAAATCTGGATTAAAAAAAACACCTGATTTAACTGAAATTGCATTGTCTGGAAATTATGATGAACAATTAAATTTTGTAAAAGAGAAAATAGGAAAAGAGATTTCTATCTCTGAATTTTTTGAAAAAGGAATGTTAATTGATTTTCATGGATTAACCAAGGGGAAAGGATTACAAGGTCCTGTTAAGAGATTTGGTATAACACTAAAATCACATAAATCTGAAAAAGGACAAAGAAAACCAGGAGCAATTGGCTCATTCCACCCAGGAAGAACAACTAGATATGCTCCAATGGCAGGTCAGATAGGAATGTTTACAAGAGTCTCTTATAATAACAAAATAATTTCTATAGGAAAAGAAATAAAAGATTTGAAACTTAAATCAATGGAACATTTCGGAGATATAAAATCAGATTATTTAATTGTTAGTGGAAGTGTTCAGGGTCCTGTTAAGAGGCAGTTAGTTTTAACATTACCTTTAAGAGAAACTAAAAAACAAAAAAAGAAAAATTATGAATTTATTGAATTAAGATGAAAACATTAATTTACAACAAAGAAGGGAAAAAATCAAAAGAAATAGAATTGCCTAGTTTTTTCTCTGAAAAAATAAGAGAAGATATTGTTGCTAAAGTATTAGAAGTAAAAAAAATAAAACAACCTTATAGCCCATCTCCTGTTGCAGGAAAACAACATTCTGCAAGTGGTAATATACAACATACAAGAAGTGTTTGGAAAACAATGCAAGGAAAAGGAATCTCAAGAATTCCTAGAAAGATTATGTCAAGAAGAGGAAGTCAATTCAACTGGGAAGGTGCAGAAATTCCTAACACTAAAGGTGGAAGAAGAGCTCATCCCCCAAAAATAGAATCGATGATTAACACAAAGAAAGTGAATAAAAAAGAAATGTTAATAGCAATTAAATCTGCATTAAGTGCAACTGCAGACAAAAAATTAATAATCGAAAAATATGAAAGTCTAAAAGATAAAAAATTAGATATAAATTTTCCTATAATAATTGAAAGTTCTATTTTAAAATTAAAAATTAAAGAATTTCAATCTCTATTAAAAAATATCTTAGGCAATGATTTATTTGAAATAGGGATAAGAAAAAAGAAAGTAAGAGCAGGAAAAGGAAAATTAAGAGGAAGAAGATATAAGAGAAATGCTGGTTTACTTTTAGTAATAGGAAAAGGAGAAGAATTTAAAACAGGATTATTTGAAATAAAAAAATCAAATTCATTAAATGTAACTGATTTAGCTAAAGGGGGTCTTGGTAGATTAGTTATTTTTAGTGAAGAAGCAATTAAAGAATTAGAAGAAAGAATAAAATGAAAGCAATAGTAACTGAAAAAGCAGTTTTAATGATTGAAAGAGATAACACCCTAGTATTTGAAGATTCAAAAAATAAAACTAAAGAAGAAGTAAAAGAAGAATTAGAAAAAATGTTTAAAATAAAAGTTGAAAAGATTAGAACTAAAATTCATGAAAATAAAAAATATTTTTTTGTGAAATTAAAAAAAGAATTTGTTGCTATGGACATAGCATCTAAATTAGGACTGATATAAGATGGGTAAAAGAATTATTCAACAAGCAAGAGGGCATGGAAGTTTTAGTTATAGAGTTAAAAGAAAAGCTTTTACAATTAAATTAAAATATCCAAATAAGACAGAAGGAGAAGGGATTATTCAAGAATTATTAAATTCAAAAGCGCATAGTGCACCTATTGCAAAAATAAAAAATAATAACAATTATTTTTATGTTCCTGCTGTTAAAGGGCTTGTAGAAGGACAAAAAATAAATTTTGAATTGAAAAAAGACCAAACAGTTAGTAATGGAGACATATTAAAATTAAAAGATATTCCAATAAAATCTCTTGTTTGCAACATAGAATCAAGACCAGGGGATGGTGGAGTTTTTATAAAAACTGCAGGAAGTTCAGCAACAATAACAAAGAAAATTAATAATAAGGTTTATATTTTAATGCCTTCTAAAAAAGAAAAAGCATTTAATGAAAATTGTAGAGCAATTGTTGGAGTTATTGCAGGAAGTGGTCGTTTAGATAAACCCTTAGTAAAAGCAGGAAAGAGTTTTTATATTAAAAAAGCAAAGAATAAATTATGGCCGAGAACTTCAGCAGTAAAAATGAATGTAATTGATCATCCATTCGGTTCAGGTAGAGGTAAGAGGATTAAGAGTAAGATTGCAAAGAGAAATGCGCCTGCAGGAGCTAGAGTTGGGTTGATAAGGCCTTCAAGAACAGGGAGGAAGAAAAGATAATGGAAGAACAAACAAAAAAACAATTTTTATTTAAAGGTAAAACAATAGAAGAGTTAAATTCTCTTAGTGTTAGAGAGTTTGCAAAATATCTTGCATCAAGAGAAAGAAGATATGTATTAAGAAATTTCCAAGAAGTAGAAAATTTCTTAAAACTGTGTAAAGAGAAAAACCAAAGAAATAAACCAATAAAAACTCATAATAGAGAAATGGTTATTTTACCTCAGTTAGTAGGATTAAAAATATCAGTGTATAATGGAAAGGAATTTGTTTCTTTAGAAATATTAAAAGAAATGATCGGGCATAGATTAGGAGAATTTTCATTAACAAGAACAAAAGTTAAACATAATAAAGCAGGAGTAGGAGCAACAAAGGGCTCTAAAGCTAAGGCTAAGAAATAAAATGACAGAAAAAGATTATAATTCACAACAAAGAAAAAGTAAAACAATGAAAAAACAAGAATTTGTAAATCCAAAGATAGAGAGTGCTTTATCCAAAAAAGAAGAAATCAAAAAAAATGAGACTATTAAAGAAAATGATTCAAAAGAAGAGAATAAAGAGAATAAAATAGTTCAAGAAGAAAATTTAAAAAAAGAAGTTAAAGAAGATAAAAAAGAAGAAAAAATAGAGAATAAGAAGGATAAACAAAAAAAAGAAATTCCAAAAAAAGAAGAAGCAGTAATTAATGCTAAAAGTCTCCCATTATCTACAAAAGATTGTGCTTCTATTTGTAGATTTATAAATCACAAGAGTATAGACAAATCAATTGAAGATCTCGAAGATGTATTAAATTTTAAAAGGGTGATACCCATGAAAAAAGGTTTTCCTCATAAAAAGGGAAAAGGAGTTATGGCAGGAAAATATCATACAAAATCAGTAATCCAATTTATAAAAATGCTCAAGGAATTAAAAGCAAACTCAAATGTTAATGGATTAGAGAATCCTATAATCATCGAAGCTATTGCTAATAGAGCTTCAATGCCTTATGGCAGATTTGGAAGAATAAGAAGAAAAAGGACTCATATCAAAATAAAATCAAGAGATAAAACAAAGATAAATAAAAAAGATACAAAAAGAGAATAAAAATGGAAGAAAGAAAAATTGTTAAATTTAAGAAAGAAGAATTTGCAATAAAAGAAAAAATAAAAGAAATTTTAGGAAAGGGTAAAGTTAGCAAAGTAAGGATAGAATACACCCCCATAGGAGAAAAAATTGTTGTTACTACGGATAAACCAGGATTGGTTATTGGAAGAAAAGGAGAAAAAATAGAAGAATTAACTCTAATGTTAAAAAATAATTTCAAATTTGAAAATCCAAGGATCGATATAGAAGAAATAAAAAATCCTAATTTAGATGCTCAACTTATTGCAGACGATATTGCATTATCTTTGGAAAAATTAGGACCATTAAAATTTAAAGTTATAGCTTATAAAAATCTACAAAGAATAATGAATGCTGGAGCTTTAGGAGCAGAAATTGTTCTTGGAGGAAAATTGCCAAGTTCAAGAGCTAAAACCTGGAGATTCTCTCAAGGTTATTTAAGAAAAGTAGGAGATACTGCAAAAGTTGTAGAAAGAGCGAGAGCAATAGCAAATACAAGACCTGGAACTGTTGGCGTAAAAGTGAGTATATTAACACCAGATGCAAAGTTAGCAGATTTAATTAAATTAAATCCAGAAGTTATAGAAAGATTAAAAATAAATTCATCTATGGTAGATTCACCTCAAGAAAAAGAAGAAACAAAAACTAAGAGGAAAAGAAAATGAAAAAAATAAAAGATTTAAAAAAAATGAATAAAGAGGAAAGGGAAAAGAAGATGGATGAATTAAAAGCAGAATTAATAAAGGCAAAACAATCAAAAGATAAAGGTCCTAAATCTAAAGAAATAAAAAAAATGATTGCAAGAATATTAACTTTGAATAATCAAAAGAATATGGAGGTAAAAGAATAAGGATGGAGATATGCCCAAAATGCGGTTTACCACTTCAAGCTTGTGTTTGTGAAAAAATAGCAAAAGATTCACAGAATATAAAAGTGAGTGTTGAGAAAAAAAGATACGGGAAATATGTAACTCTTGTAACAGGCTTGGAGGGTGTAAATATAAAAGAAACAACAAAGGAATTAAAAAACGCATTGGCTTGTGGTGGCACATATAAAAATAATGAAATAGAATTACAAGGAGATCATAGAAAAAAAATAAAAGATGTCCTAATAAAATTAGGATTTAATCCAGAGTTAATAAGTTAAAATGGAAAAACAAACAAATTGCAAAGACAAAGATTGCCCATTCCATGGCAGATTAAAAGCCAGAGGCAGAATTTTTGAAGGAAGAGTCATTAAGAAATTTCCAAGAAGAGTTGTTATTGAATTTGAAAGAATGATCTATGTTAGAAAATATGAGAGGTATAAAAAATCAAAAACAAAACTCCATGCAAGATTACCAAGCTGTTTAGAAAATCAGATAAGTTTAAATGATTTGATTCAAATCCAAGAATGTAGACCTTTAAGTAAGATTATACATTTTGTTGTAATTAAAAAAATAAAATCATCTAACGAAAAATGAAAGCAATAAGTGCAAAAGTTACAAGAGGATTAAATGTAGGGGCAATAGTAAATGTTGCTGATAATAGCGGCGCGAAGATTGCAAAAGTAGTTTCAATTAAGAGAGGAAAAAGTACCAAAGGAAGACAAGGATATGCAAAAGTTTCAGATTGGGTAAAAGTTAGTATAAGAAAAGGAAATCCTGAAGTTAAAGGGAAAGTCTTTGATGCTGTTGTTGTAAGACAAAGAAAATCTTATAGAAGATTAACAGGCGAAAGGATTGCTTTTGAAGACAATGCTGTTGTTTTATTAAAAGATGATAAAGGAAATCCAAAAGGAACTCAAATTAAAGGACCAATTGCAAGGGAGGTTTTAGAAAGATGGCAGAGTGTTGCTAAACTCGCTACTTTCGTTTATTGAGATGAATAAAGAATTTAGTAAACATTGGAAAAAAAGTAAACAACCAAGAAAGAAAAGAAAATATGCAGCAAATGCCCCATTGCATATAAAAAGAAAAATGTTAAGTTCAAATTTATCAAAAGATTTAAGGAAAAAATATAGTAAAAGAAGTTTAGTAATAAAAAAAGGAGATGTTGCTAAGATTATGAGAGGAAAATTTAAGAATAAACAAGGAAAAGTAATAAATGTAGATATAAAAAGATGCAAAGTAACAATAGAAGGGATAACAATAACCAAAGTTGATGGTTCAAAAGTTCCTGTAAAAATGCATCCTTCTAATCTTCAAATAATTGAATTAAATTTAGATGATAAAAAAAGAATAAAAGAAAAAAATAATCAGGAGGAAAAGAAATGAGTCACTTAACAAGACAAGAAATTCCAAAAGAATGGCCATTACCAAGAAAAGGTGGAGTTTATATAATAAGACCTAATAACAATTTGAGTAAAGGCATCCCAGTGCTAATTATATTAAGAGATATTTTGAAATTAGGAAATAATAGAAGAGAAATAAAGAAGATTATTCACGATAAAAAAGTATTATTAAATGATAAATTTGTAAAAGACGAAAAAGAAAATGTTTTGCTATTTGATGTATTAAAATTTCCCTTAATAAAAAAGAACTATAGATTATCAATATCAGAACAAGGGAAATTTTTGTTAGAAGAGATTAATGAGAAAGAAAGTGAAAAAAAGATTTCAAAGATAATAGGGAAGAAAATTTTAAAGAATAAAAAAATACAAGTAAACTTAAGTGATGGAACTAATTTTTTGTTTAATGAAAAATTTAAGATTAATGATTCTGTGGTTATAGACTTAAAAAATAGGAAGATTGAAAAAGTTTTGCCTTTAAAAGAAGGAACAAAAATAAAAGTATATTCTGGAAAACATATTGGCAAAACAGGAAAAATTATCTCTTTAGATGAAAAGATGAAAATGGCAAAAATAAGTTCAAACAATCAAGATATTAATGTTTTAATTAAACAGATAATGGTAATAGAATAAAATGGAAAAAGAAAATCCAACAAGAAAGATAAGAATAGAAAAAATTGTTTTAAGTGTAGGCGGAATAGGAGAAGATCTTGAAAAAGGAGTTTCTCTTCTTAAAATTTTAACAGGAAGAAAACCTGCAAAGATGAAGTCTCACAAGAGAATTCCTACATTAGGAGTAAGACCCAAATTAGAAGTTGGTGCAGTTGTAACTATAAGAAAAGATATAGATACTTTATTAAAAAGGTTACTTCAAAGTATTGATAATAAATTAAGAAAAAAACAGATTAGTGAAAATAATTTTTCATTTGGGATAAAAGAGTATATTGAAATTCCTGGAATGGAATATCAAAGAGAAATAGGGGTTATTGGTCTAGATGTAACTGTTGTTTTTAAAAGAGCAGGAAGAAGGGTTATGTTAAGAAAGATAAAATCAGGAAGAATTCCAAAAAAACAAAGAATTACCAAAGAGGAAATAATTAAATTTATGGAAGAAAATTATAAAACGGAGTTTAGATAAAAATGACAGCAAGCGATTGGAGAAAAATTTTAAAACAATTGGATAATAAACCTGTAAAGAAAGAGAAATACTTAAAACATAATAAACCTAAAGATAGAAAAACAGGTATTGCTTCACAAAAATGTGAGAGATGCGGGAGATTCAACGCACATATAAGCTCATATGGATTAAATTTATGCCGTCATTGCTTCAGAGAAATTGCTGAAGAAATCGGTTTTAAAAAATATAATTAAAATGTCACAAGATATAGTTTCAGACGCATTGAATATGATTAGAAATGCTAAGAATGCAAAAAAAGAAGAAGTAAAGGTAAAGATAAGTTCAAATTTATTAATTGAAATTCTAAAAATAATGAAACAGGAAGGAAAAATAAAGAAATATAAAATAAACCCTAAAGAAAAAAGCATAGAGATTACTTTAGGAGATTTAGAAGAATGCAAAGCAATAAAACCCAGATTTACAGTAAAGAAAGAAGAAATTGAAAAATACAAGAGAAGATATCTCCCAGCAAGAGGAATTGGGACAATCCTAATATCAACGAGCAAAGGATTAATGACTCATGAAGAAGCTGAAAAAGAAAACATTGGAGGATGCTTAATTGCATATTTTTATTAAAATGAAAAAAGAGATTTTTAATTATATTGAAATACCTGAAGGAGTTAATGTTTCTATAGAAGGAGATAAGTTAAAAGTTGAAAAAAACGGAATATCAAATGAAAAAAAATTTGATTTGAAAGGAATAACCTTAGAAAAAAAAGATAATAAGATAGTGATAGGGGATAAAGAATCTTCAAAAAGAGAAAAAAGAAATATAAACACAATAACCTCTCATATTAAGAATATGATAAATGGGTTGGAAAAACCCTTTGAATATCATTTAAAAGTGTGTTTTAATCATTTTCCTATTACTGTAGAATTAAAAGGAGATGAAATTTTAATAAAAAATTTTCTTGGTGAAAGATATCCCAGAAAAATTAAAGTTGATAAAAATGTTGAAATAAAAATTGAAAAAGAATTTATAACAATAAGCTCACACAATAAAGAACTTGCAGGTCAGACTGCAGCAAATTTAGAGATGATAACAAGAATTCCTAATAGGGATAGAAGAATCTTTCAAGATGGAATTTTTATAACAAATAAAAACGGAAAACAAATATAATGGCAAAAAAATTTTTAAGAAGAAATTGGACAAAAGCTTCAAGATTAGGAAAAGGAAGGAAGAAAAAACAAGTTTGGAGAGCTGCAAAAGGAAGACATAATAAAATGAGAAATAAAAGAAAAGGTTATCCTTCAATAGTTGAAATCGGACATAAAAAAAGTAGAAAAAAGAATAACATTATTATAGTAAAAAATTTGAATGATATAAAAAAGGTTGGGAAAAATAGTCAAGAGATAATTATTGGAAAAATCGGAAAAAAGAAAAGAGAAGAAATCATAAAATATGCAAATGAAAATAAAATTAAGATTAAAAATTTAAAAAAAGAAAAGAAAAAGGAGAATAAGAAATGAATTTAAAATCAAAAAAACAATTAGCTGCAAGAACCTTAAAAGTTGGAGTAGGAAGAATAAAATTTGTAGAATCAAGAATTGATGAAATAAAAGAAGCATTAACAAAACAAGATATAAAAGATTTGTACAAAGATAAGGCTATAATAATAAAAGAAATAAAAGGGAGAAAAAGAAAAGCAGTAAAAAAGAAAAGAAGAACAACAGGGAATGTAAGAAAAAGAGTAAACAAGAGAAAAGAAGAGTATGTTAAGATTACTAGAAAGTTAAGGGGCTATTTAAAAAGTTTGAAAGGAAAATTATCAAAGAAAGATGTAGAAGATATAAGAAAAAAAATAAGAAACAAATTCTTTAAGAGTAAATCTGATTTAAAGGCTTATATTGCAGGAGTTAAAAAATGAAAATACCAAAAAGAAGAAGATTAGAAAACAAAACAGACTATAGAAAAAGATTAAAACTTTTAAAAGGAAATAAACCAAGAGTTTTGTTTAGGAAATCAAATAGATATATTATTTCTCAATATGTTGAAAGTATTGAAGCTCAAGATTTTATTAAGATAAATGTAACTTCAAAAGATCTCTTAAATTATGGTTGGCCAAAAGATTTTTCAGGAAGCCTTAAATCTATCCCTGCCTCATATTTAACAGGATTATTAATAGGTAAAAAAATAATCCAAGCGAGATTAGAAACTCCCATATTAGATGTTGGTATGATAAGGATGATAAATAAAAATAAAGTTTTTGCATTTTTAATGGGATTAAAAGAAGCTGGTGTTAATATAAACGTAAGTGAAGAACATTTTCCTGAAAAAGAAAGAGTAGAAGGCAAGAATTTAAAAGAAGATTTTTCAAAAAAGTTCAATGAAATTAAATTAAAAATAGAAAAAGTATAATGGTAGAAAAAACAAAAAAAATAGAAAAGAGAACAGCAGAAGAGATAAGTGAAGAATTATTGGAAAAAGAATTGAAAGAAGAAATTGTAATTGATAAAAGAACAGAAAAAGAAAAAGAGAGAGATTTCAAATTAGAATCATGGATACCAAAAACAAAACTCGGAAAATTAGTAAAAGAAAAAAAGATAAAAGATATAGATGAAATTTTAGATAAAGGAAGTAGAATATTTGAAGAAGAGATTGTTGATTCATTATTAAATTTGAAAGAAGATTTATTATTTATTGGGCAATCAAAAGGAAAGTTTGGTGGAGGAAAAAGAAGAGCTTGGAAACAAACTCAAAGAAAAACTAAAGAAGGAAATGTTCCAACGTTCGCAACTCTTTCTGTTGTAGGAGATGAAAATGGACATATTGGAATCGGATTTGGGAGGGCAAAAGAAACTTTGCCTGCACGAGATAAATCATTAAGAAAGGCAAAATTATCTATAATTAAAGTCAAAAGAGCATGTTCTAGTTTTGATTGTTTATGTAATGAACCTCACAGTATTCCATTTGAAGTAACAGGAAAATGTGGAAGTGTTAGAGTTACTTTAATACCTGCACCTCAAGGAACAGGTTTAGTTGCTGCAGACGAGATGAAAAAGATATTAAAATTAGCAGGAATAAAAGATATTTATACAAAAACATTTGGAACTCAAAGAACAACAATGAATCTTGCTAAAGCAACAATTGATGCATTAAAAAAAACAAATAAAACGGAGAATAAAAAATGAAAGCAATAATAAGAATTTCAGGGAAAGTAAAAATAAGGAAAGATGTAGAAGAAACATTACAAAGATTAGGATTAAAAAGAAAATATTCTTGCGTTGTATTTAAAGAAATGACCCCTGTTGATGAAGGAATGTTATTAAAGGTTAAGGATCATGTTGCTTATGGGGAAATTAATGAAGAAATTTTAAATAAATTAGTTGAAAAAAGAGGAAATCTAAAAGAGAAAGATAAAAAAATGAAAAAATATCTTTTTAGATTACAACCGCCAAGAAAGGGCATAGATAGTAAAAAACATTTTGGAGTTCAAAAAGGAGTATTAGGAAATAATAAAGATAAAATAAATGAATTAATAGAGAGGATGCTATAATGATATCAAAAAAAACACATAAAAGAAAAAAATCAGGAAGAATGCTAGGAAGAGGAGCAGGAAGTTGTGGATGGGGAGCAAGAAAAAAACACAAAAAAGCAGGACATAAGGGAGGAGTTGGGATGTCAGGAACAGGAAAAAGAGCAGACCAAAAAAAGACATTAGTATTAAATCTTTATGGAAATAAATATTTTGGAAAACAAGGAATAACTAGCAAATCTACTCAAAAAGATAAAAGAAAAAGGATAAACTTAATGAAAATATTAGATAATCTTGAAACATATGGAAAATTAAATAATGGAATCTGGGAGATAAAATTAGAAGATTATAAAATTTTAGCGAGTGACAAAGAGATAAAAGAAAAACTCAAGATACATGCAGAGAGTGCTTCTGAAAAAGCAATAGAACAAGTTAAAAAAGCAGGTGGAGAAATAGTTTTCGAAGATTAAAAAAAGAATCTTTAAAAACTAATTTTTGTTTATTAAAAAATGGATTTGAATAAAATTTTTTCAATAATTCCTGAAGTAAAGATTCCAGAAGAAAAAAAATTAAGTTTTAATGTAAAATTAAAATGGACATTAATAGTCTTGGTTTCTTTTTTTGTTTTAGCAAATATTTCATTATTCGGTTTATCAAATAACGCTCTTGAAAGATTCAAATATTTAGCAATAATTTTAGGAACAGATTTTGGTAGTATTATCTCATTAGGTATAGGCCCTATAGTAATGGCTTCTATTATCTTGCAATTATTAGTTGGTAGTGGAATAATCAATATAGATACACAAGACGAAAAGGGAAAACAATTTTATTTAGGAATTCAAAAAATTTTAACTTTCTTTTTTATAATATTCGAGGCAGTTATTTATGTTTTAATGAAAGGACTTCAAGCTTCTCCTGGTTTTGAATTTTTATTAATCTTTCAATTAATATTAGGTGGATTAGCGATTTATTATATGGATGATTTAATGAATAAATGGGGATTTGGCTCTGGTGTTAGTTTATTTATAGGGGCAGGAGCTTCTTGGCAATTAGTTACAAACTTATTTCAGTTTGTTAATGCTCAAGGTAAAAATTGTTTATTAGACTTTACAAATTCTGCAAATTTATGCCCTGGAAAATTCTTTGTAGTTATTCAAGCAATCATTAATAGATATCCTGTAGAATTAGCTTCAGCATTAGGAACAATTATTGTTACAGGAATAGTTTTTGCAATTATAGTTTTAGCTCAATCATTGAAAGTAGAAGTTCCTTTATCCTTCGGAAGAATAAGAGGATATTCTATAAAATGGCCATTGTCTTTTTTCTATGCTTCTGTTATACCTGTAATTTTAACTTCTTCATTATTAGTGAGTGTTCAAGTATTTGCAGGGATGATTGAAAATGCTGCTGCCCCTTGTCTAACAGGAGAAGCATGCACAGGATTTGCGAGTGTGGCATCAAAACTATTATTCTTAGGAAGATTTTCTAGCACAGGACAACCAATTTCAGGGTTTGCTTTTTGGACAAGTTCCACAAATCTTTTAGAATTAATAATTAGAGGAGGATTTTTACCAAGATATTTAATACAAGGATTAACTCACACTTTAGTTTACATGTTTTTATCAACATTATTCGCAGTATTTTGGGTTAAAACCTCGGGGATGGATTCAAGATCTCAAGCAGAAAAGATAATTTCTTCTGGATTACAAATTTCAGGTTTTAGGCAAGATGAGAGAATTTTAGAGAGTATTTTAGATAGATATATAATGCCATTAACAGTAATGGGGGGAATGGCAATAGGGCTTTTAGCAGCAATAACCAGTTTAATGGGAGCAATAATCTCAGGAACAGCAATGCTTCTTGTAATTATGATTTTCTTCCAGTTTTATGAAAATATAGCACAACAACATCAAACAGATATGAACCCAGCATTAAGGAAGTTTATAAATAAATAATAAAATGAAAAAAACTATGAATAAAATGGGAAATGCATTTTTGCCTATGATGATTATAATGCTTTTGTCATTTTTAATCTTAGGCCAATGGGATCAAGGATTTATGTTAAAGAATTATATAAATCCTATACTTAATCCGAGTTTTGGAGCTCTTTTAAAATATAATATTTCTTTAGGGATGACTATTTTAGTTTTTATTATAACATTAATAACAACTTTAATTCAAAAACATACTACAGATC
>JAAZNJ010000036.1 GCA_012798335.1 Candidatus Woesearchaeota archaeon | reverse complement strand
TATTAAGATCATTTTCATTTAAATAGAAAGAAACTGTAACTGTAGTATCATCTCTATTATTTAAGTCAAATTCTTTTTCTTCTGTTGGTTCAATAAACCATTTTCCTGTTGTCTTATCAAATAATCCCCATTCTAAAATAATATTATTAATGTCATAATCTCTATTTTTATTTGTTATAGCAACATCTATTTCAATCTCATCAAATGGGAACCAATCTTCATCTGAACCTAATCCACTTTTAACCCTTATATCATCTATTGAAAGTTTTAAGTCATTGGAATTAATTTGATCAGGATTATTGTTGTCATAAGAACAGAAAGTTGTATTAGCAAAAGTTAAAGATGTGGTTGTTGAACCAGAAACATTTCCTGTTGCGGTTAATGTTGGAACGTAATCCAAAAAATCAAATTCTGAAGGAACAGTATAAGAGATTGTTGTTGAACCCAATCCTGTTGAATCTAAAGTAATATTTGCAACATTAAAAGAAATACTATTTGTTTTAGTTATATCTGAGGTAGGAGAAATGCTAAATGAAACACTTTCATTTCCTGTGCCTATAAGGTTTACTATAAAAGAACTTGTTGATTTAGGTAAGGTTGAAGGAGAAACACTTGTGATAGTTAAAGCACTTGAAAAACTTATTAAAACTAACAAAATCATTGCACTCAATATCGTCAAAGTTAATGTTTTTCTTGTCATGTGTAATCATTCTATAGTTACTATGGTTTATAAATTTTTGTATTTTAAAAGATATAGGTTAATTTGTTATAATTCTGAGAATTTACTAAGAACAGAAAGTAAAGTAAGAAGCAAGTAAACAAATTTGATTAGATAAAATAAATTCAAAAAACTTAAATATAAAAGAGCATTCAAAAAGATATGATAAAGTCTAGAGAGAATTCTATAGGATCAAAAGCATTTTTAATAGGGGTTTTTCTTGCTATTATAATAGGAATATTAACGAGTTTTATGCCTGGTTTAGCTTCAAATTATAGCAAAATAATTTATCCTCTTATGGTAATATTAGGAGTAATAATCGGTTTATCTATTGACACTAATGAGAGGGACTCTCAAGTTTTCTTAACAACAGGGGCTATTATTGTTATAGTTAGTAAATTTGGTATGGAAAGTATTTTAATCTCTGTTTTAGGCCAAGGTGTAAGCGGAACAATTTACTCCATTTTTTCTGCACTTCTTATTTTATTTATACCTGCAACAATAAGTGTAGCTATAAAAACAGTATTAAAATTAACAAATGTTTAATTAGTTTTTAATTTTTAAGGATAATAACAATTGCTAGGTATCCGTTAAAAAGATTAAGATTATTAGTATAAATGCAATGGATATTTTTAATATAATTAAATAATTGGAAGATTATTAAAATTATGAATTTTGATTTAATAAATCAAAGAGTTCTGATATATTTATCATTTTATTATTAGAGTCATCAAAGTCTAATCTTGGACACGCAGAATTAACCCAAGATTGAATATCAAAATTTTCAAACTCTTTAAAGTCAATATTATTTGATAAAAAAAGATAAACTTTTTTTTCAGGAAATTTTTGGTTTATAATTTCTTTTATTTTTAATGCTTGACTTAATTTTTCTTGCCCTGGTTTTGTTGAAATTAAAATTCCAATTTTTTCAGAGTTAAGAAAATTAGAATAACTCGCTTTTTTCTTATTCCTAATTTGTTCTATTTCTTTTTCATTTATTTTTATAAAGTTGTTATGTTCAAAAAGATAAACATCTTTAGAAGTTTCATAAGCTAAAGAAACAGCATGAAATCTTCCTGAAGAAACTAAAATTATTGCTTTGGTTTCTTTTGGTATTTTAATTTTAGAACATCCTAAAACCTGAGAAAAACCTGTTATTTCATTTTTTAAAAGAGATTTTATTTTTTCAGCAATTTCTTTATATTGAATAGAATATACCAAAAAAATTTTTCCTTTTTCAGGGAATTCTTTTATTTTTTCTTCATCAAGTTTAAATTTTATTTTTGTTGGGAAAAATAAGACTTTCATAATAAGAATTAGTCTTTATTAATTATAAAGTTTATCAATCCTTTTAATTATAAATTTTGTTTATTATAGATTTCTTTTAATCTTAAAAAGTATATTAAAAATTAGATAAAAATATTTAAAATAATTTTCTATTAAAGACTAATGAAAAATGATGACAATAGTGATGAGAATAATTCTTCCAATGATTGTCCTAATGATAACTCAATTTATTTTAAAGTAGTTAATATGGATTTAAATGAATTAAGTTTATATTTAAAAAAAGAAAATTTTAGGATTGCTTCTTTAGAGGATATAGCCCTTTTAAGAGTTGCTGAGAATAAAAGAGCTAAGTTTATTATAACTAAAGACAGAGAGTTGTTTAAAGAAGATTCTATATTTGATTATGGTCCGTATTTAACAAAGGATTCTGTTATTATGTTTAAAGATAATGAAAAAAAAGCAAAAATAAAAATTTTTAGAAATGAAAGATTCCCTTTTGTTGAAACAAAAATTTTTTACATTCCATATCGAGGAGTTTTTATAGTTGAAAACTATAGACAAAACAAAAAAAGTTTAGCATGGCAATTAAATTTTGATATGATAGATAAGTTATTGGATTATCCTACTACAAGGTTTTCAGGGGATATAGGAGAAAAAATGCGTATATCCCAAATTGTTTATCACAAAACTCTTCCTTATTTAATGGCTGAAGGAGATTTTAATCTTTTAAATAAATATATTGATCTTTTAGGAAGCTCAAATAAAGATTATATAAGAATTGTTCCAGAGGAAACAGAAGATATTGAAAATAGTCCTTTAATAAAAAATATTTTTTATGGGATATCTGATAAATTCAATGGTGTGGAAATTTATTGCAATAAAATTAATGAAAAAGACAAGTATTATGCTGTTCTCTTAAAAAATTCAAAAAATATTAATAAAAACAATTTGCAAAAAGAATAAAATTGGACAATTATTTTGAAATTATTAATGAGATTATTAATAAATTATGAGGATTAATGATTAAGGTAATAAGGTTGATAATATAATAGCCATAATAAGAAATGAAATGTTAGATAATAGAATAAAGAAAGTCTAAAATCTTTTTAAAGATCATCAAATTTGCTCTTTTTTACTTCTTCTGTTCTTACAATCTCTTCTTTTTGTATCTTAGCAAAAGAGGGTGTAACAATCAAAGTATTTTCTCCAAATCCTGCTATATTCCCTTCAAGAGCATCAACTGTCTTTTTTATCTTAGCAACAGCTCTTTTTAATTCAATTGGGTCTTTACTTCTTAAAGTTTTAATGTCTATAATTCCAATTGTGTATCCTTCTCTTAAAATGTTTAAGATTTGGGTAACATCATCATATTTTTTTAAAACAAAAAGTTTTACTAATACTTTAGAATCGTCTTCTTTTTTAGAAGATAAGTCAATTTCAAGATAATCCTCTGTATTAGACGAATTCCCTGAAAGTGCTTTTTTTAATTTATTGAATACCATAATAAATTGAAATTTAATCTATTTATAAAGATTTCTAAATTAAAAAATATGGATTATTTTAATTTTTAGAGGAATCCACGACGAGGTTTATTTTATAAAAAAATTATCGACGATTGAAAAGTATTGAAAAAATAATAAAAAATTTATTTAAGATAAAAAAGAATTAATTTGACATCAACTTTAGATTAATCAATTTAAATTAATCTGCTTTTAATTTTTTTATAACAGTTCTAGGTTTATAAAAAATCTTGCTACCACAATAAGGACAAACAAACCTTTTGTCTAAATCATTAGTATTTATTTTTTTACCACATTTAAAGCATTTGTATACAACCATATTCTTTTTTGTTTTTATCTATTTAATTATTTTTTGTTTATGATTTTTATAATTTTAATTATTAATTTTTATTTTTAATTACTTTTTGATTATTGAGTTTCTAAATAAAAAACATCAGAGGTGAATTTTTTATCACATTTTTTACAATACCATATTCCTTTTGAAAGTCTTTTAACTCCTAATTTCCCACAATAAGGGCATTTTTGTTTTTTTCTTTGTTTTTCCTCTAGATTAGCTACTTTAGTTCTTACTGATCTACCATATCTTACTCCTAATCTTCCTGCTGCTTTTACTTTTTTTGTTTTTGATGGCATTTTTATTATTTTATTTTTTTATTTATCTTTTGTTTTTATTTATCTTTTTTTATGTATTTTGTTTGGATTATAAATTTTTATCTTTATTTTATATTTTATTATTTCTATGATTTCTACATGGGGCTGCCCGGATTTGAACCGGGGTCGTCAGGTCCCAAACCTGAAAGGCTACCAGGCTACCCCACAGCCCCATAATAAATGGAGCAAGATTTTATTTATAAATTATTCCCATCTAATGATAAGAGAAATTTATTGAATATATATTTTATATACCTTTTTCTCTTATATCCTTACTTATCTTATCCTTATTTTTTACTAGTCTTTGCTTGCTCTGCTGTTTTTGATTCAGCTGTCTTTGAAGTTGTTGTAGATGAGGCAGTTGAAGTAGCTGTTGTTGCTTTTGTTGCATCAGCAGCTGCTTGCGCAGAGGCTAAAGCTGCTTGTTCTTGCTTTAATAATTTATCTTGCTCTTTTGATAATTTTTCAAAATAGTCTTTTAATTGTTTTTTCTTATCTTCTGATGTCTTTGTTCTTTCTTCTTTAATCTCTTTATCATATTTTCCTTCATCAATTTCTTTTTCTATTTCAGAGGCAGGTTTATTTTCTATTAAAATTCCCAGACTAACACACGTTCCTACTATCGTTTTTACAGCTGATTTTAAATCTTTAGATAATAAGTTTTGATATTTTGATTTTGCTACAGAGATTATTTGTTCTATAGAAGCATTTCCAACATTCATTCTTTTCTGTTTTCCAGAACCTTTTTCTATTCCTAATTCTCTTTTTATTAATTCAGATGTTGGTGGAGAAAAAACTTTGACATCAAAACCTTTAGTAGTAAAATCTACATTAATTTCTACAGGAACCTTTAATCCTTGAAATTCTTTTGTTGCATCATTAACTTTCTGTATTACTTGATTAATTGGGATTCCAACAGGGCCAAGTTTCTGGCTAAGAGCAGGACCTGGTTTCATGCTTCCACCATCAACTAATAATTTAATTTGCATTTTGTGTTTCTCCTGATTCTTCTGAATCTCTTCTTATTACTCTAACATTATCTAATTTAACTGTAACTGGCAATGGAACTACTGCTCCAAGCAAGCTTACTACTACTTCTTCTTTCTGTTTATCTATTCTTAAAACTTTTGCTTTTTCTTTTTTGAAGGGTTCTGCAATTAATTCAACAATATCTCCTTCTTTAATAGAAATTGTTGTTATAGAAGGCTCAATCATATTTTTTATTTCTTCATAAGTCAAAGTTTTTCCAATGATTCCTTTAACATAAGGAAGATTGTAAGAAGCTTCTTCAGCTGATTCTCTATCTTCAGATTCTAGAAGGATATATCCTCTTAATCCATTAGGTCTTAAAACAGAAAAAACATTTAATTGTTTTTTTTCTGCTCTCTCTGTAATTAAATCAACTGTTTTATCCTCTTTATTTGTTGTTACTTTTATAATGAAAATCATTTTGTTGTCTTTATTTTTTATTTTTATTCTTTATTTTATTTATTTAGCTCCGTCTAAGTATTAATATCTTAGAAAGATATATTTTAAGAGAAAATTAGGTTTATAAATCTTACTTTTAAAGATTTTTTATTTTTTTTATATTTTTAAATTAATCTTTTAAGAATTTTTAAGGAATGATTTCAGGGCCAAAATATTTTTCATAATTAAAATCTTTTAACTTGATGGTTTTGTTTTTTATTAAACTTTTAATTTCATTTTCTTTATTCTTTAAATTATCAATAAGAAACTTAATTGTTTCACATATCATCTCATCTCCTTCATCAGGCCATAAATTTGAATAATTCCAATACAAGCATCTTCCTCCACATAAATCTAAATAAGAACAGTTAAGGCATTTGCCTTTTATCTCAAATTTTTTTAAAGTATTAGGAGAAGAAGATTTTATTGAACCTGCTTCAAAATCTTTAATACAAGTCATGATTGGGCAAGCTATAATTTTCCCAGATTGAGTTATAGCATAACCTTCATAACCTGCTCCACATCTTAATTTTGTTTTTTGATTTTTTAAAATTGATTCAATAATTCCTAAAAAAGGGTAAATCTTAAGGACATTCCCTTTTTTCATTTCTCTAATCCAAAAGTCAATTAATTTTTTTATAGAATTATTATAATTCTTTGTAAAATTCTTGAATTTTTCTTTATTAAAATCAAATTTATAAAAACCAGCATCAATTTGCCAATGAATAGAAGAAAAACCAGATTTTATCAGTGATAACACTTGTTCATAAATATCAGGAAACTCTTGACTTATTGTCATTCTTGCAATTATCTCTCCTTTATATCCTTGTTCTTTTATTTTTTCAATATTTTTCATAACTAATTCATAAGTCCCTTTTCCTCTATTGTAATTTGTTCTCTCTTTTGTTCCGTCAAGTGAAACAAGAATTTTATCAATTTTTTTTAAATATTTTATTGGGGTTTCATTCAATAATTTCCCATTTGTTTGCATTCTAAATTTTACTTTGGTGTTATTAAAAGAATCAATTATTTTTTCAATTGTTTTTATTTCTAAAAGAGGTTCTCCTCCATAAAAAATAATTACAGGATTTTTATCTTTTTGAATAAAATTTCTTAGATCTTTTAATAAATCAAGATCAAATTTTTCCTTTTCTGAAAAATCAAATTTAAATTTTTTATCTAAACCATTATCAAATTCCTTCATTGATTTTTCATAACAATATTTACATTGAGAATTACAATACTCTGTTAAAATAATATGGTAGTGCATAAATCTGAATTAGTATTAATCTCTATATTAATCTATTTTTAGTCTATTTTATTTAAAAAAGATGTGGACAATATTTCCAACAATAAATCCAATAAGCCCTATAACAAGAATGCCTAAAGCTGAAACTTTTGCTACTGTTAAAAATTCTTCTTTAGTTGGCTTTTTTAAAACAGCCCAGACTCTTTTACATTTTTCAATAAAAGACTTTAATGAAGATAATGCTTTCATAGATTAAATAAAGAAAGGTAGTTTTTAAGGTTTTTTAAAAAGTAAATTTATAAATTTATTATTAATCAACATATCCCATCTGGGATTTCTTCTAAACTTAAGATATTTTCTATTCCACCAACTAATCTTAGATCTAATTTTTCCATGCTTTCTTTAAAATAAAATTCTTTATTTTTACTAAGTTCATCATATTTTAAGATTACTTCTCTTTCTATTGGACCATTACCTCTATCTATCTTTATTAAAAATTCAGAATCAATAGGATAAGAATCTATTATCTTATGATATTCTTTAAACTTCATATTAAAATAAAGTATAAAATATTTTTAAGTATTTATGTATAAAAAAATAATTATTAAAAGTTATTATGTGATTAATTTTAATTGTCAAGAGTTATTATATTATTGATTAAACAAAGTATAAAAATTATTCAAAAAAATCTATTCCTAATTCGTCTTCAATCTCTTTATGTTTTAAATCGGTTAGATTATCGTCTTGATTTCCAATAATTTGAGAACTTTTAACTCCTGTAACAACAAGTAAAACTCTTATTGATTTATCCATATCATCTGAAATCTGAGCACCCCAAATTAACTTTGCATCTTTACTTAATTGATTTCCAATAGTTTCAATTATATTTTTACATTCATCAAGAGTCATAGAAGGGCCTCCAATAATATTTACTAAAGCACCTGTTGCTCCTGAGATATCAACATCTAATAAAGGATTCTTTATTGCTTTATCTACAGCTTCTATCGCTCTTTCTCCAGAATCAGACTCTCCCAAACCTATAAGAGAAACTCCCCCATCTTCCATTACTGCTTTTATATCTGCAAAATCTAAATTAACAAGACCTGTTGTTGTCACAAGTTCTGTTATTCCTTTTACAGCATTAGTAAGAATCTCGTCTGCAATTTTAAATGCAGTGTGTAAAGGAAGATCAGGGGCTAATTCTAATAATTTGTCATTAGGAATCACAATAAGTGTATCAACAACAGATTGCATTCTATCTAAACCTTCCATTGCGTTTTCTATTCTCTTTTTTCCTTCAATTGTGAAAGGAAGTGTTATTACACCGATAGTTAAAGAACCTTGTTTTTTTGCTAATTCTGCAATATAAGGAGCAGCACCTGTACCTGTTCCTCCACCCATACCACAAGTAATAAAGATCATATCTGAATTTGCAATTTTCTTTTTAATCTCTGACTCTGATTCTTTTGCTGCTTCTTCACCAACTTTAGGATTGCTTCCTGCTCCTAAACCCTGAGTTAAATCTCTTCCAATAAGAATTTTTTGATCAGCATTAGCATAAAGTAAATCTTGAGCATCAGTGTTTACTGCAATTAATTCTCCTCCTTTAATACCTATTTCTCTCATTCTACTTAGAGAGTTATTACCTGCTCCTCCGACACCTATTACTTTTATTTTAGCAGACTGCTTTTTTATTAATTCTTCAAGCTCTTTATCAATCTCCAATATTTCATTAGAAACTTCAGTGTTATCATATCTTTTTTTAGAGATTTCTGCCATATCTAATAAAAATATTCTCTGTTTATAAGAATTACTGTTTTATAAAAGAGATTTAAAAGGAATTAATTTTTATGTTTATTTTTTATTGTTTATAAAGAATTTAACTTTT
>JAAZNJ010000035.1 GCA_012798335.1 Candidatus Woesearchaeota archaeon | reverse complement strand
CACGCCCACAACAAAGACGATGCCATTTAGACATATTTGATGGGCGGTCGTTTATAATTAACAATTTATTTTCCATCGTTGTTGGGGGGTGATTGATTGACTTTTTAAAGATTGTCGAGATGAAATTTATAGATTTTTTAAAATAATAATGAACTTAACTTAAACATTAATAACTTTTAAATCAATAAGCCCATTTTCGTCAAAAGATTTACCTGATATTGAAATTCTCCAGGTTTTATCTAACTTATCCCAAAAAGAATTAATTACTTCTTCAAGATTATTGCCTAATTCTACTTTGATTGGATTCACATCAAAAGATGAAAGAGTATTACTTCCGGGCATATAAGTTGTTATACAATATCCAACGCCAGGAAAAAGAGGGAGATTATAAAGTTTATAATCACTATACTGTAATGGATTAAAATCTAAATTAATCTTTTTTTTATCATCGACCTTAAAAAAATTTGAATTGGTTTTTATTAATCCTAAAGTTGTATTATAACTATCTCTTTGATAACTTAATATCCTTGGGGTAAATACTGGTTTATCTAAAACAAAGGAATATGATTGTAATATTTTAAATAAGTCTCCAGATTTTTTTAGTTCATTTATTATCCTTTCAACATGATCCCAATTTCCACAAAGATGCGTATTTTCATAAGTAATCATACTTTTAAAAGACAAAGAAGGATCATAATTAAAATTAGCATCTTTTGTTATAACTATTATATCTTTATTTTCTATAATCGATTTTCTATTTTTCCCTATTTCGCTTCTAGACATTAACCAAAATATTTGAAGGCCTTTATTATCTAAAGTCTGACCAGAGATTATTCCTCTACAAGGATTATCTTTCAAATGATCTTCTAAAAAATATTTCATCATTATAAATATTTTGTTAACTCAGTTATATTTTTTATTTTAAATTCTGAAGAAGAAAATTCTTTTAATCCAACATAAAATGTATGTAATCCTAAATTTTTTGCTGGGAGGATATCATTTTCTTCTTCATCACCGATAACATAACTATCTTTAGGATTAAGACCTAATGAGCGAACAATTAAATCAAAAAGACCCTCTTTTTTCCTTAAACATAACTGAGCTCCACTAAATGTTTCGTTGAAAAGATTATTCATGTCTAGATATTCTTTTACATTATTTACCCAAATTAAAGGGGCATCACTTACTAAAATGGTTTGATAATCTTTATTTAAATATTTAATAACTTCTTTAGGATTAAACAATTTTTTTACAAATTTACTAGGATTAAAATTCCAACAAAAATTAAGATATTCTTCTTTGTTTATACCATATTCTTTATTTAGTCCAAAACTATAAAGACGGGGATATTTTTCCTTTATTTTCAAATAGCAATTTTCTGCTTCTTTTTCAGTAAGAGATAATTTTTCTTTTAAATAAAAAATTGTATTATTCTCTATTTTTAGATACAATTCGGTTTTGTAAAAATCATCTTTTTCAAGAGGATATAATGTTCCATCCATGTCAAAAAGTAAAGATTTTTTCATAGGTTTAAAAAAGAGATTATTTCTTTATTTAATTCAACAGGATTTTTTTTACCATCAAAAACTTTAACTTTTTCATTTTTTTTTAATTCTTCTAATATCTGTTTATATAATGAATAATATTTATTTATCCTAAACTTAATTAAATCGTATCTTTGTGTTTCAGGAATTATAGAATTTTCTAATCTCCTTAAAAGTTCTTCCTTTGGGACATCTAATACTAAAGTTAAATCTGGATAGATAGGGGGAATTAAATTTTTATTCTTTGGATTAAATGAAATAAGTGCTTCTTCTAAACTTATATCCGGATCATACTGTTTTAAAGAAAAATACCTGGAAAGGATAGACCTATTAAAAATAAGATAACTTGTTGAAGAAATATTTTCTAACCTTCTTTTAAATATCAATGCTTCTCTACAGAGTCTTTGATATGATAGATTGAGTTTATAAGAATAATTTTCTGAATTTACGTCCATTAAATTAGCTCTATTTTCCTCCCACCAAATTGATGGGGGATAAAGAGGGTCATTACCTGATCTAGTCCCATCGCCTCTTGCCATAATATAGGGATAATTTTTTTTAGATAAATAATTTAAAAAAAGAGCAATTTGTGTATCTTTACCACATCTGTTTAACCCATCAAAGCCTATCTCAATAACTTTTTTCATTTTTTCTTGAATATATATAATTTATCTACGCCAAGGTTAAACATTGGGGGAAGGAAAAGGGGTAATCTATGAAGGAATGAATCAAATCTGATGTTGGACTCTTCTTTTTTAAATATTTTTCTAAGGAAAGGATATAAAATTCTAGTGCTTGCATAATATGTAGATGTTGGATCATATATTTTATCAATTTTTAATGAAGAAGATTCTGCCATTTGGATAATATCTTTTTCTTTTGGAATTAAAGTGTGATTCGGTTGTGTTAACTCTTCTAAATTAATATTTTTTCTTATATTATTAGTCTTTGTATAACCTTCTTGAATTAAATCAAATATAAACAAGTATCCCTTAGAATCAAGGAAAGAACTCATTTTTTTTATTGTTTCTTCTTTTAATCTATCTGAAGGGATATTGCATAAAAATCTTTTTGCAATAATAATATCAAATTGACCTTCTTTAAAATTTAATGAATCTAAGTTTGCATTAATAAATGTGTATTTAGAAGACTTGTTATGTTTAACCAAATTAATTGCATTTTTAATCGCTAAAGGATTATTATCTATTCCGATAATTATCTTATCTTTTAGGGAATAAGTCATATCTCTTGTACTAAAACCATTCCCACACCCAACATCTAAAAGGCTTTTAAAAGGGATCTTGGAAAGTTTATTACGGATAAATCTATTTTCTATCTTGCTTAAAAAAATATCCGGGGTTGAATAATCTAATTTATCAGATAATTCTTGACCTCTATTGACCCACAAATTTTTATTAAATCTAATCAAGGAATCTTCCAAAAATATTTCTGGATCTGAAAGAATTCTTTTTGCATAATCGACTGATCTTTTAAACTGCTCTTCACTAAACCTCCAAGACATATTTTTTAATCCACAAAAAGGATATGAGATAGTCATGTTTGAACGTTCACCATTAAATTTTTTAGAATAATCTATAAAAATTGGTTTATTTAAAGAAAGATAATTCAAAAATTCTTCAAAATTACCAAAATAAGCGATTATCTGTTCTGTAGAAAAACCTCCTCCTAAATCACGATTTTTAATTTCTAAATTTTTAAAGAATAATTTTGTTAAAATAACTTCTCTTTTTTGGTTATTATTTAAATGAACCTTAGAAAAATCAGGATGATTTAAAACATCTCCTTCAAGACTATAACTTGGATCAGAATGATGATCTAACCCTATAAAACCGACCTTAATCCCATAATAACTTCCAGTAGCAATATCTCTAACTATGTTTACATTTTCTCTTAAATTTAAATTATTTATTTCTTTGTTTAGATATAAAATTCTTTTAAACTCTTTTGAGTCATACGGATGTATTCCAATTATTAAATCAATATCTGAACTTCCTTTTAAAGAAGTTTCAGTTTCAGTAGATCCAATATATTTTAATAAATAGTCTGTATTATTAGCAGGGTTAAGACTATTTGAAATAGAAGATTCTAAACATCTTTTTATACCACTTATTTTTTTTATTTCCTTATTGCTACTTTTTAATTTTTCATACAATATTTTGTAAATATCTTCTTTAATCATAATTTTTCTTTTGAAACTCTCTCCATTCATTTAATTTTGAAATAACTTTTTTAGAACAAATCAGGTTTTTTGCCAAGTAATAACCTTCTTTAATAGATTTTACCTTATTTGCAAGATATATACCTACTCCTGCATTTAAAGAAATAATCTCTTGAGGAGGGTTTTCTTTTCCAGAAATGCTTTCTAACACAATCTCTACACCCTTTCCGATCTCTCCAGGATGAGCTATAGATTTATAATCTACAAAAGGCAATTTTTCTTCTCTTGGATTAAATACATACTCTTTTAAGATTTCACCTTTTTTTTCAAATATATAGCTATTATCTGAAAGAGATAGTTCATCAATCAGTTCATTGTAAATAACAATATAATTGTCAAAAAGAGTGTTTAATAAAGGTTTTATTGACTTAACATATTTTAAATCTGTAGTTCCTAAAATTTTGTAAGTGACCTTAGAAGGATTACATAAAGGACCAATGTAATTTAAAGGACTCCTAAGCCCAGATCTTTCTTTTATTGGGATCAAATTAGAAAAATCAAAATAACCTATCCCTACATTTTTAACATCTTCTTTAACTAAGTCTAACTTCCTGTTAGTATCAATTCCAAGATAATCTAAAAATTCTTTACTCCCACTACAGCCAGAGATTCTTCTGGAGCCATTTTTTAAGACTTTTACCCCACAACTTGCAATTACAATTGAAGAAGGAGTACTAATATTGATTGTTTTTATTTTATCCCCCCCTGTTCCGGAATTACATAATAAATTTTCCAGATTTATTGTATTATCTAACTTTAAAGCCTTAATAAGCGAGGCACATTCCTCTAGATTTATACCTTTTATTCTATTTCTTGTTTCCATTGCAGTAAGCATAGTAACAAATTCTAACCCATTTATCAATGATTGTCTAGAATCCGAAATAAAACTAGAAATCTCTTGAAAGGATAAGTAATCCCCATTCATAACTTTATTTGTAAGCTCTTTAAACTGCATAATAATAAAAGGATATCATATTTAAAAATGTTACTATTATATAATTACTCTTCTGGATACTTAACCTTTCCTAAAAATTCAGCAGAAATTGGTAAAGGTTGATAAATTCTTTGTATAATCTGTTTAGGAAAAAAATTAATTTTTTTAAGTTCTTCTTCATTTTTTATAAATACAACTCCCTTTACATTTTGCTCTTCAGGAGATACCTTAAAATTATTCGATAAAGGTTTACATAAAAAAATTAAATCTAAATAAGTGTCTTCATCACTATATGCACTTTTGTAGTAAACTAATCTTTCTACCCAAATATCTACCCCAATCTCTTCCTTACACTCTCTTTTCAAAGCTTCAATTGGGTCTTCCCCTTTTTCTAACCCCCCTCCAGGAAGAAGAAAATATTCTCCAAAACCCTTTACAAAATGTTTAGTAAGCACTAGCCCTTTAGAATCAAAAATTATAGCTGAAACCCTTATTTTAATTCCTATTTTTACCATAGAAATAATAGTTTTCTTTTATTTAAAAAATTTTTTAAAATAGAAGAGGTGATTATCTTTGTAGTAACTTATTAGTAAAGATTATAAACTTTAGAAATAACCACTAAAATATGAATTATTTAATTGACTACACTAAACTTAATAGAGAGAATATATTAATCGATTTTTGGGGAACTTTGGCTGAAAGTAAACTTAGAGAAAAACAGTGGAAGGATTTATTCTTAAATTTTAATAAAGATAATATTGAGACTCAATCTTTTTTAAAATATTGGAAAGAAAGATGGTTTAAATTAGAGATAACAGAAGAGCAGTTTAAGGAAGATATTATTTATGCTTTTAACTTAAAAAAAGATTATTCAGAAAAGATATTTAATTTAATAAATTATAAAAATATAACTCTAAAAAAGGGAGTTTTAGAAACATTATCTCTATTAAAAAGTAGAAATTATCGTATTTATCTTGTTTCTGATTGTGGTTTAGACACTCTTAAATTTGTTAATATTTCAAAATTAAAAGATTTTTTTTCTTGGGAGTTTTATTCTTTTAAGTATAAAACAACAAAAGATGAAAATCTATATAAATTTGTTAAAGAAGAACTTGGAGAAAATTGTGTTATGATTGGAGATAATCAAAAGAGAGATTATGAAATCCCAAGAAGATATGGTTTTGATTCCATTTTAATAAAAAAATAAAATGACTTTAGAATATCTAGTTTCTAATGAATTAAAGGAAAAAATAGAAAAAATAGATCAAAAGTATAACTTTTTTGATTATTATAATGAATATTCGAAAATTTTTTCTAATATTATTAATGTAAATTTATCAGAAATGGAAAAAGCTGATTCATTAAACATGGGAATTTTATTAATTAGCCATGATAAAAAAATATTTTATAACGGGGGGTTATGGCAGTCAGAGGATGTGGAATATATAGGCAAATTAGACTGCTTCTATACTGCTCCTGCTTGGGATTGGTGGATAAATCCCCTTTTTGAAAGGAAAAATCATAAGAAAAAGAATAAAACCTTAATGATTGTAAATAATTTTGATACTGCCAATTTTAAAATTAAAAAAGAATTACTTAATGAAAAATTTAAAATTGAAGAAGAATATAATTTATCTGAAAATAACTCAAAAGTAAATCTTTTTTACAAATACCTAACATATATTCTTCCTTTAACATTTTCTAGAGAATTGAAAAGAATGAACAATTTTATAAATAGAATTGATGCAGAAACAGTAAATTTTGTTTTAAGGGGGGGATTTTTTTTAAGAGAATTCTTTGATATACCTAATAAAAAAATAGAATTTTTAAACCCAAAAAATAAATCATTAAAAATTAATAATAATCACTTATATGTGGATGATTGTATAGGTTCTGGAAAAACACTTTCTCTTTTTAGTGCTTCAAAAGAAAATATAAATTATTGTTGTTTAAACAGTACTCTTCCATGTAAAATCTATGAAGAATATTTTCCAAATGTAACTTTTAGTCTGCCTAATCAGTTATTAAATTTTTATTCATGCCGGTTATTTGAAGATAACCCTTACCTTATTGGTGTAGATTACAATAAAAAAGGACAATTAGTTTATTATAACAATCCGATTAGAGACAAATTAATTAAAAAGATAAAAAGTTTTAATAATAAAAGAAATATAACTAAAGAAATAAATAAATTTGTTAAAGAAATAAAATTTTATAATGTCTAAACAAATAATAATAGATACAGATATTGGTTCAGATATCGACGATGCTTATGCTTTAGTCTTAGCATTAAACTCCCCCGAAATAAAAATAAAAGCAATTATCACAAACAATTCAGAACCAGAAAAAAAAGCAAAGATAGTTGGGGCATTTACTAAAAATATTCCTATTTTTTATGGAATTGATACAAAAAAAGGATTTTTAACAACCGATATTTGTAATAAGGATACTAAAACTGAGCCTCTCCAAGAGAACACAGACTTTTTTAAAGATGAAGAATTAACTTATATCTCTATAGGAGCATTATCTAACCTGGCTTTTTTTTTAGACCAAGGATTTAAATTTAAGAATGTAATAATTATGGGCGGATCTATTAATACGACTTATTCTGGAGAAAAAAAAAAGGTTAAAGAATGGAATTTCAATTGTGATTTAGATGCTACAAAAAAGGTTTTTAATAGTAATTTGAACATACTTTTAGTGCCCTTAGATGTTACATGGGATTTAGAATTAAATGAGGAAAATATAACTAAAATAAAAAAAAATAAAAAAGAAACGTCCATACTATTAAATAAACATCTAAATGATATGAGGAAATTTTTATATAAAAATTATAATATTGATTTCAAAAAGCCAATATTGCACGATCCTTTAGCAGTTTATGCCTCTTACGATGAGTCTCTTTTTAAAACTGAATACCTAAGATTATCTATTAGTGATGACGGAATTTTAGAAGAAAAAAAAGAAGCAAAAAATATAAGGGTAATCAAAGAAGTAAACAAAGAATTCATACCTTTTTTTATTAAAAGAATCTTAAGCTAGAGATCTGCTTTGTCTTATAATTTGCCTCAGAAACCTAAGAAATAGCCCCATTAAGCGAATTTTTCCAGGCAAGGTACCTTTCTTTTTATGTTTGTAAGGGTCAATCTTCATTGTGCAGTCTCCTTTTTCCAGTTTAAAAAAGAATATGGACAAATTCCATCCAAAGGCTGACCGCCCATGAAAATGACCAAGATGGCGTCACGCCCACGGCAGGAATCGAACCTGCGGGCCCCGAAGGGCGCGGATTTTCACCATTTCACTTTTTTCCTTAAAAAGATTATTTTTTATCTTTCTTCTTAAGAGAGACTGTGAAGGAGGACTTTGGTCCTCTTTCCTCGTGGGAGGTGTGAGGAACCTTTGGTTCTCATCATTAGCAATCCGCTGCAATACCACTATGCGACGTGGGCAAATCTATAAAATATAAAAAAGGAGATAGAATTTAAATCTTATTGTTTTTTGTTTCTTCTTATTTACCATCATATATTGTCATAAAGAAAGAATTATAGAGAAATCTCTTTTGATTATAAATAAAAGGATACTTTAAGTTGTATTCTTTTAATAGGTTATATTCTTTTAGTTTTGTAATTTAATAAAATCCTGATTAATGTAAAATAATATAGCTTAAAATACAATAATCCTTAAAAATGAAAAGATGATTTTAATAATATGAATCAAAAAAACTTAAATGAAACCTCAAATGAGTATAGAATTCCAAGAAAATTAGAAGAAAAAGTAAAAAGAGCTTATCATTTTAGAAAAGAAGACTTTCTTCCCATAAAGGGGGTTAAAAATTATATGGATAGATGCAATTCGGGGTTAATAGTGTATAATCATTGGTTATATTCACAAGATAAACATAATTCAAAAAAGGATTTTGAAGAGATAAACAATAAAATTGAGGTAGAAAAAAGAATAAACAAATATTCTAATAAAGCTTTTCTCGGAAATCTTGCTTTAATTGCTTATAATACTCTCTTATTTGGAGGAGTAGGTTTTGCAACAATTACAACAATTGAGCAACTTCTTAAAAAATAAGGGATATAATAAAAAAGATTATCATAAAAGATTAAACAAGTTTTTTAGGCAAGGGTTTATAAACAGACTCTATTTCAAAAATATATTGATTTAAGTTAAAGATTATTTTGAATATGTATGCTTTTTCTTTTATCTTTTAAAAAATGAAAAAATATTTAGAAAAAAATAAAAACAACTTCCTTGAAAAAAGTATTAATTGTCCCTGTGGTGGTAAAGCTAAACTAGTTACACGTAAAAATTATCCTTTTGGTAAGAATTCTAAAGCAAGAATATTAAGATTTTACAAATGTGAAAAATGTAATAAAATCATATTTGTAAACAAATTAGAAAAAGATGGTAGAAAAGAGAATTTACAAAAATACAAATGAACTTTATGCTAAGAATATTAAATTTTAATCAATCTATTTATATTAAAGTTGTAAAAATTAATTCTAAATCTTTATAAATTAGAGAATTTTATAAAAAATATGAAAATATTGTTATTACACTGTGATTATATAAAGTTTAAGGCATTAAAAAAAGCATTAAAAAATGTAGAAGAACTTTCTGAAAAAGAAAAACAAGAACATTTAGTTAAAGAAGCCTTAGTTGTTTTGACAGCAGTAGAAAAAAGAGATTTTAATGTTGATGAAATTGTTAAAAAACTTGTTGAAAATATTAAAGATGTAATGAATCAAGTAAAAGCAGAGAGAATTGTTCTTTATCCTTATGCTCATCTATCCAGAGATTTAGCTTCTGCTGATTTAGCAGTTGAAATTTTAAAACAAGCGGAAAAAGAATTAAGCAAAGAGTTTCAAGTGACAAGAGCGCCTTTTGGTTATTATAAAGAATTTGAGCTTAAAGTTAAAGGTCATCCTCTTAGTGAATTAAGTAGAGAAATAACTTTTGATGATTTTAAAGAGGAAGAGAAAAAAGAAATTAAAAAAATAAATGTAGAAGAAGTTTATGATTATAAAAAATTATTGAAAGAGATTTCAAAAACAAAGCTTGATAGTTCTAAATTAGCTGATAATGACCATAGAATAATCGGGCAGCAGATGGATTTATTCTCTTTTTCAGAGGTTGCTCCTGGTATGGTTTTTTGGCATAATAACGGATTAATTTTAAGAAATGAATTAATAAATTTTTGGAGAGAAGAACATAGAAAAGCAGGTTATCAAGAGATTTCAACACCTCAGATTATGGATAAAAAATTATGGCAGATTTCAGGGCATTGGGAAAAATATAAAGAAAATAATTTTTCAACAGAATATGAAGGAAGAAAATTTTTAGTAAAACCTATGAATTGCCCTGGAGGAATGCTTGTATTTAAATCTAAACCTAAAAGTTATAAAGAATTACCTTTAAGAGTTGGAGAGATAGGAATTGTTCATAGAGTAGAATTATCAGGAGTCTTATCTGGTTTATTTAGAGTGATACAATTCACTCAAGATGATGCTCATATTTTTTGTAAAGAGGAACAAATTGAAGAAGAAGTTGAAAATATTATGAAGTTAATTGATAAATTTTACAAAAAATTTAATTTAACTTTTGATCATATAGAATTGTCAACAAGGCCAGAAAAAAGAATTGGAAGTGATGAAATGTGGGATTTAGCAGAAACAACTTTAGAAAATGTTCTGAAAAAAAATAAAGTAAGTTATAAAGTGAATAAAGGAGATGGTGCTTTTTATGGTCCAAAGATAGATTTTCATGCAAGAGACTCTTTGAATAGAACTTGGCAATTATCAACAATACAATTAGATTTCTCAATGCCTGAAAGATTTGAATTAGAATATACAGATAAAGATAATATAAAAAAGAGACCAGTAATGTTGCATAGGGTTATTTATGGTAGTTTAGAAAGATTTATAGGAATCCTTATAGAATCAACAAATGGAAGATTCCCTACTTGGCTTGCCCCAATTCAGATTAGAATTTTAAATTTTACAGATAGAAATATTGAATATTCTCAAAAAATTTTTAATGAAATAAAAGAAGCAATTCCTAACTTAAGAATTGATTATGATTTTAAGCAAACAACATTACAATCAAAAGTAAAAGAAGCAGAAATTATGAGAATTCCTTATATAATTGTTATAGGTGATAAAGAAGAAAAAGAAAATAAGATTGCTGTTAGAATTAAAGGAAATAATAAAATAGAAAATTTTGAACTTAAGAATTTTATAGAAAAAATTGATAAAGAAATCAAAGAAAGACTTTAAATCTTTGTCTTACTTATAAATATCGTGATTATAAATATTATAATCTTCTGGTTATATTTGTAAAATATATATCTTCTTTTTTAATAATCTTTATATACTCTTTATTTTTTTATTAAAAATGCATAATACAATAAAAAGAAAAAATTGTTTGGAAGCAGAAATTTCTGAAGAAAAATGTAGAGAATTAAGAATTGAAGAATTTGATTTTTTAATGAAAAATATTCAAAATAAGGGAGATGTTTACCTTTTAATAAATGGGATTTGGGAGTATAATTCTGATTACCCTAGTCATAAAAGGGAGGTTCAAAATTATGCAAAATTTGCATTAAATTATTTAATTGATAATGTCTCTTCTAAAAATGATTTGGATCCACTAAGAAAAGAAATTTTAATATATAAAAATCATTATAAAGATTATAACAATGATGAGGATTTCTTGAATATAAAAAGATATTTTAGTGAAGTTGAAGAAAGAGAAAGATTAACAAGAGAGTTTGATTTTAGTGAATAAAAAATAAAATAAGAATTTTAATAAAATTAAAGATAATTTTAAATAGTTACATTTTTTAGTTAAGATATAAATTATAAATATATACAAAAGAGGGGAAATGGCAAAAAAAATTCTAAAGAAAAATAAGACTAAGATTAAAAAAATAAATAATCATAAATTCAAAGAAAAAATTTCAGATAATGATATTATAAAAAATAAAAAAGATCAGACTGTTATAAAAGTAAAAAGAATTGACAAGAAAATAGGATTACCTTCTTATCTTTATGACAGCGATGTTGGATTTGATTTAAGAGCTAATGAATCAATAAAACTTTTTCCAGGAGAACAGAAAGAAGTTAAGACAGGGATTATTATTGAAATTCCAGAAGGATGCGTTGGTTTAATAAGAGATAGAGCAGGAATTGTTACAAAGATGGGTGTTCATACTGCAGCAGGAACATTTGATCCTGGTTTTAGAGGAGAAGTTTCTATATTTCTAATAAATTTGTCTGAAGAAACAAGATATGTTGAACAAGGAATGAGAATTGCTCAAATGATAATTATCCCTGTAATAAAACCTAAGATAATTGAAGTTAAAGAACTTTCAAGTACAGAAAGAGGAGACAAAGGGTTTGGTAGTACAGGAATTAAAGAATTAGAAAAATTGGATAAAGAGTTTAAAAAATTTATAAAAGAAGATTAAAAAATTTTTAATTAAAGGTAAAAATAATAAGAATCTTTATTTTTCAATTTCACTTGTTCTTTTTTTTGGTAAAAAGAATTTATCTAAAATTTCCATTATCTGTCTTCTTTGTTCTGAATTTCCAAGACCTTTCCAATCTATTAAAATTAAATCAACTTCCTCATCTGTCTTTTCTATTGCTTCTCTCACCATTTCTTCTGTCAAAGGAAAAACATATTGGGGGATTATATGAGATAAAGCGATATTAGAATTTAATTGAATCTTATTGAAATTAGGACAATAATGAGGCCCTCCTATACCTATTGCAATTTCATTATAAGGATTTTCTTTAAATTCATTCATTGTTTCATAAATAGATTTTGCTATTACAAATCCTGCTTTCCTGTCTTTCCATTCGGTTTCTGTAGACCCAATTTCAACAAAAACACAAGGTTTGTTAATTAAAGGCCCATGATGAGTACATTCTAGTGTTACATTGTATTCTTTTAGATTAAATTCAGAAGATATTTTGTTTATTTTTTCAAACAATTGTTTTTGGAATAATGCTGAAGATTTACAAGTTTTCCCGATTACCCCCCCATAATCTGCTGTTCTCCAATTCCCAGGAGCATGCAATGAAAGAGTTTTACTCTTTTTTTCAGACTGATGCTTTGAAGCAAATATAATAAAATCGTACTGATTAATTCTTTCTAAATCAAGATTTTCTGTAAAAATTATCTCTTTATCAACTAAATAAAAATCAAATTTTCCAAATTGGCTTAATTGGGTTGTTATATTAATTCCTGCCAAATCTAATTTGCTTGCTACAATTAAATACCTTTGATACATGATTAAATATAAAAACTTTGTTTATTAAATTTTACTATGTTTTCAATATTAAATTTGAATATTTTTAATAACAATTTATTTGTTATTCCGTTTAGTCTTTCTTTTCCACTCAAAATGATTATAGGGATAATCATCTTAATTTCAGCTTTTTTTATTGGAGATTTTTTAGCAAAAAAAACAGAAGAAGAACTTAAACCAGGAAAACCATATTTCAAGATTATTATTTATCTTTCTTCAATCGGTTCAATAATCTCATTAATATTAAGAAGTGATGTTTTGTTATTTACCTTTTTATTTATTATTATAGTAACATCAAGAAGTCTTTTTTATAAAAATTATAAAAAAGTTCATTAATAGCTTATTTTTTTAAGATTGTCTCTAATAAGTAATGACATAAAGAAAGATTTATAAACCTTAGTCTT
>JAAZNJ010000034.1 GCA_012798335.1 Candidatus Woesearchaeota archaeon | reverse complement strand
CCAAGATTTAATCCTCTTAAAGACGCAAAATTAGAGAGTTCTTTTAAGTCTATCATTTTGTTTTTACTCTCCATTTTTTATTTATTTTTTCTTTATCAATTATAGGCAAAAAAGTATAGTTCCTTGTTTTAATTTTTAATCCTAAATCTATTTTTTTATATTTTTCTAACAAAAAGGCTGTTTTTTGTATCAATGATTGATTATTTATCTTTTTAAGATAAATTTTTAATTTTTCTATATCAAAATTTTCTCCTTCTATAAATTTTATGATTTCATCAATATTCCCTGAATATTTTTGAAAAAGTAAGCAGTCTAATAAAAGTTTTTCTTTATCTGCAATAAAAACTTCTTCATTTGTGCTTATCTCTTTTTTAAATCCAAAAAAATATTTTTTAGAAAGCTTTACAAATTTTATTTTATAATTTTCAAATTTTATATCCCTTGTTTTTTTTGTACAAGCAACAAAGATAGTATTTAATAGTTGTTCTGTTTTCCCATAATATCTTATCCCTGACCAAAATGAGATATATGAAGGATATATAAGATTAGAAGCGACTGCATAAATATTGTAAGAAGAGGTGTATTTTCCCTTTTTTATCCTTCTAAGATAATTTTTTTCTGTATACCTTTTTAATATTAAAGACGCGTATTTATTACTCACATCTTTTAGGATAGAGATAGTTCTTGGTGATATTACTGTTTTATTTTTTATTAGTTCTTCATTGTTTGTCATTAAAAGATAAATAAGAAGAGGTTTATAAATCTTATCTTTAGGAACAAAATCTATCATTTTTGATGGAATTTGTTCTTCTTTTTAAGATTTTTTAAGACATTTCAAGTAATAAACCTCTTATATCTTCTTATATAAAGATAAGAGATAAATAATAAAAGAATTAATACAAAGAAAATTTAATATTATAAACTATCCAATATTATGAAATCTATAAATAAAGCCTCAGTAGCTCAGTTGGCAGAGCATTTGCTTCGTAAAAAATCAGAAACTAATAGAAAAAAACCGAAAAAGCAAAAGGTCCTGGGTTCAAGGCCCAGCTGAGGCTTTTTAGAAAGGTTTAAAAAAAGAGTATACATTTTTTAGTAATGACAAAAACCTTGCAAGATTTTGTTAGTAATATTAAAGAGAATTCTAAAAACATAAAAAGAAATTTAAGAAGATTTGGGTTAGCTTTGGCTGCAAGTGCAATGATTGTAAGTTGCCAGGATTGCACCCCTTTTCCTCCTTCTGATTTGCCACCAGAAGCAACTTTAACTGTTGATAAAACAAGTGTTAATAAAGGAGAATCTGTAAATGTTAAGGTTAATGGAACAGCAAAGAGTTTGAAAAATTTGAAAGATGCAAATGCAAAATCAGATAAATTTATTGTTAGTTATCATTTGGATGCTGATTATGATGGAAATGGGACAGTAGATGAAACAATAGAACAAGAAACACCTATTGATATTTATAGGCAGTTAGATTATGTTGGAAAAGCTAAATTTTCTGCTATGACCACTGATAATAAAGGTTTAACAAGTGATGTAAAAAGTTTAGAAGTTATTGTTAATGAAAATATAAACAATTCGAACAATAAACCAATTGCAAATTTAAGTTCTGATAAAACTTCATTGATTAAAGGAGAAAATGCTAATTTAGGTATTTCTGGGACAGATGGAGACGGGGTTGAAGATATAAAAGAATATGAAATTAAAATTGATTATGATGGGAATGGAACAGTAGATG
>JAAZNJ010000005.1 GCA_012798335.1 Candidatus Woesearchaeota archaeon | reverse complement strand
ATTTTAAATGAAATTTAAGAGAGAAAAAGCTCTTTTATTTATTTTAATAATTCTTTTAGGGGTATTTTTTGGTTTTGTTAAGGCTTCTAACGAAATGGTTATTAAAATAAATCTTGTAGACTATAAAGAAGAGTATGAAATTTATTTAAGTGTCCCTGAAGAAATTAATTTAGGAAATATAACCAAGAATAATCCAAAAACCCTTTCTGAGATGAAAAAGATAAATAATACAGGAACAAAATCCCTTATTGTAACCACTTCACTTAAAGAACCCTATGATTCTGTTTTTGATTATTTGTATTTAAAAAAATATGGAGATTCAAACGAATATAAAATAAACGAGTTTAATTTAACAGTCCCAAGTAAAAGTAATCGTTCTTTTTATGTTGGAATAAATTTAACAAATTTTAATAAAACTTATGACGTTAATAACATAAATTTGAATACTACTTTAATATTTAATGCTATACCAGAATAAAAATATGTAAGTAAAAAAAAGAATGATGAAAATAAATTATAAAAAATTATTCTTAATTCTTTTTATTTTTATTTTATCTTTTAAAAGTTTAAATAAGATTTATCCAACTGAGATAGGCATCTCTCCTTTTAAAATGAATTTTAATTTAAAAGGAACAAATTATTCATGTAATAATATTAGTGTTTACTCTGATAAAGACATTGTTTTGTATAAACTATTTTATTCTAAAATGGATAGTAAAAATTTTTTAGATTATAATCTGTCTGATAAAGATTTAAGAATTTCTGAAAATATTACAAATTATTATGACAAGAATAACCCTAAAAAAAGAATTTTTGAAATTTGCTTAAAGGAAAATGATTTTAATAGCAAAGATATTGAAATGTCAAAATATTATGGGATTTTTTTAATTAATGTTGATAATTTGAATCTTGCATCTTTGTTATATATAAGAAAGGATAATAACTCTATTTTAGAGAATGATACTGATTTAATGTCTGGAAGATTTATTCAAGACAATTTTTTTATAAAGAATAAAAATTCTGAAAATCTGGTACTCTTTTTGCTTGTAACACAATTCTTATTAGAAACAAGTTTTTTAAGTTTGATTTTAAAATACTTTAAATTTTTTAGAAATCGAAATCTTAATTTTTAAACCCCTTTTAACTTAATTTTACTTAATTCTTGAATTAGAAAAAAACCTTAAAATCAAAATCCAAAATCTTAAATAAGCTGAATTTCTTAATAATTTGTAGACTAGGTCAGCGGGTTAGCCCTCCGCTATTTGCAAATGGGCTTAGGCAGACTGCAAGAAGGCGAGTGAGCGGGATGTCAAAAAGTCCTTATTTGGACGTTGAAGTTCTGTCTGCTTTGATCTTGCAGATGCGAACCGGGTCAGGCCTTGATCGGAGCAGCCCTAAACATTTGTTAAGGTGCTTAGCAGGGCACAGAACCGAGAAAGAATAAGGGTAGCTTTTTGGTTTTCTGCAAGCAAACCTTCGAGTCTACACTTAATATTGTCAAAAAATATTGTTAAAATTGAAAAAATATCAAAAAAATGATTGATAAAAAAGAGGAAATCGCTTATTCTACTGAAAAAGTCAAAAAAAATCATTCATGGCATAATCTAGAAAAAAAAGAGATTTTTGAAATTTTAAAAACCTCTCATGAAGGAATATCACATGAAGAAGCAGCAAGGAGATTAGAGATTCATGGAAAAAATGAAATAAAAAAAATTTCAGAAAAAAGTATTTTAAGAATTTTCTTAAATCAATTTAAATCAGTTTTCATAATAATATTATTAGTGGCTTCTCTTTTTTCTATTGTTATTAAACATTATTTAGATGCAATTTTAATTTTAATAATTGTTTTAATTAATGCTTTTATTGGATTTTTTCAAGAATATAAAGCAGAGAAAATAATCTTTGAATTAAAAAAATTATTAGTCCCAAAAGTAAAGGTTATAAGAGAAAATAAAATAGAAGAGATTTCTTCAGATGAACTTGTTCCTGGTGATATCTTAATTATTTCGGAAGGGGATAAAATAACAGGAGACTCAAGAATAATAGAAAGTAATAATCTTTTGTTAAATGAGTCAGTTTTAACAGGGGAGAGTTTTCCTCAAGAAAAGATTTCAGAATTATTAAAAAAGGATCTAATTTTAACTGAAAGAAAGAATATGGTTTATTCTGGAACTCATGTTGTTGGTGGAAATGGTAAAGGTATTGTAATAAACACTGGAATGAATACAGAATTTGGAAAAATAGCAGAAGAAATACAAAAAATAAAAGAAGAAGAATCCCCTTTACAAAAAAAGATTAATGAATTATCAAAAATAATTTCTATAACTGTTTTGGGTATTAGTTTTATTTTAGTTCTATTTGGAATATTTCAAAAAAGAGATTTTTTTGAATTAATTTTAACTTCTATCTCTTTAGCAATTAGTGTTATTCCAGAGGGTTTACCTGCTGTAATCTCCATAATTTTAGCTTTAACAATAAAAAGAATGCAAAAACAAAAAGCTTTAGTTAAAAAATTATCGTCTGCTGAAACTTTAGGAAGAACAACAGTTATATGCACAGATAAAACAGGAACATTAACAGAAGAAAAAATTTCTGTTGTTAAAGTTTATTATAATAATAAAGAAGTTGATGTAGACAAAAATGTTCTTTTAATCAACAATAAAAAAATAAATTTTGATAAAGAAGAAACTCTAAAAAAATTAATTGAAACTGGTATCTTATGTAATAGTGCAGAAGAACAAATAAAAGATAAAGAAATGAAAGTTTTTGGAGATCCTACAGAAGAAGCTTTAATAAGAATTTCTTATAATTTCGGAATAAAGAAAAAAGAATTAACAGAAAAGTATCCTAAGATAAAAGAATATGCTTTCTCTTCTGATAGAAAAATGATGTCAATAATAAGAAAAGTAAATGACAATTATGTCTGTTATTCAAAAGGTGCTCCTGATATTCTATTAAAAAGATGTTCTAAAGAAATGATTAATGGAAAGATAAAGGTTCTTAATGAAAAAAGAAGAAAAGAATTAATCAGAGAATATCAGAAATTATCTTCTGAAGCTTTGAGAGTTCTAGCTTTTGCGTTTAAGATTGTTCCAAAAAATTTCAGTCAAGGTTATTCTGAAAATAATTTGATATTTTTAGGATTTCAAGGAATGATTGACAAACCTAGAGAAGAAATAAAAAAAGCAATAGAAGAATGCAAAAAAGCAGGAATAAAAATAAAGATGATTACAGGAGATTCAGAATTAACTGCTAAAGCAATTGCAAGAATGATAGGTTTAGATGATAATTCTATAGACGGAATAAAATTAGAAAATCTTTCAGATAAAGAATTTTCAAAGATTGTTGAAGAAAAAACAATTTTTGCTAGAATAACTCCAGAAATAAAATTTAGAATAATAAAATGTTTAAAAAATAAAGAAGAAATTGTCGCTGTCACAGGAGATGGTGTTAATGATATTTTAGCAATAAAAGAAGCAGATATTGGAATTGCAATGGGCATTAGGGGAACAGAAATAACAAGAGATGTCTCAGATATAGTTTTATTAGATGATAATTTTAAGACTATTGTTCAAGCAATTAAAGAAGGAAGACGCTCTTATGAAAATCTAAAAAAATCAATTAAAGCTTCATTATCTGCTAATGTGGGGGAATTATTCTTTTTAATAATAACAATGATTTTTAATTTACCCCTTCCTTTTTTGCCATTGTCTATCTTATGGATGAATCTTATTACTGATTCTATGCCTATTTTATCTTTAGGTTTTGAAAAAGAAGAAAAGGGAATTATGGAAAAGAAACCTTCTGACTTCAATGAAAATATAATGAATAAGATTTTTAGTTTTGTTATAATCTCTGGAATTTTAAGTACTCTTATAGCATTCTTATTCTTTATTATGTATTATGAAAGTAATTTAGATAAAGCAAGAACATTAGTTTTAACCTCTTTAATATTCAGTGAGGCATTTATAATTTTGTCTTGTAGAAGCGATGATAAAAATATAAAAGAAATAAAAGGTTTTTTCTCAAACAAAATTTTAAGCTATTCCTTATTAATCATGTTTATTTTACAGATAATAGCTGTTTACACACCATTATCAAAAGTATTAGGCTTAACTTCTATATCCATAATTGAGTTATTAATCTTATTTTTAAGTTCTTCTTCAATTTTTATTATTTTTGAAATTTCAAAATTTTTGAAAAAGAAAAAATTAAACAAATAAATGAAAACAAGAAAAATGAAAACAAAAAAGAGATTTAAAATAAAATACCCAAAATTATTTCTTTTATTATTTATTATAATTTTTTCATATTGGGTTTTTTCTAAGCAAGAAGTTTCTAATTTTATTAAAAACTTGGGCAGTTTAGGGTATGTTGGTGTTTTTATTTCAGGAATGCTATTTTCCTTTGGTTTTACAGCACCAATTGCAACAGGATTTTTTTTAGTAATAGGAAAACAGAATATAATTTTATCAGCGCTTATAGGGGGAATTGGTGCTATGATTTCTGATTTGTTAATATTTAAATTTATAAAAACTTCTTTCAAAGAAGAATTTCAAAAATTAGGCAAAGAAAAATTTAATCTAAGAATAAAAAAAGTTTCAGAAAAAATAATCTCTAAAAAAATAAAAACTTACTTGACTTATTTATTTGCAGGGATAATTCTTGCTTCTCCCTTACCTGATGAGATAGGAGTAACTCTTTTAAGCGGGATAACAGAAATAAAAGAAAAAATATTATTGATATTAGGTTTTTTATTAAATGCGCTTGGAATTTTGATTATTCTTCTGGTATAATCCCTTTTAAAATATTTAGTACAAGAAATATAAAAAGAAAGAGTAAAAAAACAAAAAAATAACAAATAAGAAAGATTAATAAATATAAAAAAATTTTATTGTTCTATGAATAAAAAAGTGAATAAAAAAGGACAATTCTTCCTTATTGCTGCGATAGTTATTATTATTGTTACAACTACCCTCATTAGTGTTTCAAACAAGGTTATTGAAAAAAAAGATTTAACAAAGATAGGGGATTTATCAAAAGAGTTGTATATAGAAAGTGGTTATTTAATTAAAGAAGGAGAATATAACAGTCTAAACGATGAACAGATGAGAAACCTCTCAAGAGATTTTGCAAAAAAGTATGTTGATTATATACAAGAAAAAAATAATTATTATTTTATATTCGGAAGAAGAAATGGGGAAAATGCAAATTTAAGTTTTTTATATTATCAAGAAGTAGCTCCAGAAACAATATGTTTAAATTTAACAGGACATTGCGAAGATAGTTCAGATTGGTTAGATGGAAAAATGGAAACTTTTTACCTTTCAACTTTTACAAACCCAATAAAATTAAAATTAAATAATACTTATACTAAAGACTTTACTATAAATGAGGGAGATAATTTTTATTATTTAATTTGGAAATATGAAAATGAAGATAAGGTATACATTCCTTAACTTAGGGTAAGTTATATAAATATAAAAAATATAAAATATATATGAAAAAAGAAGGTGATTTAAAAAATAAAAAAGGGTTAAGCATTATAGTAAGCTATGTTTTATTAATTGGAATTTCAATTGGTTTAAGTATTATTGTTTACACTTGGATGAAAACTTATGTTCCAAAAGAAAGTTTAGAATGTCCTGATGGTGTTTCTTTAAGTATCAGTAAGATAACATATGAAGCAGCTACTAAAAGATTAAATATAACTTTTAGAAATAATGGAAGATTTTCAATAGATGGTTTTTATATAAGGGGTTCAAATAAATCTGCTGAACTTGGAGAAATCTCTGATTTAAGTTTAGCTAAAGAACTTATTCCACTCAATAAAGATCAAGAAGAAACGATTTATGGGGATTTAATAAGATTTCAAATAGTTGAAAATTCATTCTCTCCAATGACTTATACAACAAGGTCTTTTAATTTAAGTAAATATGGAACAATGAAAAAAATTGAGATAATACCCACAAGATATCAAATAGTAAATGATAAAAAAAAGTTATTGCAATGCCCTAACAATAAAATTCAGGAGATATTAACATTCAATGCTTAGATTAGAAGTAATAATTAATTAAGATAACTAAATTAATAAGATTTAAAAAATAAAGAATATTTAAAATAAAATGAATAAAAAAATTCAGAAAAAAGGGGTTTCTCCTGTAATCACTTCTATAGTCTTAGTTGCTGTTGTTGTTGGGATGATAACTATAATTTTCTTTTGGTTAAGAAGTACAATGGTTGAAGGAGTTGTAAAGTTAGATAAAAATATTGATATGGTATGTCAACAAGATGTAAAATTTGATGCAGAGTATGATTTTACAACAGGAGATATAACATTATTAAACGCAGGTAATGCTCCAATTTTTGATATTAAAATAAAAGTGTATAGTCAAGGAAATTATAAAACTATAAAAATGAGTGAAATAATGGGAAGCGAATGGGGTCAGAGTTTTACAGTAGGAAAATCTTTAAGTTATAATATTGCTAGCAGTTTAGGATATTCTTTGGAGAGTATAGAAAAATTACAATTAATACCTATGCTCGTTGGTAAAAACAGTGCAAAAGATAAAAAGGTTGTTGATTGTAAAGAAGAATACTCAAAGATCATAAATAAAGAGTAATAAAAATAAAATAAAGATGAAAATGATAAATTCAAAAAAAGGAGTTTCTGAGATAGTTGTTACAATAATCTTAATAGGAATAGGTATTGGCGCTGTTGCAGTAGTAGGAGCTTTAGTAAATAATATGTTATCTGGAAAAATGAAAGAAACAACTTCTTGTTCTGGGATTTATGATCAGGTAAAAATAAACAAAGAATATACTTGCTATACTGGGAATGATATAACTAAAAAGTATAATCTAACTTTTTCAATAGGTTTAGGGGACATCGAGATAGAAGGCTTAAAAATAGCGATTAAAGCCAATGGAACAGTAAAATCTTTTGACTTAACCAATGATCCAAAAATTATTTCTGGGATACAGATGTCAAATGGAACAACAAGTGTTTATATCCCTAAATCAAATGAAGGATTTAGTTACCTAATTACAAATTTAGATTATGCTCCAGATTCAATTGCAATTGCTCCTGTTAGAGAGGGCAAATTATGTCAAGAGTCAGATTCAATGGTTGAAATAGTCTCTTGTATATATTCAAGATATAGTTAAATTTAGATGAAAATAATTATTCATAAAAAATGTTTAAAAAAAAAGCACAAGTCTGGGTTGAAACAGTAATTTATACTTTAATTGCATTCTTAATGATATCTCTTGTTTTATTTTATGTTAAACCTCAAATTGAAAAAACAAGGGATAAAACAGCTATAGAACAGTCATTAGAAGTAATTAAAAATTTAGATTTAGAGATCTTAGGAATGAATTATGGTGATAAACGAACAAAGGGAATAACAATAAAACAGGGAAAACTCATTTTAAATGGATTAGAAGATATGATATATTTTGAAATACCAAGCAAATATCAGTTTAGTGAGTTAAACAAAATAATTAATGATGGGGGCATAAGTATCATCACTTTAAAAACGGCAGATGCCTATAATGTTAAACTTTATAAAAATTATACTTCAGAATCAACAAAATATAATCTAACCGTTAATGGTGTAGAGAGTATAAGAACTCTTAATCCTAGTTCAACAGCATATAGTATACAATTAGAAAATCAGGGTTTACAAGAAAGAGGAACACCCAATGAAAGAATAATCTTAGATATAACAACATAAAAATGGATAAAGATGCTAAGGATAAAATTAATTCTAAACCAGAGATAAAGCCTAAACCTCCTTTAAAGAGGATAAATTTTGATATTGAGAAATATGAAAAAGTAGAAATAAATTTTCATCCGAAAATTCCTCCTCTACAGAAAGTGAAAGATAAAACAAAAGTAAATGTTAGATATTGTGTTATTTCTCCTTTTGCTTATATCCATATTTATTGGGATCCTGAGATTTATGAATTAGTCTATGAAATTGAAGAACCTATTTTAACAAGACAAGAAAGAGAATATCATGCTCAATTAACAACAGCAATTGAAGACTTAATAAATTTTGAAGAAATAATAGAAAGAGATGAACAAAGGTTATTAGAATACATTGATCAGAGAATAAGAATTTTAGCAGTGGAGTTTGGTATGAATATTCCTTATGATTCTTATAGAAAACTCTATTATTATTTAAGCAGAGATTTCTTAGGATTTAATGAGATGGAACCTATTCTAAGAGATTATTTTATTGAAGATGTTGAATGTAATGGTGCTAATAGCCCTGTATATGTTGTTCATAGAGTTTTTAGAAATTTAAAAACAAGTTTAGTATTTAATGACATAGCAAGATTAGAAGTTTTAGTAGAAAAGTTCGCACAAAGATGTGGAAAACATATTTCTTATGCTGATCCTATACTTGATGGAACCTTGCCTGATGGAAGCAGAATTAATGCAACATACACTCAAGATATTACAAGTAAAGGGCCTACTTTTACTATAAGAAAATTCACTACAACTCCTTGGACACCTACAGAACTTATTTCTTTTAGAACATTAAGTCCTGAAATGCTTGCTTATCTTTGGATTTTAGTTGAATATAAAATGAATATATTAATAGCAGGAGGAACAGCTTCAGGTAAAACCTCTCTTTTAAATGCTGTTGCTTTTTTTATACCTCCTGAAGCAAGAGTTGTAAGTATTGAAGATACAAGAGAGTTAAATCTCCCTAGAGAGAATTGGCTTCCAAGTGTAACAAGAGCAGCAACAGGTGATAAAAGAGAAAATGAAGTAACTTTATTTACATTATTAAGAGCTTCTTTTAGACAAAACCCAGATTATGTAATTGTTGGAGAAGTTAGAGGTAAAGAGGCTTCTGTATTATTCCAAGGAATGGCTTCAGGACACTCTTCAATAAGTACTATTCATGCAGATTCTGTGGATACTTTAATAAAAAGATTAGAAACACCACCTATAGAATTATCTCCTACATTGTTAAATGTTCTTGATTGCGTTTGTATAATGACTCATGCAATAGTTAATAAACAAGAAACAAGAAAATTAAGAGAGATAGTTGAAATTGTAAATGTTGATCCTGAGGGAATTGCTGTTATTAATACCCCTTTCTCATGGAATGCTGCAGAAGACCGGTTTTATTTTAAAAAAGAAAGTAAAGTTTTTGAAAAAATATCAAAGAGATATGGAATCTCAAAAGAAGAACTAGAAAAAGAATTAAACAAAAAAGCTAAAATTATTTATCAAATGTATAAAAAGAAAATTTCTAGTTTTGACGATGTTCAAGGTATAGTTAATAGGTATTATAAAACTCCTGATGAAGTTTTAAAAGAATTGGGTATTGATGAAGAGGAAAATAAAGAATAAACAAAATCTTTAAGAATAAGAAAAACCTTTTTTATCTATGAAAAAAGAGGAGATTTCATTTCTAACAAATGCATTTAATTCTTTAGAAGATGCTGTTTTAAGATTAAGAAGATTCTATGAAATTCATGATAAAGAAAATTTTCTAAAAACTAAAAAAGCTATGTTAGAGATACAGAAAGAAATTGAAGGAGTTTTAAATAATGAGCACAATTGAAGATATTGATAAGATAAATGAAGAAATAGTAAAAGAAAAAAATATTTTTTTAGAATTAACTTTAATAAATGAGAACATTGCTTCTATAAAAGACCCTTATGAAAAGAACGAATTTTTAAAAAAATTTCGTGAAGAAAAAGAAAAGCTTAAAAAAGAAAATTTAGAACTAAAAAAGAGGATTCTAAAATTAGAATTAAAAAGATTTTCTTCTGAAAAAGAAAAAGAAAGTTTTGAAAAAAAAGTTATTGAATACAAAAAAGACCAGCTTTCTGATTTAGAAAGAAATGCTTTGGAAAGATTAAAACAAAAGAGTAATGTCGTAGAAAAGAAAGTAGAAAAAAAGCCTAGTAAATATTATGAATTTGCTAATAAACTTTTTGCAGAAAAAGTAAAAGAAATGCTCAAAGAACAGAGGTTTAGAGAATTAACCCAAAATTTAGTTAAATCAAATTTAGAATATACTTCTATTACTTATATTTCATTGATGTTTCTTAACACAATTGTCTCTTTTTTTATTGCTATGATAATTTTTGCCTTTTTCTTAAATTTTAATCTTGTTCCTGAATTCCCTATAATTGTAAAAATTACAGAACCAATAGCTTTAAGATTATTAAAATTAATATGGATACCTCTTGGAACACCTATCTTTGTTTATTTTTTTATGTATTCTCTTCCTTCTTTAGAAAAAAAGAGTTTAGAGAAAAAGATTGATGGTGAACTTCCCTTTGTAGCAATTCACATGTCTGCTATTTCTGGATCAATGATTGATCCTGTAAAAATATTTTCTATAATTGTTTCAACAAGAGAATATCCCAATGTTGGAAAAGAGTTTAATAAATTATTAAATGAGATAAATATTTATGGTTATGATTTAGTTACTGCTTTAAGAGACATAGCTTTAAACACACCAAGCCAAAAATTATCAGAACTTTTTAATGGTTTATCAACAACAATTACTTCTGGAGGAGATCTATATAATTTCTTTGATAAAAGAGCTCAAACTCTCCTTTTAGATTATAGGTTAGAAAAAGAAAAAGATGCTAAATCAGCAGAAACATTTATGGATATGTATATAAGTATAGTTATAGCAACACCAATGGTTTTAATGTTACTCTTAGTTATGATGAAAATAAGCGGCATTGGGATAAGTCTTCCAACCGATATGATTACCTTTCTAGTTGTTGGTGCAGTTTCTTTAATTAATATTCTCTTTTTATTATTCCTTCAAATAAAACAATCTAATTCAGGAGAATAAAATGATAAATTTAAGATTAAGTAAAAGTGAAAAAGCAATTATAATTATTGGACTAATAATAACTCTTGCTTCTTTTTCTTTAATAGGCACAAAATATTTTTTCTTTATTGTTTGGATTGGAGTTTTAATTGGAGTTTCGCCTCTTGTTTTTAAAAATACTAAAGAAGTAAAAGAAATGCAAGAAAAAGAAGTGATGTTTTTAGAATTCACAAGAAATTTAGTTGAAAGCGTTAAAACAGGAACATCAATAAGTAAAACTTTAGTAAATTTAAAAAGAAAGAATTACGGAAGTTTAACAAAACATGTTGAAAAATTGGCAAATCAAATTTCAATTGGGATTCCTTTAAGGAAAGCTTTAGAAATTTTTGCAAAAGATATAAATGATAAAAATATTTCAAGAACAATAACCCTCATAGGACAAGCAGAGGTAGCAGGAGGAAATATCTCTTCAATATTAGAAGAGGTAGCAAAAGCAACAACATTAACCGATAAATTAAAAAAAGAGAGAAGAGCTTCAATTGCAAGTATTGTAACACAAGGATATATTATCTTTTTTGTTTTCACGATTATAGTTTTAGTAATGCAGTTTTATATCATTCCAATGTTATCAGGAATAACTTCTACTCAAGATTTATCTTCTTCAGGAGGAATTCCGGGAGTTGGTGGAGCAGGAGTTAGTTCTATGGGGAGTGTTGATCCTAGTGCAATATCTAAATCTTTCCTTTTCTTATTGTTATTTCAAGGTGGATTTACAGGTTTAGTTATAGGAAAATTAGCAGATGGAAAATTAAGAACAGGTATAAAGCATTCCTTTGCTCTAATAACATTATCCTTTTTAATAGCAACTGTAGCGAATGTTATTCTTGCAAAATAAAAATCAATTTAAATTTTATAAAAGATTATAAATTTTATTAAAAGGTAAAGAATATAAATAAAAAAAATTATAAAATAATATGAATAAAAATAAAAGAGGGTCTCATGTTGGTATAATGGTTTCTTTTATGATTTTTATTACTTTTGTTGTTTTCTTTTTATCTGTGGTAACAACCAAAGTAGAAAAAAATAAGAATAAAGAAATTACTTTAGAATATATTGAAATGAAAATTTTAAGAAATACAAGTTATCCATTAACAAATGCAATTATTAATATAACCCAACAAGCAGGGGATAATGCGTGTGTTGAATTAAAAGATTTGTTTATTTATTTAAATTCAACTTCTTATGGGGGTATTGTAAAGGATTATTCTAACAATTTACAGAGTTCTTATGTTGATAATGAAGAAATACAAAAGAATTTAAAAATAAATAGAAGTGATTCAGGGGAAACTTTTTTTGAGTTGTCTTTATCTCCTGCATTTGAAAAATTTACATCAAATGATGATTTAACTTGTACATTAAAAATTAATCCTGAGAGTTATAGATTCTTATCAATAAGAAAAGATAATATTTATTCATTTGAAAATGAATTTGAAAGATTAAATCAAAGTTATTCTAGTAATTATGAAGAACTAAAGAGGGAATTATTTGTTCCTGAAGGAAATGAATTTACTTTTGAATTTGAAAAATCAAATGGAGAAGTGATAAAACCAAGTGTGAATCTAACTACAAGTAATATCTATAGTGATGAAGTACCTATTCAGTATATTGATAAAAATGGAGATATCCAATCAGGATTTTTAAGAGTAAAAATAGGATAAATAAAACCTATAAGATTAAACTAACTAAATAAAAAATTTATTAAATAAAGACATGAAAACAAAAATGAATAAAAAAGGATGGATTGAAGTTGTAGAAGTTTTCATTTCAATACTTTTAATATCAAGCATCTTATTAGTTATAGTAGAAAAAAATTCAACTTTGAATAGAAGAGATTTTTCGGATATAGTTTATTATAAACAGTTATCTATATTAAGAGAAATAGAAACAAATGAAACCTTTAGAAATGAAATACTAAATATTGATGAAGAAAATCTCCCTGTAACTTGGGAAAATATTCCAACAGATATAAAAAATAAGATAATAAGAAGAATACCTGCGAGTTTAAACTGTGTTGCACAGATATGTGATGATTTCTGTAAGTTATTTGAAGAAGTAAATCAAAAGAATATTTACTCTCAAAGTATAAAAATTTATTCTATAACAACTTCTAGGGATTTATACTTATTCTGTTGGCAAAAATGAACAAGATTAAAAAATTTGAATTTTTAGAACATACTGCAGATGTAAAGATAAGAGTTTATGGGAGATCTATTGAGAAAGTTTTTGAAAATTCTGCTTATGCTATAAGAAGAGTAATAATCAAAAACAAAAGGATTAAAGAAAACAAAAAAATTTTAAGTAATAAAAATAAAATAAATAAAAAGAATGCAAATAGTAAAAATAAAGAAAAAAATGAGATTAAAAAAAGAAAAATAAAGGTTTTTGGAAAGGATTATTTATCTTTACTTTATAATTTTTTGGAAGAGATAATTTATCTTGTAGATGCTGAAAATTTTGTTGTTAAAAAAATTGACAAAATAGAATTAAAGAAGATTAAAGACAATTTTTTGATTGTCTCTTTAATTGAAGGAGAAGATTTTTCAAGATATAAGTTAACAAATAATATTAAAGCAATAACATATAATGAAATGAAGATTAATAAAAAAGGGGATAATTCTTTTTTTTGTGAATTTGTTTTAGATTTATAAAATTTAGACTTATAAGATTTATACTTATAAAAATGGAATAAATTCTAAAAAGTAATTAAAGAAAAGAAGATAATCAAAGAGGAGATAAAGGTTAATCTGCTAATTCTAATTCTATTCCTCCATTAGATAATTGTGCAGAAATATTGTATATAGCAGATATAATTGCTCCTAAAATAAAACCTATTACAAGATAAGATAAAGGAAAAATTATTAATGAAAAGTATTCTAGGTTTAATGAATCTATTAACTTATAAAAAAAGTTAAAACCAATATCAGGATTTACTTTAAAGAAAAGGAGTATAGAATAAACAGCCCCAATTAAAACTCCTAAAAATGAAAAGAAAAATCCAAATGTTTCTGCACTAGACAAAGGATTTATTTGATTTAATTTTTGAATCATAAAATAATTAATTTTTTGTTATTAATAAACATTTTCATTTACTAAATTTATAACAACTAAGATTTTATTTAAGAATTTATAAAATTTTTATAATTTTACTTCAAAATTTTGAATCTTTCTATAAAAAACATTGGCTCTCTAATCTTATTTTCATAAACAAAATAATATGTTTTATTTTTTATTTCATTTAAAAGAACACATAAACCAAAAGGAGTTTCTATTACCTCTCTTATTGTATAATTTTTTCCTTGGATTGGGATATTTATCTCTTCTAAACTATAAGGCAATTTTATATTTAATGACTCTTCAAATAAACCATCTATACATTTTACTTTTTTTCCAATTAATAATTCATCTTGTAATATTTTATTTCCTAATTTTTTTTCTAATTCTTCTTTATCTAATGTTTCTTTATTAAAAGAATTTCTATTAAAATTATTTTTGTCTAAATCTTCTTTATCCATTATTATTTTAAAATAAATTAATATTTAAGTTTAATTATAAACTTTTAAAAAATCTATGAATAAGATAAAGATTAGTTTTAAAATCTTGAAAGATTATTAATTATCATGAAAATAAAAGAAAAATCAAAAAATATTTATGAAATTCCTAAGGAAGGAAATATGAATGTCCCTTCTATTGTGATAGCAGATGAAAAAATGCTTGAAACAATAAAAAAAGATAAAACTTTAGAACAAATAAAAAATGTTGCAACACTTAAAGGGATTATAAAAAATGCTATTGCTCTTCCTGATTGTCATCAAGGATATGGTTTTCCTATAGGTGGTGTTGCTGCTTTTGATATTGATAAAGGAGTAATTTCTCCTGGAGGAATCGGTTATGATATAAATTGTTCTGTAAGATTATTAAAAACAAATTTAACTAAAAAGCAAGTTTTAGAAAAACAAAAACAATTAACAGATTTGTTGTATAAAAAGATACCTTCTGGTGTTGGGAGAGGAAGTCACTTTAATCTCTCTTTTAAAGAATTAGATAAAGTTCTTGAACAAGGAGCAAGATATTTTGTTGAAAAAGGATTTGGTGAAAAAGAAGATTATCTTTCAACAGAGGAACAAGAATGCATGAAAGATTGTGATTCTTCAAAAGTTTCTGAAAGAGCAAAAAAAAGAGGGATAGGCCAGTTAGGGACTTTAGGAGCAGGAAATCATTTTCTTGAAGTTCAATATATTGATGAGATTTTTGATGAAGAAATTGCAAAAGTTTTTGGTTTAGAAAAAAATCAAATAACAATAATGGTGCATTGTGGTAGTAGGGGTTTAGGTCATCAAGTTGCAAGTGATTATATAAAAGTTATGGAAGACAAATATGGTTTTGAGAATTTAGTAGATAGAGAATTAATTAATGCACCTATAAACAGCGAGATAGGAAAAAATTATTACAAGGCAATGTGCTGTGCTGCTAATTTTGCTTTTGCTAATAAACAATTAATAACTCATTGGGTAAGAGAAGCAATAAAAGAAATTTTTCCTGAATCAAAAATCAATGTTGTTTATGATGTTTGCCATAATATTGCTAAATTTGAAGAACATGCTATTGATGGAAAATTGAAAAAAGTTTTAGTTTGCAGAAAAGGAGCAACAAGAAGTTTTGACAAACAACCAGTTATAATTCCTGGAAGCATGGGAACAAGTTCTTATTTGTTAATTGGAACAAAAAAAGCAGAAGAGTTAACTTTTGGAAGCACTGTTCATGGTGCAGGAAGAATAAGTAGTAGGAATTCAGCTTTAAAAGAATTAAAAGGAAAAGAGATAAAACAACAATTAAATAATCAAGGAATTGAAGTCCAAGCAGGAAGTATGCAATCACTCGCAGAAGAAGCTCCACAGGTTTACAAAGATGTTGATGAAGTTATAAAAATTGTTGATGATTTGGGAATAAGTAAAAAGATTGCAAGAATGAAACCTTTGATTGTCATAAAGGGATAAAAACAAAACTAACTTTTACTATATATTTTTAAATTTAAGGACCAATAACTTAAGATGGTTAATATCCTTAAAGCTTATTATGGAAATATTTTCTTTGAATTTTTAACACATAATGAACCTGCAGATGCTATTCTTATTCTTCCAGGATTTCCTAGTTCAAATAAAGAAGATGATTTAATGAAGTTTTTTTAATAAGGGGTTTAATGTTTTTTATTTAAGATATAGTGGGTTTTTTCAAAGTAAAGGTCATTTTTAGAGAAAAATGTAATTGAAGAACTTGCAAATTTTATTGTTAAATTAGATGATAAAAAAGCATTAAGTTTATAGGATTTAAAAAATAAATATTTTAATAATAAAAAACTAATCCTCTTAACAGGTAGTTTTGGTGGAGCAATTGCATGGGGCATTAGTGCAAAATTAAAAAATAAAATAGATAAAATTATTCTTTTTTCTCCTGTTTGAGATTTTGAAAAACATAATCAAGATAAGACTGAACAAGATCTTTCTCATTTAATTGATTTTGTAAAAAGAGCATATTTTAATTTTTATAGAATAAAATTTAATAAATTAAACGTTCAATTAAAGAAATTTAAAGAAATTTCTCCATCTTACTATCTAGTTAGATTAAATTGTCCTGTTTTAATTTTCCACGATCCTAAAGATGAAGTTGTTTCTATAAAACATATAAATAACATAATAAAAAAGATTAAAAAAACAGAGTTAATAGAACATTCATCAGGACATGCAATTTCTTTAAATTTAATTGAAGAATACTGGAAAAAAATAAACGCTTTTATAAAGGAACAAGTATTTTAAAAAAGAAAATTAGTCTATTTCAACCCAAGATCCTTGAATGGGGATAACAAAACTTTCTCTTTTTACTAAATTTTTAGAAAATTCAAAAAGAGGAGCTTTAAACTTAATTATATCTCCTTTTTGAAAAAGATGTACATGCCCAACAAAATAACTTATTAAAAAACAGACTCTACCTTCTTTTGTTTTTATTTTATACACTGCTGGAGAAAATAGAGATTCAGAAGAATCAATAATTTTTGCTATTACTTCTTTTTTATTTTTTAATTTTTTTCTTTTTGAAATTTCAAAAAAATCATCTGAATAATGAATGGCAAAAGGACAAATAATATTCTCTCCAATTTTAAATCTCCTTTTATGATACTTTCCTTCTCCGATTAAAAGTTGATTTTTTTAGGTTTAGTTACCTTATCTAACAATTGTGACATCTTTATCCCATTATATTTTCCTTTAATAACTATGTCAAAATCATTCTTATTTTCTTGTTTTATAAAATTTGATCCTTCAATTAAGAATTTCTATAAAAAATGAAATTATATCATGGTTCTCCACAAAATTTGAAGGTATTGAAACCGAAATTAGCAAAAGGAGAGACTGATTTTGAAAATAAAAAAGCAATATTTCTTACAGACAATTTTAATCAAGCTGCACTTTACGCTTTAGGTAAGTCTCTCAAAGGGAAAACTGATTTTGCTTTACCTCCAGAGAAATTAATGATTGTTGGAGATTACGAACCTGCAAAAGAAGGATATGTGTATGAAGTAGATGTTGAAGCAAAAAAAGGAGATAATTACCAATATGCTTACTTCTCCCCCATAAGAATATTCAAGAAGATTTTAATAAAATATGAAGATTATTTAGATAAAATAATTTGGGTTAGGACTAAAGAAGAATTATTTAAGCTTTGTTTAAAAAAGAGAAATCTAATTACAATTAAGCCAAAGTAATCATTATAAAGTAACAATTGAAAAGGAATATTTTTAAAGAATAAATTGCTATAATTTTTATGGATAAAGAGTTATCTATATTGATTGGTACCCACAATAGATATAATCTTCCTTATGGAATTCCTTTAAGCTGGACTTTAGATTCAATAGATAATCAATCTTATAAACCAGATGTTCTGGTGGTAGATGATAATTCTAAAATAGAACAGTCAAAAAATATTGAAAAAAAATGTAAGGAATATGGTTTTAAATATTTTAAGTCTGACAAAAGATTAGGGTGTTCAGGAATTAGAAGATATGCTTTAGAATTTATTAAATCTCCCTGGCATTTAATATTAGACGATGATTCTGTTTTTTATAATGAAAAAACAATTGAAAAAATTTTGTCTTATATAGAATTTACTAAAAAAGATACTGGCGCAGTAATCTTCCCAGCGTATAATCGACTTCCATTTCCCACTTCTTTTGTTCCATTAGAAAATATAGGGAAAATTGATATGTCCAAAGGAATTAATTCTTGGTTTTTAACTTCCTTTCCAGAAGAATTAATCTCTTCTAAAGATAAATTCCCCTTAATCCCAATTTCTCTCGGAGCTAGTTATGGAATTTATAATACTCTTGCTTTAAAAGAAGTTGGGGGATTTAGAAGTAGTGGAAAAAATGATTATGCCATGGAAAGTGAACTAGTGTGGAGGTTAAAAGATAAAGGATATAACATCTTTTACTTACCGGATCCAAAAACTGCGTGTTTACATTTAAAGTTTGGAGTAAAATCTTTAGTTACTCTAAAAGAATCATTGGATTCTATCCCTTTAATAGATTTAGAAAAGATAAAATTTATTTTAAATGATTCTCTGGAAGGAATATTATCCCATCAACTAAAGGGTTTTAGTATATCTCAGATTATTGATTCTTCAAATTGTTTTGATCTTTCTGGTGGATGTAGAGACATAAGAGAACAAGATTGGATTAAAGATAGAATTTCCAATGAATTTGCCCAAATTGTGAGATATTATCCTTTTTCAAAAAAAAGAGTTGGTATGAAAGGTTATGCTTTTAGGATGATTAAACAGTCTAAAAGCTTTAAAATTTCTAGAAGGGATAGTTTAAATTTATCTTGTAATATAGATAAAGAGAGCAATAACCTTAAACAAACACTAAATGTAATTAAAGGATTATTTTTAGGGATATATAAAGGATTAAAATGGTACATAAAATAAGTATAAAAAAAGTTCAAAATGAATTAACAAAGGAATTTTCTCCAAAGGCTATAGGGATATTTGGAAGCGGAGCTAAAGAAATAACATTAAATTCAGATGTAGATTTATATGTATTAAAAGAACATCTTCCAAGAAGAATTATTAGAGATTCTGGTTTAATATTTGAAATTTATTTTGAAGATCCAATAAACATATTGAATGCAATTTCTTTAAAAGAAGTTAGGATTATTGATCGATTTAGGAATTCAAAACCTATTTATGATCCAAATGGAATTTATCAAGATTTAATAAATTGTGCAAAAAAGCAAAATTTAAAAGAAGATGCCTGGAAAGAACAGACAATTATAGGGGGAGATTACGATTTGGTCGAAAGAACTTCTATAAATGTTAGAAAGGGATTAGAAAAAAACGATCTTGAATCAGCAATTCTCTCAATTCAGTATCTTATGGATAGAATTATTGAATTGGGGTTTAGAAGGTTGGACATCTCAGAATATGCTAATCCAAAAAAAATCTCTTACTTAATTAATTACCTCCCAGAAAAAACAGAACAAATATACAAAAAAGTAAAATTTTCTGATATAAGGGAAATAGGATTAATTAAAGAAATAATGAAAGATATTGAAAAAAATAAATCGAGTTTGTTACCCCCATTAAAATGATAGAAGAAATAAGAAGAAAAGAAAAGAATGGTTTCATTTTATTCGATAAAAAAAATAGAAGATACTTCTTTGAAAATTTAGATCAAAAAGAGATAGATACAATTTATGAAAAAGGATTTGAATTACCTTTAAGAATTCAATGGAGAATAACAAAAAAATGTAATTTAAATTGTAAACATTGCTATCTAAATAAAAAAAATTTAGAAAAAGAAGAATTATCAAAAGAAGAATTAATAACTATATCAAAATTAATCGTTAAAAATAAAATTTTTGAAGTCTTAGTTACTGGGGGTGAACCTACAATTAAAGAAGGAATTAAAGAAATAATTCCTATCTTATGTGAAAATTGCAATGTTACTTTATTTACAAATGTTTATAACTCCAAAAAAGTAAAAGAACTTCTCCCTCTTTTTAAAAAATATAGAAAAACTTTAAAATTAAATGTTAGTTTAGATGGTCCTAAAAAAATTCACGACTTTATTAGAAAAGAGGGGAGTTTTGAAAAAACCACCCAAAATATAAAAAGATTAACTGATAATAAGATAGATATTACAATAAATACCACTCTTACAAAACAATTTCTCCCATATTTAGAAGAATATATAGAAATACTTAAAAAAACGAAAGTAAAAGCTTTACAATTTTCTAAATTCTATCCTTTAGGGGAAGGAGAGAATTTCATTGATTCAATGTTATCTCCTTTAGAGTTTAAGGAAGTAACAAAAAAGCTTATTAGTTTATCCAAGAAAATAAAAACCCCAGAGATTGTTTTTGACCATACTTTTTGTTTTCTTTTGGGTGAGAAAAAACAAGAAATAATAACCCGAAAATGTTCTGGAGGATTTAGCAAGATGATTATAGAATCCAATGGAGATGTTTATCCTTGTCAATTGTTACCTTTTAAAAAGTTTAAGATGGGAAATATATTAAAAGATAATCTTAAAGATATATGGAATTCTAAAAATAAATATAAGTTTATTAAAGATTTCTTACCTGAAGAATGTAAGAGTTGTAACAAAAAAGAACATTGTTTGGGAGGGTGTAAAGCTTCTTCATATAGTATACATAAAACTTTTAAACATAAGGATCCATATTGTTTCTATGAAAGATAAAAAACCCGAAAAGAGGAAGAAGTTAATACCTCCAAAGTTAGTTGGGTGTGGGTCAGACAACAAGAAGAAGAAAGAAGACTGGATTCAATACGCAGATTATTGTTAATTTTATTTAGGATAGAAAAAGTTAAATACTTTTTTCGTTTTGTTATTTGTAAGTATAAATTTATGTCTAAAATGAAAATACTCTTATCAGTTGATGCACATGGAGAAATTCCAGAGACTAATGAGAAGATAGATTTAATTTTGGTTGCAGGGGATTTTGCAAAAGGAGACAAATTAAGAAAAATGATTTTTGAAGGAGGTTCTGTTAAAGAAGCTAAAGAAGAGATAATCCAATCATCTGAAAAATTTTTTGAAGAATTAATTAAATTTAAATGTCCCATAGTAGCAAGTTTAGGAAATGCTGAAGAACTTGCAAAATCTGAAATAATTTCTTTAATGAAGAAAAAAGGAATAATCCATTGTGATAAGGAAGAGATAAAAATAAAAGGCCTTAAAATTATTGGATTTGATTTTTTTGTTGAAAAATGGTGGGCCAAAAAGTATAAACCAGACAATGAAAATACCCAAAAAAGAGCAAATGATGATGAAAAAAAATTAGGTACTTTTTTAAAAAAGAGTCAAAAAGTAGATATAATCTTATCTCATCTCCCCCCCTATAAAATATTAGATTTTAATCCAAATCCACCAGAATTTATTAAATCTTATGTTGGACACATGGGTTCAAAAATTTTGAAAAAATATATAATTAAAATTCAACCAAAATTGTTTATTTGTGGACATATACATATTCCTGGAGAAGTTAATTTTGAAGGGACAAGAATAATTAATCCCGGAAAGATGAAAATAATTGAAATTTAAAAAGAAATATTTATACAATTCATTCTCTTCATTCATAGAATAAAGTTTTCAGAATTTATTTTTTGAATATATTTTAAAAATCATTTAATAACTCTTCGCTAAATATAATTTTGTTTTTGTCTTTTTATTACAAATTATGCAATGGCCTTCTTCTTTTTTTTCAAGATCAGAGCCAAAACCCTCAAGACCCTCTGCTGTTTCTGATATTTTATCATAACACTCTCCTTCTTTACACCAAAAAACTCTTGAGATTTTTCCTGATTTCACATTTGATTTAACTTCTTCTAATGTTTTTGCATCTTTTATTTGGGAGTTTAACATTTCTGTTGCTTTTTTCAAAAGAGAATCTTGTATATCTTCAAGAGTTTCTTTAATTTTTTTCTTTGCATCTTTATTTGAAATTATTTCTTTTTTTCCTGTGTCTCTTCTTACTAAAACAAAAGAATCTTTTTCTATATCTTTAGGGCCTATTTCAATTCTTAAAGGAACACCTTTTATCTCCCATTCATAGAATTTTTCTCCTGCTGTTTTTTCTTTTCTTTCATCAAGATAAACATCAAACTCTTTCAACTCTTTTGAGAGTTCTTTTGCTTTTTCTAAAACAATCTTTTCTTTTCCTTTAAATAATATTGGGACAATAACCGCCTTTATAGGAGCTATTCTTGGGGGAATTATCAAACCTTTATCGTCTCCATGAATTAATATTAAACCCCCTAATAATCTTGCACCATTCCCAGTACATATTTGCCAAGCATATTGTTCTTTACCTTTTTCATCTTTAAATTTTATATTGAATTTTTTTGCATAAGCTTGTCCTAAATTATTTACAGAACCATTTTCCATAACTCTTCCATTAGGTGTTGTTGAATAATATTCTACTGCTCCTATTGCTCCTGGAAAACATTCCCAGATAGGTTTAACAACTTTAAAAGAAGGCAAAGCTAAATCTTTCCATAATTCATCCCATAATTTTATATGCAATTGGAATTCCTCTTCTGCTTCTTCTCTTGTTGCGTGAGCAGTATGAATTTCATGCCAGACACTAATCTCTCTTGTTCTAATCAAAGGCCTTGTTGATTTTGTTTCATATCTATAACTATTTACTGTTTCATAAAATCTTATTGGCAAATCATTTTTTGATCTTACCCACATAGAATACATTGGATAAATAGCAGGCTCACCTGTTGGTCTTATTATTCCTTGAATTTTATTATCAGTCCCTGCTATAACTTTAAAACCTTCTGATTTAAAACCTTGCCACCAACTCGGATTTTGCTCACAGTATTCAATTGGAACAATCAATGGAAAATAAACTTCTTGTATTCCTGCATTTTGAAATAATTCATCCCATCTTCTCTTTATGTTTTGCATTATCTTATAACCATAAGGTTTCCAAACAGCCATTCCTTTAACAGCATATCTATCATCAACAATATCTGCTAAAAGCATTAATTGGTTATACCATTCTGATAAATCTTTTTTTGAAGCTGTCAATTGATTTGATTTCAATTCAAAGATTTCTTTTTTATCTTGGTTTTTTTTATTCATTTTTCTGGTTTATTTTTGGGTAGTTTATGTTTTTTAATTTTATTAATCTGTTTTTTATTTTTTGTTTTATTCTTAAATATTCCCTAAGGTTTTATTCAGTGTTTCTTCAATCTTTTTTATATATCATAAACATTTAGTTTATATTTAAATGTTTTTTATTAAAATATTGGGAATTATGATTAATTACAGATATTGATAGAATAATTAAACTTATAAAAAATAAACTATTTAATAAAACATGGGGATAATTAAATATTTTAGGAGATTAAAAGAATATTTTAATTATAGGAAAGAGATTAATAAAGAAAGAGATAGAAAATTCTATGAAAAATCAAGACAAGGAATTTTTTCATTTTTTGATGCTTATAAAACTAGAAATGGTTTTTATCTTGAATTGAATGATAAGAAAGGTTTAATTAATTATTTATTTAACAAAAAAGAAATACCCAAAGAAACTGAAAAAGAAAATTTTGAAAAGAAAAAGGAGAAAGATAAAACAATAGAAGATAAAGTTTTAACAAATTCAGGATTTCCATTATCTTTATCAATGAAAAATTTTCAAGAAAGAATATATTCTTATAATCAAAAAATTTATAGTGCTTTTGAAAGATTAATAGAATATTTTAAAGAAATAAAAAAAGATGGCTTAGAAGATTATTCTGGATTATCTTTTTATTATAATCCAAGCATGAATGGTATGAGAAAAAAAGAGAATAAAAAAGGTTTGGAGGTTATGTTTGGATGATAAATTCTTTAATCCCTTATAATTATTCTAGAATAACAGATATAAACCCATTTATTTATGATAATAATCTTTATACATTAGAACATTTAAAGCCTGAAAGTCCTGAAACTGCTATTGCAAGAAGAACACCTTATGAAGCTTCAGATTTATTAAAAAAACTTTCTGAAGACAGAGTAAATGAAAAGGCAATGGATAGTGCATCATTTATTGCTCATGATTATTTAAGTTCTTTATCTCAAAAAAGATTAGATGAAACCCAAGGTATTCATGTTTCATTTGAAAGAAAAAAAAGATTTTTTTCAAAAGAGAATAATGGTTTTGATTTGAGTATAAGTTTAAAGTTTTAACCCTTTTTATAATATTAATTTAATAAGCTTTTTTTGTTAGTATAAATGAAAGATTATGTTTATGAGGTTTTAGATTATCATGTTCTTCCAAATCGGTTTCAAAATTTCCTGATTTGATTATTTCCCAATCTTTATATAATTCTTTAAGTTCTTCTTCATCAAAATAAAAATTATTTTTGTTTTTTTTAAAAAGATTATCCCTCTTATTCATTGTTAAAATAAAATTATGCCCATTTTTATTTGTAAAGGTTTTTATTTTTTTTATTATTTCAAGGGATAAATCTTTATTTAAAAAATGAAGAACTAAAGAAGCTATAATTAAATCAAAATTTTCTTTAAAATCAAAATTTTTTATATTAGATTTAACAAATTTTATACCTGGAATTTTATAATCTTTTAAATCAACCCCTATAATTTCAACCCCTTTTTTCAAAAAAATTTTAGAACATCTTCCTTTTCCAATTCCTAAATCTAAAACATTCTTAGGCTCTAAATCTTTTAAACAAGTTTTAATTATTTCATTAGTATTCATCTTCTAATTACCCTAGGTTGAATATCTTTTGGAGTAACCAATTCTTTATAACACATTGGATCTTTAGCCATGTAATCTCCAGTTGTTGCATAAGCAATTGCTCTACAACCCCTACAATAAGGGATATGTTGACAATTATCCATTTTAGCTCTCATTTTTTCAAAATCTCTTAAATCTTTAAGAATAGGGTTATTTAACATTAAATTAGCAAATCCCTCTTTAATATTTCCTATAGGAAGTGGTAATCTTCTACATGGATAAACTGTCCCATCTGATAAAACTGAAAGGCCAGAAAATCCTGCTCCACAACCACTTAAAAAAAGATCTTTTTCTCTTGCTTCTTTTTTTATCTTAGTATCCCATTGCATTAAATGCCATAAAACTTCTGTTTGTAATACATTAATTTTTTTAGAATATTTTTGTTCTAAATCCCTCGTTTTTTTATACAAAAGGTATAAATCTTCACAATCCAGGAATTCAGGATCATTAACACCTAATAAAGGATTTGGGACATAAGATTTTGTTCCTACATATTTTGCTCCTGCTTTAATAGAATTAATTATTACGTCTTCAAAATCTTGTATATTTGATTTTAATGCAGTCATAGAAACTGTAACTTCTATATTATTAATTGCACAATTTTTTATTCCTTGAATGGCTAGATCATATGCAAAAGGTTGACCCCTTATAAGATTATGTCTCTTCTTATTTCCGTCTAAAGAAATTTGTAATCTTCTAATTCCTAATTCATAAAAATCCCTTGCTTTTTCTTCGGTTATCAAAGTTCCATTTGTTAATATTCTTACTTCCATTTTAAGATTTTTAGTATATTCCAAGATAGAATAAAGATCTTTTCTCATTAAAGGTTCTCCTCCAGAAATTTGAAATCTTGGTTTCATAGACCATCTTTTTGCGGTTTCATTTAGATCATTAATCATTAAAATAACATCTTCTAAAGACATAGCATTTAATCCCTGTTTATGAGAAGAATGTTCTTCTCCTTCTCTATTATGATAACAATGACTACAACGAAGATTACAATCATTCGTTGAATCCCATTGGATAAAAATCTTTCTTACCATCCCTTTTTAGATTAATCATCAACAACTTCACAACAAGAATTACAATCCCCAGAACCACAACTATTACAAGAATCACAATCGTAACAATTAATTTCTGTGGATATATATTGTTCAAGTAATTTTTTCTCTTGATAGGAAAGGACTACTCTGTCAGGATGAGATCTTTTTATAAAAAGCCCGTCTATACTTTCAACTAGACTAGCTAGATTATTCATAATTTTATTAAGATTTATATATTTTTAAATATTTCTACATCGTATTTAACAAATTTTGTTATAATATTAATTTAATAAGCTTTTTTTAAAACCAAAAAAAATATAAATAAGAAAAATCATTATTTAGTGATGACAAGAACCTTGCAAGATTTTGTTAGTAATATAAAAGAGAATTCAAAAAAGATAAAAAGGAATTTAAGAAGATTGGGGTTAGCTTTAGCAGCAAGTTCAATGATTGTTAGTTGTCAAGATTGTACTCCTTTTCCTCCTTCTGATTTGCCACCAGAAGCAACTTTAACTGTTAATAAAACAAATGTTAATAAAGGAGAATCTGTAAATGTTAAGGTTAATGGAACAGCAAAGAGTTTGAAAAATTTAAGAGATGTGAATGCAAAATCAGACAAATTTATTGTTAGTTATCATTTGGATGCAGATTATGATGGAAATGGCAGTATAGATGAGACAATAGACCAAGAAACACCTATTGATGTTAATAGACAATTAGATTATGTTGGAAAAGCTAAATTTTCTGCTATGGTTGTAGATAATAAAGGATTGACAAGTGATGTAAAAAGTTTAGAAGTTATTGTTAATGATATTCCAATAGTTAATCATGCTCCTGTTGTTAGCTTAAGCGCAAATCCAAACTCTCTAAAAGTTGGGGAATCTTCTCAATTAAGTTTAAATGCTACAGATGAAGATGGAGATACAATTGTTAAGTATAAGTTGTATGCTGATTTTAACTTAGATGGCACAGTTAGTAGTGATGAGGTAAAAGAACAAAATAATGTGATATCATTTTCAAAACAATTTAATACACCTGGTATAATAAAAGTTTATGGTGAAGCTTATGATGATAAAGGGAATGTTGGAAGAAATAGTGTTGATGTTAATGTGGGAAATATTCCTGTGAATAAGCTTCCACAAGTTGACCTTTCAGCTGTTGATAAAAGTTTAATAGATGGTAAAGAAAAAACAATCACTCTTCCTGAACCAACAGATGAAGATACTCCTGGAATAATTCCTTATACAAAAGTAGATGTTATAGAAGGCAATGCTTATCTTGATAGTATTTCATTAAATCCAACAACAAAAGAACTCTCAATAAAAGCAAAAGCTGTTTCTCAAAATCAAAATTATAAATTAAGATTAAGTTTTGGAACAGATGAAACAAACAAGAACACAGCTGATTTAGAAGGAATAATTTACAATTTATGTAATATCAAAGGACAAATTGAAAGCAATGGAGAAGATGAAGGAATAACAAAGGCAGGGGATGTTATTGCCTATGATGTTATCAAAGAAGTTTATGGTAGTATTACCAAAGGAGAAAATGTGATTCCTGAAACTTCAACTCCTGATGGAAAATTTAATGTTCAAGCAAATAAAGTAATTAACAAGATTTTATTAAGAGCGAGATTTAATGACCCAGGAAATCTTGATGGAGACAATAAGAGTTATGTAAGAAGTTTAATTCTTGATGCTTCAAAAGATTATGATAATATTGTAATGGTTTGCGAGCCAAGCCCTAATCCTTCAACATTTCCTGTAACAAAACAAGATTTTTATCAGTTTGTTTTAAACACATATCCTGATTATTCCTTAGAAAAATGGGATTTATCAACAATAGAAGGGATTGAAGTTTTATATAAACATCCTGATCCAGATAGAGGAGAATTTAATTCATTAGCAAGAGAGGCGTTGAGAGAAAGAATATATGCGAGTGATGGTGTTAAAGCTTTGTTTAATCATAAGCTTGATTCTGCAATTGATAGTGGAAGTGTAAAAGTTCAGATAGATGATGAAAATACTACAAAGTTTCATTATTGGTATAACATAGCAGGATTTTCTTCTCATCCAAATTGGATAGTTGTTGTTCCTGTTTATGATTTAAGAGATATTAATAATGTTCCTTGTGCAGGACTAACAGGTGTTCAATATTTAAATAATAGTCCAAATACTCATATCTTAAATGGAGCAGTAATAAGATTGAATACCATGCAGATTTATGGAAATTATGAATGGTTAAAAAGAGTAGGAATGCATGAATTAAATCATGCTATTACTTCTCCTCATGGTGAAGGAACAACTTTAATGAGACAATATTCTGTTATGGGAAATATGAAAAGTGCAGGACCTGCTGACATAAAAAAAGCAAATCTTCTTTATAGTGGAAGATATAAAGCAGGGGAAGAATATAAAAGAATTTTAGGAACAGATTTTTAATTTGTTTTATTATAAAAAATTAAGATTTAATATTAATAAAATTAATTTTTATTATTTAAGTTTATTGTTTATGAAATATTTAAAATGCAAAATGATTTATAATTTAGTATAATTTTGTAAACTATTAATTATTAAATATATTTATCTGATAATAAACTCTTATTAATTAAAGAGTATTCTTTTTAAGCATAAACTTGTTTGAATTATAATCCTATTTATTTTTTATATATAAAAAAAGAGAATTAAAAATTAATAAACAAACTTTAAGAAGTATTAAGGTTTATTATAATTAGATAATCAATAGAATTAACTTTAAAATAAGGTGTAAAGAATTATTTAATGATTATATTTTAATTTTTTAAGAATAAAAAAGTTATTTTATTAAAAAGAGAACTATATTTTAATGAGTTAAGCAGATTAAATGAATAATTAGAATTATTAATTAACAAAAATATAAATTAATTTAAATAAAATAAGTTCTATTAAAAATTTTTTAAGATAAAGATTAATTTAATATGAAATAAAAAAAGATTATTAAAAATTAGAGATTCTAAACAAGATAAATCTTAAAAATTATGAACATTTGTTAAGATTAAATAACTGATAGCATTAACTTTAAACTAAGTAGATTGTAAATTATTAGTTAAATAATAAACTATTAACTATCAAAGATTTTAATAAAACTAAGAGAACAGTAATATTTATAAAATGTATTTTCTTAAAATTAGAATGAAAAAAGAGTTGAGATTATTATTTATTTCTACAATACTAGTTTTATCTTTCTTATCCTCTTTATCTTTTGCAAGTTCTTTAGAAAATGGGCAGTGTGAAGTAATGTTAAGAACAAGTTGCACAAGCGATATTGGTTATATTGTTATGGGTTTAACAAATTATACAAATGCTCATGGTGAGAATTCAACAACAGGAAGTTATCCTTATGTTTTATGTTGTGCAAGAGGGACAGGAGATTTAAATTGTTTGCCAGCTAATGGAAACAAACTTATCGGATTATCTTCAACAACAAATGCTCATGCAGAGATTAAAGATTATTCAAATTATATTGTAAATGTTTGTTATGAAGATTTTGATTGTAGTAATTATACAGAAATTGAAACTTGTCCAACAGAAGGAGCTAATCCAAGAGATATTCATCTTCTTTCATTATCTTCTGATACAAATGCGCATATTGGCAATTTTTCAGAATATTCAACAAAGATATGTTGTTATTCAAATGCTCCTAAGATGTGCTATTTAAATAAAGCAAATTGGAGTGTAACAAAAACAGCTGAAGGAAACAAAGTAAAACTTCAAGTTTATGGTGATGATTCTGATGGATGTAGAGATCAACAAGTTAATTTTACTGTGTTTAAATCTGATGATTCAACAACAGGCATTTTATCACAACCTACTTCTATAACATTTGGAGATAATGCTGTTGCTTATGGTGAATGGACAACTCAATGGATTTCTGCTGGTATATTTGGAGGTAATACAAAATATAATTTTAGTGCTTCTATTACTTCAAGTCCAAGAATAACAATGAGTTCATCAAATTTATTAGAAGTAACAAAAGGAACTGTTTGTGATAGCCCAGGAGTTCAAACTTGTAATGAATACCCTGATGAAACAAGTTGTGAAGGAGACACATGTAATGTTGCAGATTATACTTTAAGTAGTGGGGGAATAACATGTGGTGGAACAATTGATTGTAATTGTTACTGGAATTCAAGTTCAAATAGTTGTTATGGAGCATACATTAATTTAGATAATCCTGGAGATCCTACAAATGGGTGTAATAAAGGTTTTACACTTTGTAAAAATTCAACAGGAGGTTTATATTGTCAATTGGGAAATGTTTGTCCTTATCAATATCCTGCTTGTGATAATGATCATACATGCGAATGGAATGAAGGATGTACTTGTTCTGATTGTACTGATGGAACAAAAGACACCTGTGCATCTGGTTTATTTTGTATAAATGGAAAATGTGATAATTATGAAACATCTAATCCAGGATGTTTTATTAGCTCAACAATTGTTAAAGCTTGCGATGTAGAACCTGCTGGTTGGATGACTATTAATGTAAAAGATAGTTGTGATACAGAAAATCCTGATGGAATAGTTAAGCAAGTTCTATGTCCAACAGAAGCATCATTACCATTCTATGGACCTTTAGCAGCTGTTTTAACTTTAGTTGCTCTTGTAATCATTTATTATTACTTAAAGAAAAAGAAGACAAAAAAGAAAGTTCAAGTTAAAAAGAGTAAAAAAGCAAAAACAAAGAAAAAGTAGGCAATAAAATGAATGAACTCTTTACAGCAGGACTTCTCGGAGGTATTGGTGGATTAACAAGAGGAGTTGTTGGTTTATTAAAGGCTTTGTCTTTAAGAAGAAAAATCTTATGGAATTATTATTTTATAACTGTTTTAGTTGCTTTGATTATAGGGATTTTTACAGGAATTGTTTTTAATTTTGACCCTAGATTATCTTTATTGTCAGGATATGCTGGAACAGATATAATTGAAGGAATTTACAAATCTTTCAAAGTTGAGAAAGTTTATGTTACAAATGCAAATATTTCTAAAAAATAAAATAAAAAAGAAATGAATAAAGAATTGATTAACTTTATAGAAGAAGCAAGAAAAAGAGGTTTTTCTGATTTTCAAATAAAAACCTCTTTGATAAATAACAAATGGCCTGAAAATACAATACAAGAAGCCTTTAATTATATAACAAAAAGTAATTTGAAAGATTCAAAAATAAAAAATCAGGTTTGTATTTTTCTTTCTGATGACATATTAAAAACTTTGGAGAAAAGAGCAAAAAAGAACATGATGAATCTTGAAGAGCAAATCCAAGACATTTTAAGAAGAAGCTGTGTAAGAAAAAAGACAACTCAAAGTCAAGAAAAGATAGATGATTTTCTTGTTTCTTGTTTTTCAAGAAAAGGAAGTTATAAGAAGAAATAATAATCTTTTGTTAAATATTATTAAATGAATTTTTAACAATTGTGTAAATTCTTTCTCTTCTTTCAAATTTTAGATAATAAATTTGTTGTTTTAAAGTTTGTCTCATCTTGCTTTATGTCATACCTCTTTTTAACTCTATAAAGTTTTTACTAGCTAATATGAGATTAAATCTTTTTAAGAGGAATTGAAAGCAAAAGCTACTAAGAACTACTAAAAAAAATAAAAAATAAAAATGGTTTACAAGCTATAACAAGGTCCTTCCCCATGACAAGATTGGTGACATACACAATCGCACGTATCACAAAAACAACTTTGGTCACAAGTTTCTTTTTTAAGGTCATAATTAGTTTTAACTCCACCTAAGATTTGTGCTCTTTCTAAATATTCAAAAACTTTTTCATCTATTCCCTTGATATTTTCTAAACTCATTTTTCTTTACCTCCTTTCAGTTCTATTAATAAATCTACATCAATTTCAAATATTTTTTTGAATAGATTAAATAATTCTTCTTCACTCATTTCAGTAGAAGACTCTTTTAAAAACTTAATTATCTTTTTTGCACCTTCATTTCCAAAATGCTCCATAATTGAGCAAACAATCAAATGCCCTACACCATAATCATAAATTGAATCTTTTCCTCCTTTTAGTGAAGGAAGATTAAAATTAATTTTGTTATTACATTTGTTATTCTCATGATATTTTGCAATTCCCTCATTAAATAAAGGAAAATCTGCTAACATTGAATATCCATAAAACAGATGAGATATTTCATGAACTATTGTGTTAAAAATGCTCTCCTTCTTGTGAGTTGTAATCTTTTCAATAATTGATGGAGAAAAAATATTTATTGTATTATGATATCCAACCATCGCACAAATCCAATTTTGATTAAATTCTCTTCCAGTAAAAAATAAAAATTCTTCAGGACTATAAATAAAACAAATTCTAATTAAACCTAAATCTTTTTCAAAAGAATAAAATTTTTTAATGTCTTGATATTTATCTTCTAATTTATCAAAATCAAAAGATTCTATATATTTGCTATCAATTTCTTTGTGTCTTATCAAAAATCTTCCTTTTTTAGTTATCATTCAATTAGGAAACCCCCTGCTTTTAAGATTCTTCCAAATGTTTCAGCCTTTAATTTAAGATTTTCAGGGTAATCATTTAATCTAAATCCTCTTTTTCTTATTTCTTCCACAAAGTTCTTCATCTGTTCATTGACAAGTAAGGTTCCACCATTGTAAAGAATATACTTATCTTTTCCTTCTCTTCTTGTCCCGTAAAGATTTACAGAATAATTTTTATTAGCATCTATTTGTGGTAATTTTTTTATGATCATACCATGATGAACTTTTATTACAGGTTTCCCAAATGTTAAATAAATCTTTTTCTTTATCCAGTTTAAATATTACTTTTGGCATTTTATTGAATGTCTCTGTCTTTATACCTTTAAGTATGAATTATATTTAAATTTTTCAAATTTTTAAAGAAGTGTTTAAAAAAACTAAATGAAATTTGAAGAAGAGTTTAAATTACAATTAAACAATTGATAATTAGATCAAACCAAAGATTAATCCTGCAATAGTTGAATAAATTATTACAAGAGAAACATAGACAATTGTCTTTTTTGTTCCTAAAACTTTTCTAATAACAAGCATATTAGGCAAACTTAAACTTGGACCAGCTAATAATAAAGCTAAAGCAGGGCCTGAAGCCATTCCTTTAGCAATTAATGCTTGTAATATTGGAATTTCTGTTAGTGTTGAAAAATACATAAATGCTCCAAATACAGAGGATATTAAATTTCCAAATAAGTTATTTTGACCAACAAATTTTGAAATAATCTCTTCAGGCAATAATGGCATTATAAATCCTGCAATAAAAACACCTAAAAATAAGAGGGGTAATAAAGTTTTAGAAAAACCCCATGTCTCATTAAGCCAATCTTTTGTTGTCTCTTTATGAAATTTAAAAATAACTAAGAGAACAGTAGCAATAGCAAAGGAAAACATTAAAAGATATTTAATAAAATTGTTAATTTGTAAACCATTAACAACTAAAATTCCAATCATTAATCCAAAAAATGCAAAAAGTACTTTTTTAGATAATTGAACTTCTTTACTCTCTTGCATAATCAAACCACCTTGTTCTGCTTTTTCTCTAAATATTAAAGCCATTGTTAGTCCAACAAGTATAGATAAAGAAATTGCAGCGATTGCTCTTGCTAAACCTATCTTAAATCCTAAAACAGAAGAAGTTAAAAAAATTGCAGCTATATTTATTGCAGGACCTGCGAATAGAAAAGTGATTGCTGGCCCTAATCCAGCTCCTCTTTTTCTTATTCCTGCAAATAAAGGTAAGATTGTACAAGAACAAACAGCTAAAATTGCTCCTGAAATACTCGCAATAGAATATGAAATTATTTTTTTAGATTTATGCCCAAGATATTTTAAAACAGCATCTTTTTTAACAAAAACAGAAATAGCCCCTGCTATAAACAAAGCAGGTAATAAACAAGTTAAAACATGTTTTTGAGCATAATCATGTAACATATCAAAAGCAGATAAAATAGAACTTCTAAACCAGCTAGAATTAGAAGGCACGAAATATAAAATTCCAAATACAAAAAGTATAGTTAACAAAAAATAAATATCATTTTTTTCCATTTTAAATTTTATTTAGTTTTATTTAAGATTATTATCTAAATCCTACTTTTCGTATTTTTTTATTATTTCAAGAAGTTCTTTTTCATCTGATGGCATTCCAACACCAACAACTTTTCCATCAATAACTAAAGCAGGACTTCCCATAACCCCCAGCTCAATTAACTCGTTAATATCCTTGCTATAATCAATCTCTGTTTTTTTATTTATTTTGCCTTCATCTCTAAGTTTTAAAATCCATTGATGAAGTTTTATACAAGTTGGACAACCACTTCCAATAACTTTTATTTTCATTTTAATTTTAACCTTTTTATAAAATATATTGATATCTATCAATATTTAAATCTTTTGATTTTTATTTTTTTATAAATTATAAGTTGTTAGAAACTAGAAGTTTTTGATTTTATAATTTTATTATTTTTTATACGTCTTATTTTTATAATCCTTATTATTCCCATTATTCTTATTCTTTTTATCAGTTTTAATTCCTAATAATTCTAAAATGGAATAAATTTTATTATTAGAAATAAAATAATAAACTTTTCTTCCTTGTTTTTTTGAATCTAAAATTCCTGCTTTTTTTAAAACTTCTAATTGAAGAGAAATAGTAGATTGAGTTCTTTTAATATATGGAAAAATTTCACAAACACATTTTTCTCCTTCTATTAAAAGTTCAACAATTTTTAATCTCGTTTCATCAGCTAAAGCCTTTAATATGAGAAGTTCGTTTTTCATAAAATATTAAGTATTATCAATTTTATAAAACTTTATCTTGACATCAAATTTTATTTAATTTGTTATATAATCTTTTATAAAATCTCTCAATATTTTCCAATCTCTATAAAGGAAGATTTATAAAATAAAAATTTCTTAATATAAAGTAAAAGATGGTGAAAAAAAATACAATTTTTATAAGTTTAGCAATTGCATTTAATTTTTTTATTTTTGTATCTCTCTTATCATTTATATCTTGTTCTGTAACCTTGGGAAATGCAAGTGCAAACCAGAGTTATTCTATCTCAACAGTTTATTCTTCAAATGAAACTTTAAATGGCTGGTTAAATATGAGTATTGTAAATGAATCTACAAATTCTTTAATAAAGATGAGTCTTCTATTAGGGGATATTTCTTTTAACAAAACTTTATCTCTTTTAGATATGTTAAAAAAATCAGTAAATTCTCAAGTTAATTATTCTTGTTCTCCTTCAGATTGTAAAGATTTTTATAAATCATCAAATCCTTCAATATCAAAATCAAAAACAATAGAAAGTAATGAAATTCAAGATAATTTATTTGCATTTGTTATAACAACACCTCCTAACTCTTTATTAACAGAAATTGATTCTTTCACTTTAAATGTAACTTCTGATAATGATAAATCAGAACTTCCTCCATTAAAGATTGATTTATTTAATGATAAAATTATAGATTGGCAGTCAAATATTGGAACAAAGGAATATGGGGATAGAAATTATGGATGCTTTGAAGAAGATAAAGCCATAGATTATGCTACTTTTGGTAATACAAGAAATGCTTATTGCCAAAAGATGATTTTAAAAGATAGTCCTGGTTTAATGCTTGGAGCTACAGTAAATGGAACAAAGAAAGCTTCTTTCAATTTAACTATATTAAATGAAGAAAATACAAGATCTGCTTCTTGTTTAGCCACAACAGATGGAGAAAATGAAATCTTTTGTAATGTTACCTATCCGACATTTGAAAATGAGGAATATCTTGTTTGTGTTAGTCCAAGAGATAGTAATGCTACAGAGTATAAAATTAAATATGAATCTGATAATCCTTGTGGTATTTCTATAATTTTAAATGAACTCCAAGGAAATTTAGATTTTGATATTTATGCTAGACAAGAAAAATATAACACAACTGGAAGTTTTATTTTAAATTCTAGTTCAATAAATAAGATAAATCCAGATATCATAAGTGTTGAATCAGCAATAAAAGATTATGTTGATAGTAATTATAATAACAATTGTTCAAAAGGATGTATAATCCCTATAAATTTTATAACAAATAAAAACCAAACAATAAATTTAGATTCATTAAACTTAGGATTTAAAGCAGGAGTGATAACACAAACTAATAATATTTATGATTTGAATGTTGTTCATGCAAATATAACAACAAATTCTTATCAAAAAATTTATTTGAATAATATCGGATTTAATATGCCAATATCCACTACATCAAAAAATTACACCTTAAAGATGTATTTTGATACAAGACTTATATTCTCAAAAGTTGTTAGTGTTTTAATAAGCAATGATGCTTTATTTTGGATTTATCCTTTAATGGTTCCTGTGAATTATTCTACTCAGTTTGAGATAGGTGTAAATAACACAAAAGGTATAAATTCTTATTATTGGGATTTTGGGGACGGAAGTTCTCCAATACAAACAACAGTTCCTAAAGCTAGCCATAGTTATTCTTCTTTAGGGAATTATACCATATCAGTAAAAGCTTATGATTCTTCTAATAAAGAATATTCAAAATCTTTCAAAGTTGAGGTAGTTTCAGCTGTTAATGCTTTGCCTATTATGTTATTAGAAGAAGAAAGTAAATTAAATAAAATTATTTCTGAATTAAATTCAAATTCTATGTCTTTAAACAATTTTGAGAAATCTGAAATTTATAGGATATTAAAAATAAATGAAAATAAGAACATGATTTCTTTAATTAAATCAAGAATTAATTCTTCAAATATAACCTCTAATGAATATGCTTTATATTTATCTAACCTTTCAACAATGAATATACCTGATTCTGTATATATAAAATCACAAACCCAAGTTCCTCTACCAGTATACCCTCAAAAAAACCAAATAGAGCCTGCTTTGATAGACGAGAGTTATAACTCTTCAAATCTTGAAGAATATCAAGATGCAATTTATAATTGGCAAACATTAAATAAAAAATTATCTTTAACTTTTAAAGAAATAAATAAAAGAGTAGACAATCAAGATTATCTAATTGAAAAGTTTTATACATTAAAAATAGAAAATCAAAATGATAATATATTAAATTCAACTTTAATCTTAAAAAAATATGACAATTTAATTTTTGATGGAAATCTTTCTTATAATGAGAATAATGGATATGTAAAAATAGATATTTCTCCTGAAACAAGAACAATAAGTTTTGCAACAACACAGAATGTAGATTCTTTAAATTTTAACGCAATTATTTCACCTGCACTTTCATATTTAGATGTTGAAACTCCTGTTCCTGTAGAAGTAAAAGATAATACTAAACTTATAATTTTAATATCAGGGATAATTGTAGTAATAGGTATAATAACTTGGATAATTTTAGCTAATTGGTATAAAAATAAATATGAAAAACATTTATTTAAAGACCAAAATCAGCTTTATAATTTAGTTTTGTTTATTGAAGCAGAAAGAAAAAGAGGTAAAAAAGAAGGAGAAATTAGTGCTGAACTTAAAAAAGCAGGATGGACAGGAGAACAGATAAAATATGCCTCTAAAAAACATGCAAATAAAAATACAGGAATGCCTCTTTCAAATTAATTTCAAATAATAAAATATAAGTAATAAGATAAGAACAATATAGTCTTATAGGTGAAATATTTATAAACTAAAAGTGAGAAGTTATAATATGGAGATAAAAATTCTAACAAATTTCTTTAGAAGGATACTCAATAATATTTTTAATAATAAAAAAGAGATTAAACTTGGGTTTTATGGGCCTCCAAATGCAGGAAAAACCAGCTTAGTTAATAGAATTTGTAAGGATTTTACAGGAGAAGAATTAGGAACAGTAAGCAAAATACCTCATGAAACAAGAAAAGTTCAATTTAAAGAAAAAGTTGAGATTGATTACAAAGGAAAAAAAATGACTTTTAAAATGATTGATACACCTGGAATAGCTACAAAAATAGATTATGAAGAATTCTTAAAATACAAGATGTCAAAAAAAGAGGCAAAAGAAAGAGCAAAAGAAGCAACCCAAGGAGTTATTGAAAGCATAAAATGGTTAGATGATATGGACATTGTTGTAGTGGTTTTAGATGCAACTGAAAATCCTTATAATCAAGTTAATATAACAATAATTGGAAATTTAGTTGCAAGAAAAATACCTGTTTTAGTTGTGGCTAATAAAATAGATATAAAGAAAGCTGATGTAAAAAAGATTGAAGCAGCTTTTCCAGAGTATGAAGTTGTTGGAATCAGTGCGAAATTTGGGAATAACTTAGAGGAATTTTACGAATCATTATTTAAACTATCTAAAAAATCTAAAGGATAAAATGGAAAAAAGAGGGAATAAAAAAATTGGGAATATAAAAGGTTTTTCTATTCAGTTTATGCCTTATTCAGAAATAAAGAATTTAGATAGCACTTCAAGAATAAAAAAGATATTAGGAATTGTTTTAGGCAATGAAATCTTAATATTACAAGGAAGATTATTGCCTCAAGAGGAGACAAGGTTAATAGAAGACACTATGGCAATGATAGATTATACAGATGGATTTAAAGGAATAGAACTAGCTGTTATTTCAGGGGATAATCAAGAAAATTTCTTTTCTAAAATAACAAAGAACATTGCAAATGCTCTTATTGGTAGTGATTTAACTTCTATAACCATAATAGGTCCTGCAACAATTGTAAAAGAGATTAAAAAAGATCCAAAAAAGATAGAACTCTTTTTGAATAAGTAAAGGATTAAAGAATTACATTAAAATTTTTATAATAAAAACAATTAAAAACTAAAAGGTTTTTTATAAGTTATGGCTCATCAATGCGTTCATTGCGGGAAGATTTATCCTGCAGGAAGTAAAGAATTATTAGAAGGTTGCAGTTGTGGTAGTCATTTCTTTTTTTATATTAGAGAGGACCAATTAGAAAAAATAAAAGAAAATCCGATAATCTTACCAGAAGAAGAAAAAAATCAAGTTGAAAAAGATATAAGAGAAATTGCAGGAATAACAGAAGAAGACACCCCTGTTATTTTAGATATTGAGTCAGTGAGAGTTGTTGGTTCTGGTAAATTTGAAATAGATTTAGTTAATTTATTCAATAAAAAAAGACCTCTTGTTTATAAAATAGAAGAAGGAAAATATATAATAGATTTGGCTTCAACATTAAATAAGAGTTTAAGTGATATTAAAGAAATAAAGAATCCAGAGAAATAATATGCGAATTCTAAAAGAGGTTTTAAAAAAAATAAATCCTCAGAAAGAGGATATAAAGGAAATAGAACATAATTTAAAAGAGATAAATAAAAGAATAAAAGAAGAGATAAAAAAACAAAAAATTAAGACAGAATTATTTATCGGAGGAAGTTATGCTAAAGGAACATTAATAAAAAAAGGAATTTATGATGTAGATGTTTTTTTAAGATTTGATAATTCTT
>JAAZNJ010000033.1 GCA_012798335.1 Candidatus Woesearchaeota archaeon | reverse complement strand
TTTTTTTGAATTTATTAACAATTTTAAATTTCAACCTTTTTCATTTAATATAAATTCTTTTTCTTTAAAACAATCAGTCTTAACAAAAATAAAACCAGAATACAAAACAATTGAAAGATATTCTTGTTGTTAATTTATATAGGGTCAATTTATATAGGGCAAAAGTTCTTTTTTAGTAAAACTAAAATTTCTTAAAAAATGTAGAAATATTTATAAATATCTTTTGTTATATGGGATTATGAAAAAAGAGTTGAAATTAGTTTATTCTATTCTCTTAGTTAGTTTATTATTAATTTCTTTTGTTTCAGCATCTTCATTCTCAAGCTTTTGGAATAAAATTACTGGAAATGCAGTAGTTCCTGTATGTGGTAATAATCGTTTAGAAGGAGAAGAACAGTGTGATGGTAATACCTTTTTAGAAAATAAACTTGCCTGTTTTCAATGGTCTAAGGATAAACCTATTGGTGTTGTTTCTTGTAATCCTAAAACTTGTGAAATTGATTTCTCTTCATGCTTAACAATAAAAGAATTTTCAGAATCATCTTCTTCAATTGAGAATTCACCATCAGTTGATCTTTCAGTTATATCTTCTTCTTCAGCAACTTCTACATCATCAACTTCTACTACTCCAACTGAAACGGTATCAGTTACTGTTCCAACAACTACTATTGTACAAACAGAAACTACTTCTTCAGCAACTTCTACATCACTCACTTCTACTCAGGTACAACCAATAGAAACTACTCAAATTTGTGGTAATAATAAAGTAGAGGGAGATGAAGAATGTGATGGAACTTCATTTTGGAGTACTGCTCTTCAATGTACTAATTATTTAAAATTGGATAAACCTAGTCAAACAATTATAGGGACAGTCTCATGTAATAGTAAGTGTAAAATTGATACAAATAATTGTAAAATTTTTGATAACTGTCAACCAGAAGGAAAAATCGTTGTTGATAAAACAGAATGTTGTAGTGGAGAGACTACAACTCAATGTTCATTTTTATTTTTTGGGTGTAAAAAATATTGTACAAAACCTCTCCCTTTCTGTGGGAATAATGTAATAAATGAGGGGGAGCAGTGTGATGGTCAGAATTTAAATGGTAAAACTTGTGCAGATTTAGGATATGATTCCGGAACATTAAGTTGTAAAAATTGTAAATATACAGGATGTTATAACAGACCGAAAAGACCTCAGGGGGATGTAGAGAATCCTTTTTCAGATCAGAAATCTAAACCTAAGACTGCTGAACAAGAAGCAAGAGATGAACAAGCTGCTTTAAGGGAATATTATTCTCATAATAGTAATACAGAAACTTCTTCTAATTCTCAACCTGCTGCTGCAGGAGAAAATCCTGATTGTGTTGGTATGGCTTGCCCAAATTAAAATTATTTTTTTATTTATTTAAACCTCATTAATCTCAATATTCTTCATTAATAATTTTAAAAACTTCTGCTTTTTTACCTATCCTTTTTGTTAGTTCTTCTTGAGAAGCATTAAATATATTATTAAGAGATTTAAACTCTTGTAAGAGCTTCTTTGCTGTTTTAGGGCCTATTCCAGGAAAACTTTCTAAAATAAATTCTATTTGCTCTTCTTTCGTTAGCCCTTTTCTTTTAAAGTTTAAAGAATGTTCTGTTTTTTTCCTCTTTGTTAAAACTTCAATAAATCTTGCTGTATCTTCAGAATTCTTTGTGAAAAGAATGGGAATTTTATAATTCAATAAGATAGATAATAAAAAACCCCTTATAGCATTTGAATTTATACTTTTATTATCCTCATTGTATAATTCTCTTTCTTCTATCCCCTCTATTATTAGT
>JAAZNJ010000001.1 GCA_012798335.1 Candidatus Woesearchaeota archaeon | reverse complement strand
TTATCTAGCAATTTTAAGTTTAATGCATATCAATAAAACTTTTGGAATTCCTTATCTTTTATTATATAATCTCATTTATGTTCTTCCTTTGATTGTAATGGTTTTAATAGCTTATTTTGGAACAAAAACAGAAAAAATAACGTCTTGGGTTGAAGAAAATAAAAAATGGATGAGGTTAGCTGCAGGAATTGTTATGATTGCTCTTGCTTTATATTTATTAAACTCTGTGTATAAGTTTGTGTAAGGAAATAAATTAAATTTTGATCTCTAAGTTATATATTTTTAAGATTTATCCTTAAAAAGATTAAGATTTTACATCTTTTATTATCCTCTCTAAATTATACACCCAAGATTTTTTATCTTTATTTAAAGGATTATCTAATATCATTAAATGAAAGTAAGTTAACCAATAAATAAAAGAAATATAATCAAAATAATTTAAATTCTTAAATTCTCTTTTTAGATAATGATTTACTTCCTTATCAATTCTAACAGCACTAATCCATAGGTAAGCAAGGTCTTTATTAGGGTCGTCAATCCCAGAAAATTCAAAATCTATTAAGCCATCTATTTTTTTACCATTACCAAATATATTCTCTAACCTTAAATCCCCATGACAAAAAGATTTAAATTTTAAATAATAGCTATCACAAAGTTTCTCTATTTTTTCAAGACTTTTTATATCAATAACCTTTTTGTAATACAAGTCTGAAGATTTTTTTAAAATCCTATTATTTCTACTAAAAAAATTTAAAAAAGGCCCCCCATCTATTTCTTGAAATTTTTTTAATAATTCGAATATCCCTTCAAATGAAATTTTTTCTTTTTTTAATACTTTAGAAAAAGTGGGGGAATCTAGATAAGAATATTTGTTTTCTAAATATGTAGATTCTAAAAGTTCAGGAAGGGGGAAATCGTAATTTTTTAAAAGATTATACGCCCTTGTTTCATTTTCCCAACAAAATTTTTCTTTAAATCTTTTTATAATTACTTTCCTTCCATTAAAATAATCTTCAAAAACTGAGTTATAATTTTGATAAATCTTTTTCATTTAATTCACTTAAACTTTTTATAGATAAATCTGAAAGATATTCTGTAATCCAAACAGTTTTTATTCCTAATTCTTTTGAAGGTTTTATATCTTCTGAGTAAGAGTTTCCTATTGAAATTATTTTTGAAGCAGGGATATTATATTTTTTTAATATATAAAGAAAATTTTCTTTTTTCGTATAAAAACCAGTATCTTCAGGAGATATAATCTCTTTAAATAAATTTAGAGAATTACTTTTTTCTAACTCCCTTTTAACTCTTGATTTATTTGAACGATTAGTTAAAATTAATAATATATATCTTTGAGAAAGTTTTTTTAATAATTCAAGAACCTCTTTTTCTATCTTTTTTTCAGTATGCTCTTTTATATAATCTTTTGAATATTTTTCAATTTCTTCTTGACTTAAATTTAAATTAAATTTTCTTGAAGCATTCTCTATACTTTTTTTGATGTCTTTTGTTTTAGAAATATCTTGTTGGACAAAGATAATAACCTCCCTTTTATGGTTTATATTGTTAAACACTCTATTGAGATCTCTTTTTATAATTGTTCCATCATAATCAAAAATAATTATTTGACTTTTTTCTTCCATAATTCCTCCATCACCCAATCAACTAACATTTTAGTATGTACACAGATGTTTTTATCTATTTCGTTTATATCCTCAAATTCTACTTTAGAATTATGTGCACAACCTCCTCCACAAAGCAAAACAAAAGGGCATTTTCTACATGTCTCATTATAAATTTGATTTCTATTAGTCCAATCATGAAAGATATTGGAGTTTAATTTAAAATTTGGATCATTTATATTCCCAAAAAAATAATCCCCCTTTGAGCAAAATGCATGGCAAGGCCCAATCTTTCCATCGTATCTTACCGCAATTTGATTCCCATATGCTGCACATTCTTTAAGATAAAATTTTCCATTAAAGATACTTTCTAATCTTCTCATTACTCTATCTTCATAAATCCCAGATTCTTTAAGAATTTTATACGCTTTAAACAAATTTGAAGATGCTTTTTTAACAAAATTTTCTGTTGACTTTTCTCCTATCATAATATTAAAACCTACGCTTAACGGTTTTAGCTCATTCGCAAAAAATGTAGCAACCTCTTCTAGTTCATTAACATTATGTTCGCCAATTGTGCAGGATATAGAGGGGATTATTCCTTCTTCTTTTAATAAATAAAAACTTTTAATAACATTCTCAAAGCTTCCTTCTCCGGAAAGATATCTCCTAGCAGAATCATGGATATTCTTTGGTCCATCTATTGAAATTGCAATGTCTACATTTTGTCCTTTTAAAAAATTAACTAACTGATTATCAACAAATGTTCCATTTGTGACTACACTTATTTTTGTCTTATCTTCTTCTTTATCCCTGATATATTTAACAGCCCCTAAAAAAGTTTTTTTATTCATTAAAGGTTCCCCCCCATAAAAAATAATCTTCCTTTCGGGTGAAGATGATTTTAAGAAAAAATCAATAGAATTTCTTGCAGTTTCTAATGGCATCTGAAAATAAGAATGATTTTCTTTTAAATTTTCAAAACAGTAATCACATCTTAAATTACAATTTTGATTAATCAAAAGATACATTAGATGTATTTCTAGTTTAAGTTCTTTTTTAAAAGAATCTAAGTATTTTTCCTCAGAAAAATTTTTAGGAACAAGGAAATTTTTTTCAATTAATTTTTCTAAACTTTGATTTGATATCTCTTTTGATTTTAAAACTTTTTCAAAAATATTTTCAGGAATAAAAAGAAAATTATGATCCCCAATTGGGTTATAAAGACCAACAAAATTATTTTCTAACTTTTTACTATAAGTAAGAAAAGTAAGTCTATAATCATTAGAATCCATTTTTAATTTTTAAAGGATATACTCTTCTATCCTAAATTCTTTCTTTTCTTTTGTATTATAATTACTACAAGAACATGCACAACTACAATTCCCGCATCTCCCACAAGAAGCACCACAGCTTGAACCACCTCCACACATATAATCGCATGTATCAGAATTATTAAACTTAATAAATGTTTCAGCTAACAAAAAAGATAAATCTTTTTTTTCTGGAGAGAAGATTTTATCTTTACCCATATAAAATTATAGAATCCATTCTTTAAAAATATTTCCCTATAAAAATGTTGCATTAGTTGAATTGCCTTGTACAGGAGGAATTTATCTAGCAATTTTAAGTTTAATGCATATCAATAAAACTTTTGGAATTCCTTATCTTTTATTATATAATCTCATTTATGTTCTTCCTTTGATTGTAATGGTTTT
>JAAZNJ010000032.1 GCA_012798335.1 Candidatus Woesearchaeota archaeon | reverse complement strand
TTTTTTAATAAGTTCTTTTTGTTTATTTTAATAGGATTAACTTTTCATTATCTTTGTGATTTAATTTACACATTAAAAGAGAAATGGCCTTTACAAAAATTTTCTTGGATTTATAGTTTTTTAGAAAGAAAAAAGAAAAATTGTTTTAAAGTAAATTTAAAATAACTTTAAAAAAATTTAAGCAAAATAAAAACCTAATAATTAAATAAAACGAATACATAAACAATAAAAACTAATATATTTTAGTTTTAATATGTTAAACTTAAAAAAAGAGTTCTTAGAAATAAAATCCTTCCTTAATATCTTAAAAGAAAGAAAATTTGATAATAAAAATAGATTAGCTTTAAAAAACTCTAGTTATCAGCTTTTAATAAGTTTGTCTATGAAAATTGGGAGTCTTATTTTTACTATAATTATGGCAAGACTTTTACTCCCTGAGAAAATGGGGCTTTACTCTTTAGCTTTATCAACAATTGTCTTTTTTTCTGCTTTCTCTGATTTGGGTTTGGGAAACGCAATTTTTATGTATATTCCAAAAAAAATTTCACAAAAAAAATTTCAAAAAGCAAAAGGTTATTTCAATTTTTTATTAAAATTAAAATTGATAATTACTTCTATTGTTTCTTTAACTTTAATCTTATTAAGCAAGTTTATTTCAAGTACATATTATAACAAACCTATTTTTTATGCTTTGATTGTAGGAGCATTTTATCTTTTTATTAATAATATTCTTGGATTTTATGAACAAATATTTAGATCTTCAAATAATTTTAAAACACTTTGGATTAAAGAGATAATATTCCAATTGTTTAGACTTTTTTTAATTCCAATAAGTTTAATTTTCTTGTTAAGATATAATGTAAATGATGAATTTCTTTTGTTTATAATTTTTCTTTTATTAACAATGGGTTATTTTATCTCTTTTTTATACTTATTAAAAAAATCTAAAAAAGAAATTGAATTCCTTAAATCTCAATCTTTTTCTCTTTCTAAAAAAGAAGAAAAAAATGTATTTAAATTTCTTTTCCCTTTAACAATAACTTCTCTTTCAGGAATATTTTTTGGATATATAGACATAATAATGCTTGGAAGATATGTTCAGAGTGAATTTATTTCTTATTACACTACTGCTTTTAATCTAATTGCTTCTTTAAGTGTTATAATAGGGTTTATTTCTGTGGGGGTATTTCCTTTACTTTCTTCTTTAAGAGGGAATCAATTAAAAAATATCTTTAATAAAGCATTAAAATATTCTTTTATAATCTCTTTATTTTCTTCTTTATTTACCTTAATATTTTCAAATTTAATTATTAATCTACTCTATGGAAAAGAATATGCTTTAGGAGCAATAATTTTAAGATTTTATTCTGTTCTCATTCTCATATCTCCTTTAATAAGTTTGTATGAAAATTATTTTATCTCTCAAAGAAAAACAAAAACCTTAGCTTCTCTTATTATTTTAACAACTTTAATCAATATAATCCTTAATTTCTTTTTTATAAGATATGGTGTAAGACATTTCAATGGTCTTGGAGGAATTCTTGGAGCATGCTTTGCAACAATTATCTCAAGGCTTATTTATCTTGTAGGATTGATATTAAGGAGATAAGGGGGTATTAAGTTTTATTACCCTTACTTTAACATTTAAATTTACTATTATATTCCCTAAGAATCTTTTTAACACATTTAAAATCGGTTTTGGAATCCATCTTAAATATCTTTGGGGGATAGAATTTACTTCTAAAACTTTAAACAAATTTTTCTTTTTAATATCATATTTATTCCCTTCAAATAGATTATAAAAAGTATCTTCGTTAAAAAAATGTAAATGAGTCACGTCTACATAAGCATAATAAGTATTATAATAAGGAACAATTATCTCAATAATAGCATTTTTTTTGCATATGCGGTGTAATTCTTTTATAACTTCTACTGGTTTTTCAAGATGTTCTAAAACATTATCTATCAGTACATAATCAAAACTATCTTTTTTAAAAGGGTATGGAAATTTATTAAAATCAAAAGATTTGTTAATCCCCTCCCCCTCTTGCTTATCTACATTTACCCAACCTCTTTTTATATTATTCCCGCATCCAAAGTTTAATCTTTCCATTTAATATTTTTTTAAGGCAATAAAGTAACCTAAAAATGTCTTTTTATTTTTGTTATAGGGGGTTAATTTTTCAATAACCACCACTAAGTATTGCAAGGGTAAGAATATGATAAGATATAAAAATTTTTTTATAATGGGGGGTAACCTACACTCCATTATAGCATTATTTAATAACTGATCTATAACCGAAAAGAATCCGCCTCTCTTACGGATATATAAAATCTTCAGTTTTAAGGAATCTGCAATTCTCTTTATCTTATAATGTGTTAATCTTTGATAGTCATAAGGTTCTTCGTGAAGAGGCCATATAAAAGGGAAAGTAATGATTATCAATCCACCTTTTTTTAGTAATCTTTTTGATTCTTTAAAAAAATTTTCTGGGTTTGCATGGTGTTCTAAAACCTGGAAAGAAACAATTATATCAAAACTTTTTTCTTTTAAATTATTAATTTTAAAATTTGATGCATATTCTTTAGAAAAAAAATAGTCTGGTTCTTCTAATTCGAATGAAGGATTTAAACTATATCCCTTAAAATCTATACCTTCATATGTGCATTCATACTCCCTAAATAAGTGAGCATAAGGCTTGCTTCCACAACCGACATCTAAAATTTTTTTTCTTTTTATAAAAGATTTATTCTTTTTTAAAAAAATTTTAATTTCTTTGATTATACTTTCTTTTTCTAAAAAATTTGGACTTAAATAATATCGAAGTTTCATCTTAACACTTCTTCATAAATCTTATTTAGCCTCTTCACTCCTTTCTTTAAATCAAAATTTTCTTCGGCAAAAATTTTGGATTTTTTTCCCATCTTTTCTCTTAACTTTTTATATTTCATCAAAGTTTCAATTGCATTTTTGAGTTCTTGAATATCATTTGGTTTTATTAAAATCCCGTTACCATGGATGACCTCTGGAATACCCCTAATATCACTTCCAATAACTGGTTTCCCAGAAGCAATAGCCTCAACTAAAGCAAAAGGAAGTCCTTCTCCAAACAAACTAGGCATTGCAAGGATAGAACATTCAGAAATAAATTTCCTAGTTTCTTCTTGAGATTTCTGACCAACAAGGGTTACATTTTTTATTCTGTATTTTATTATTTGCTCTTCTAAACTTTTTCTTTCTGGCCCTTCACCAACAATAATAAAATTATAATTAGGTAATTCTTTTGCAGCAGAGATTAGAATATTAAATCCTTTCATTTTTGCAAGTCTCCCAACAGCTAAAATATAATTTTTATCTCCTAAATTTTTAAATTCTTTTAAGTTTACTGAATTGTATATAACCTCTCCTTGAACGTCTGCAATTTTTTTGGCCTCATTTAATATAGAATTTGAAACGGCTATAATCTTGTCTGCACTTAATAAAATTTTTTTAGTTATTGGCTTAAATATTTTTCTCCAACCTTTAAAATTAAACCCACTACCATGGAGGGTTAATACTAATGGTTTTTTATTTGATTTTTTTAAAAGATAACCTACAATTCCAAATGATAAACCAAATTGGGAGTGGATTATTTTAATATTCTCCTCCTTTATAATTTTTTTCCCTTTAAAATATGCAGGCAAAATAAAAGAATAATTTTGAACATATTCCAAAATGTTCAATTTTTTTATTAAATCTTTATTTTTAATCAAGGTATTTGCTCTAACAACTTTACACGGGTCCTTTGGACATTCTCCATCTATCTTTGGGCATAGAATTACGCTTTCATTAAAATCACCGCGATTTAAAGTTATATCATAAAGATACTTTTCTGCCCCCCCTAATGTTGGGTAATATGAACCCACAAAAAGAACTTTTTTTTCTTTCATCTTAACACTTCTTCATAAATCTTTTTTAATTGTTTATTTCTTTTATTTATAGAGAATTTGCCCCTTTTAATTTTTTCTAAACAATTTTTTGACATTTCCTCTCTTAATTTTTTATTTTCTATTAATAATCTTAGTTTGGAGAATAATTCATTAATTATTTTTTCTTCTTTTTTGTTTATAATATTTTTTTCTTTTAATTTTATATTTTTTAAAGTTACATCATCAGGAACATTAATTATAAATCCGTCTTTATTATTTTTTATTATCTCTTTTTTTGTTTTAGTATAAAAAGTTTTTATGGTTATTATAGGAAGACCAAAACTCATAGCTTCTAATTGACCGAACCCAAATGTATCCATAAAACTAGGATAGAAAAAAATATCCGAATTTTTATAATATTCAATAATTTTTTTATTTGAAATTAAATTTTTTATCTCAATATCTGGGTATTTTCTTTTTATTTTTTTAGGAACATCTGATATAAAGATTAAATTAACCTTTTCTTTATATTCTTCTTTTAATCTTCTAAAAACTTCTAATGCAATATAACCCCCCTTTATCCAAAAATATCTTGTTGCATAAAAGATAGTTACTTTTCCATCTTTTTTATCATTCCCTTTTTTGTATAATGGAACAGCAGGATAAATAACTTCTATCTTATTTTTTATCTCCGGAAATTCTTTAATTATTTGATTTGCTGTTTCTTTTGTCCAAGCAAGTATTTTTTTGCAATTTTCTTTTAATAAAATTTTTTTAACTCTTTCTTTTGATTTTTTTGTTTTATTCCCTATATATAATTGCCATTCACTTTCTATATCCATAATCCAAGGTTTATTTTTATTTTTTGAAATGCAATGGCAACAATGAATTATATCATAATCTCCTTCAGGGCTTAAATGTGCGTTGGGGATAGAGATATTCAAAGAATTCATTGTTTTCCTTATAATTTTTTTTAAAAAATTAGAGAGAAAAAACTTTTTTTTATTAGTTATAACACCTTTTTGATTTTCTGTATTTAAATAAATAATGTCTTTTGGTGGATTTTCAACTAAATATTTATAATAAGGAGAATCTGGAAATCTCCAAGGGTATTGAAGATAAACCTTTATCTTTTTTTTATCATTCATTTATACAAAAGCAAAAATTACTTTTTAAGAGTTATGTATTCTTGTTATTTTAGAAAATAATTTTTAACTTATCTTTTCCAGATGCTATAAATAAGAAAATAGCCAGGGATTTTTATTTCTACCATTAAAATTTTCTTTTAACAGGAACAACCCAGTACCTAATTAACTGAAGGTCTTTTTTAAAAAGATTTAAAAATTCTTTAGCATTTTTGTATTCTCTTTCATGAGTTGGATCCAAAACTATCTTCCTTTTTCTATTTTTCTATTTGTATAATGCAAAAGGCTTTTTTATTACAGAATCTATAATTAAAATTCCATCATTTTTTAAGATCCTTTTAATTTCTTTTACAAGTTTTTTATCATCTTTAACATGTTCTATTACTTAAGAGCAATTAATAACATCAAATGAATTCTTTTTTAAATTAGTGTTACAAACATCTCTTATATAAAATTTCTCTTTAGGAAATCTGTTTCTTAAACTTTTTATTCTTCTTGGAGAAATGTCTATCCCTGTTATTTTCAGATTTGGAAATCTTTTTTTTATAGCATAAACTAAACTACCTTCTCCACATCCTAGATCTATCATTGAGGTAATTCTTTTATTTTTTAAAATTTCTTCAATGTGAGACGGAATTCTAAACTTATAGGTTGAACAAATCTTTCAGAATAATCCTTATTTATGTTTAAACATCTTTTCATCTTAAAATTTTTAATATCTTTTTACTTACCCCCTCTTTTCCATAAGGATTTTTAAATGGTTTTATCTTAAAACTTGGATTAAGATATTCTTTAATTTTTTGTTTTGTCTTTTCAATACTTAATTTAGATAGATA
>JAAZNJ010000031.1 GCA_012798335.1 Candidatus Woesearchaeota archaeon | reverse complement strand
TTATAGAACTTTAAAATCAACTCTTAATCTTATTTTATAAGGTGCAATTTCTCCTGCATTTTTTACATTTAAAATTTCTATTCTCTTTTTAAATTCCTTTGCCTCTTTTTTTATTTTGGTTATTATTTTTTCTTTTTCATCTTGTTTACAAAAATCATAATAATAAATTCTTGTTCCTTTTTTAGATAATGAAAAAGCTTCTTTTAAAAAACTCTCTTTTAATTGAGGTCTTGGCATAACAATAACATCAAAAGATGTTGGAATTTTTTCTTTGTTGTCTTTGTTAATTTCAGTTTTTTTAATTATTTTTTCTGTAACTTTTTTGATATCTCCTGGTATTAAAATTATTTTATCTTCAAGTTTATTTAATTTTATATTGATTAAAGCGTATTTATTAGCTTCTCTATTTAATTCATTTGAATAAACTTTTTTTGCTTTTGAATTTTTTGCAATAACAATTGAAAAAGGAGCTACTCCTGCAAACATTACAAGAACCACTTCATCTTTTTTGATTAAAGAAGATATTTCTTTTCTTTCATTGCTTAATCTTGAAGAAAAATAAGTTTTGTCTATATTAAATTTGAAAATGCAGTTATTTTCCTTGTATACAATTTCTTTTGTATTTTCTCCTGCAATAAAATTAGTAGATAATTTTCTTAATCTGCCTTTAATTTCTCCTGCTTTTTCAAGCACAGTTTTAATTGATTTTTGTTTTTTCATTAAATTTAAGGCAAATTCTTTTTTGTCTTTTATAGAAAAATTATTTGGAAATCTCACTAAAGCCGTCTTTCCTAATAAATCAAACGATCTTATATTTTTATTCATCTTAATCTATTTTTTAATTTAATTTTTCTATTAAGTTTTATTAACTCCTTATTTATTATTTTTTATTATTTCCTGTTTAATATTTTTATAAAAATTGTTATTTTTTGTTAACAAATTTAGAAAGTTCTTCATTTTTTTCTTTAATCGTCTCAGCTTCGCTATGTAAAATTTCTCTATCTTGCTTCTCTTGTTCTTTGTCTCTTTCTTCTTTTATACTTTTAAAATTACCTTTAAAGAAAAAAATAAGATAAATTAAAAATGCGAGAATTCCAAAAACTATTAATAATCTGACAACTGTTCCAAAATCAAATATTAAAGAAATTAAAAATTTTGAAATAGTTTTGAATAATCCTAAATGAGCATTTATTAAAATAATAGAGAAAGAGATGAATGCAGAAGCAAATTCACTAAAAGTAGAATAACTTCTTATTATGTAATAAAAATTTATTAAAAGAGAAATCCAGAAAACAAAAATTAAAAAAAAGTATAATGAAAAAGAATAGTTTTCTCCAAAAAGAACAAAAAAGAACATATTAATTTTTTTGAAAGAGTTGTCTAATTCTTTTAAGAATTCATTTTTTAAAAGTAATTCTTGCCATTGTTGCATTAAACTATCTATCTTCTCTGAACTAGTCTGTTCAACTTCATGAAATTTATCAACTGGATTTTCTAAATTTCCATCTTCTGATTGAAGAGGATTTGCCAAAGGAAATCCCCCAAAAACCGTCAATGAAGAAACAAAATGCAAAGATAAGAAAAATGAATTAAAAAGAAAAATCAAAAAAATTAATCTTAATATATTAGTTTTATTTTTATTCATCTTAAAAGAATGAAGAGGAAATTTATAAAATTATTTGTTTTTCGCTTCTTCCTCTGCTTTTTCTCCTACTTTCCTTATTGCTTTTCCTGTTTTGTCTATAGCTTCTATAGATTCTTTTAAGCTTTCTGCACCAATTTTTGATTTAGCAAGATTAATCATAGCTTTTCTTTTAAGAGCCCAAACC
>JAAZNJ010000030.1 GCA_012798335.1 Candidatus Woesearchaeota archaeon | reverse complement strand
TTGGTCTTCCTGTATCTTTCCAATTAAAAGAAACCCCTTCTAATTGGTTTATTTTATCTAATGAATTTGTTAAAGGTTTTATATTTTCTTTTAATCTTTTATCAGAAGAATAAATAAAAGCATTTGCTGTTACATCCCCTGTAACAGTATTAAAAGTGATTGTGGAAGAAGCACTTGGGTTTAACATATATATAAATGGATCTTCTGTATTATCAGAATCAGGCATGAAAGAAAGAGGCCCCTTACTTACTATTCTTTGATTTGTCCCCCACCCTAACCCCGGGCTATTAATTGTTAAATAACCATCATAAATTTCCAGTTTAGAACTTGGGCTTGTTGTTCCGATGCCGACATATCCACCATCAATTTCCAAAGAATCGTCCCCGGTTAGAATTAGTCTCATATCAAAATCTGAGTCAGGATCATTTTTAAAATCAATATAAGGTGTACCAGTATTTCCTAACTCAATACTACCACCATGCCCTTCGTGTAAATAACTCCCAGCCCATTTTATTGCTCCACCTTGAACATCCAATTTTTCGGTTGGATTTGTCGTCCCAATTCCTACATTCCCACTAGGAACATTAAATCCACCTGTAAAGTCTAATTCACCAACACTATGACCAAAAGTACTTGGCGTTGAAGTTCCAAAAGCATTAACGCCTAAGGTTAAAGAAAAAACAATTCCAAGAAGAATGAAAGTATAAAGTAATCTGTTATTAAAACTTTTTTCTTTTATCACTTCTTTTTTCATAATTTAATATAATAAAATAGGGTTTATAAATATTTCTACAAAAAAGATTATTAAAGAATTATTTTAATATTTTTAATTCATTCCGAAGGAAATTGATAGAATAATTAATTTATTTAATATTATCTTGATTGTTATTCTCTTATTTATTTAATAGAATTAAAAATTTTCAAAATGAAAAATTAAAAAAGAATTTTCAGAATATTATAAAGGAGAAGATTAATAATTATCTCAAAAACAAAAGAGATAAAGAGGACATTAAACAAAAATAGGTTATAGATATTAAATTACATAGATTAAACTGAATTAAATAGATATAAAATTTTGATAAAAATAAAGTAATAAAAAATAGATTAGGGGCTTTACAACTCTTATAATTGTCAAATTAATCGTTTTATAATCATTGATTAAATTATAAAAACCTCAAATAAAAAAGGATAAATAATTAATAATAAAAGATCTTATTTTTTGTTACTTAAGATTGTATATAATTAGGAATAATAGGATTAGGCAAAAAGGCATTAATTACCAGTTTTATTAATCTATTTATCAATCACTCTCATCAATTAAATTCTTTTTAATGAATACTTGAATAAAAAGCCATATTGATAAAATAATTGGAAAAATTCCAAAAATGATCCCACCTAAAATTTTTCTCAATAAGATATTTGAAATTAAAGTAGTAAGAATTCCTTTATGAAAAAAAACATTCATCAGATAATTACCCCCACACAAAAAAGAAAAAAAAGAAAAGATATAAGCCATCTTTGGGGGGTTATTTAAGATAGATAATTGTTTTAAAGAAAGTAAAAAAATGATAATTAAACTAAATCCCACAATATAAAATAAAAAATCAGGGTAAGATATTTTTAAAGAAAAAGTAAATAAAAAAAGGTTTATTCCTCCAAAAAAAGAGAAGATTAAAAAGAAGAAGATGAAAGAGTAAATTAATTGTTTAAAAAGATTCATCTTATGATTCTTAAATGTTTAAAACTTAGATACCATTCTCCCAGTAATGAAGTCCAAATAGGTATTCCCATTATGAACTAAATATCCATTAGCAAAATAATTTCTTGGACCATCTTTGTTTAATTCAAGGTTATAAACTGTTATTGGACTAGGAAGGTCTACTCTCTCTTTTGATAAAATCTTTTCAGAAGTTAATTTTCCATTAAGATTAATGTAAATTGTATCTCCAACATTTAATTCTTCTGATTTTTTATAATAACCATTTCCAATGTAGAATGGATGTACGTTATTCACTTTTACAAAAGAATGTTCTGTTTTGATTATA
>JAAZNJ010000029.1 GCA_012798335.1 Candidatus Woesearchaeota archaeon | reverse complement strand
TTTTAGAAAAAAGAAAAATAAGTTTATAAAATAATTTATTTTATCTTTTATTTAATCTCAAAAGTTCTTTGAGCTCCGCCTTGTTTATAGGGATGTTTCTTTTTTTCTTTTCTTTTTTCTTTTCTTTTGTTTCTCTTTTCAAAAAATCCGTAATCTGACATTTTTATGTTTTAGATTCAAGTTTACAAGAATTTATAATTTCTAAATTTGAGATGGGTACTCCTTTAACTTCTATATTTAAATAACCTCTTTTTACTAAATCTTGTTCTTGAAGATTCTTGAGCGAATCAAAACAAGTACATCCTGAACAAATCTCATTTTTGGAGGAATCCAGAAGTTTAATTTTTTTAGAACAAAAATCAAAGGTTTCAATATTCTCTAAATCAGGATCTAATGAAAATTTCTGAACTAATTCATCATAATAAGCTTTACAGACATCGTCTACTTCAAAACTTGGGATATTTGGCTCACATAGAAAATCTAAAGTAATAAGATTATTGTTTTCATCTAAAAATTGAATATACTTTCCTGTGGGGTTATTTTGATTATATCTAAGAGAGAGATAGTTATTGTAATCCTTATTAATACAACCAAAAGAATTTATTATATTTTCTTTAAATGAATCTGAATCTCTCCCCCTATTTTCAGCAGATTTATAAGCATTGTATTTAGATAATAGACCTTCATAGTTTACATTTGTTTTATCAACAAAGTAATAATAAACACCACAACGCTCAAAATCATTTGGATTAATTTGATAAGCCTCAAGAACATCATCCATTAGCCTTGAATTTGATTTTAAATAGGCATATCCTGTTAATCCATTTAATGAATTAATAGGTTCATAACAAAATTTTATGGTTTCTTTTGGAGGGGTCAGGTCTAAATCTGGAAGATATTGGCTTGATCCTTTTCCTGTTGCAATGTTAATTGCATTGATAAGTAAATCCTTATTAGATTTATCAGTCCATTCTGCGTTTATAGAATAAGAAATATAATTGTTAAGATATGTTTCAAGAGTTGGATCAAGGTTCAATTCATCTTTAGAAATTATTAAAGGTTTTTCAAGGAAATTTGAACATTCTTTTGATAAAAGTGTGTATTCTTTTTCAGAGTTTTGAATAAAAGATTGTAAATATAATCTGTTTTTTGTGCATTGTAATTGATTAAATTGCTCTTTAGAATTTATGTTATTATTAAATTCAATAGAACAAACCTTCTTAGGACAAGAATCAATCTCATAACTTGATTTGTATCTAGAGAGGAAATAGCAAGTTACATTATTAAATTTGTTTCCGAAATTATCTATTAATGTTCTGGGTTTATAACAATAGTCATTAATAAATCCGAGATTACATGATAACTGACAAAATCCTTTGATTAAATCAACATTTGAAGGCCCTCCTAAAGCAGATTTTAATTTTCCTATAACAATCTGTAATCCCCCTGACAAAGAAATAAGAATTAATGCTGCAAGAATTAGGGCAACAAGGATAAAAGCCATAGTATCCATACCCCTTTTATCTTTTATTATTAAAGATTTCATAAATTAAAAAAGAATTAGTTATTTAAAAAAGTTGTTAAAAAAGTATAAAGATTTAAGCAAAGTATAATTAACAATTATAACAAGAAGAAATAAAAATTTTAAATCCATTTCAAAAGTTCAAAAAGGTTTAAAATGAAATTTCCTTACTCTTGAGAATTATGACCTCCAGCTTGAGAGGGAGTATTAAGAGTAGTCGTGGGTGTTTGAGGATTCCCTGGTTGTGTAGGGGTGGTTGATCCAGGAGCTATCCCCGGATTACATATTGTAACCTCTAAAGTATACTTATTTTTTTCTTCTTTTGCAGAATAAACATACATTAAATTTTTATTATTTTCACACTCTTGTTTTCTAAAAGTTTCATTTTTATTAACATCCATAATTTTAATTTTAGAATCCCAATCTCTCCACACATCATTT
>JAAZNJ010000028.1 GCA_012798335.1 Candidatus Woesearchaeota archaeon | reverse complement strand
TTTTAGAAAAAAGAAAAATAAGTTTATAAAATAATTTATTTTATCTTTTATTTAATCTCAAAAGTTCTTTGAGCTCCGCCTTGTTTATAGGGATGTTTCTTTTTTTCTTTTCTTTTTTCTTTTCTTTTGTTTCTCTTTTCAGGAAATCCGTAATCTGACATTTTATCTTTTAGGTTAAGGGTTACAAGATTTTACAATATCTGAATTTGATGTAGGTACTCCGTTAATCACTATGCTCCTATAACCCCTTTTTGTTAAATCTTCTTCTTTAAGATTCTTTAGTAAGTCAAAACAAGTACATCCTGAACAAATCTCATTTCCAGAAGAATCAAGAAAGTTAATTTTTTTAGAACAAAAATCAAAGGTTCCAATATTTTCTAAATCAGAATCTAATGAAAATTTCTGGATTAATTCATCATAATAAGCTTTACAAACATCTTCTCCTTTAAAACTTGGGATATCTGGTTCACATAGAAAATCTAAAGTAATAAGATTATTGTTTTCATCTAAAAATTGAATATACTTTCCTGTGGGGTCATTTTGATTATACCTAAGAGAAAGGTAGTTATTATAATCCTTGTTAATACAACCCATATTCTTTATTATCTCCTCTTTAAATTGATCAGAATCTCTCCCCCTATTTTTAGCAGATTGATAAGCATTATAAGAAGATAATAGAGATTTATACTTTGTATTTTCTTTATTGATAAAATGATAATAAACCCCACAACGTTCAAAATCATTTAGATTAATTTGATAAGCATCAATAACATCATTTATTAATTTTGGATTTGATTTTAAATAAGCATATCCTGTTAATCCATTTAATGAATTAATAGGTTCATAACAAAATTTTACATTCTCTTGGTTAGTCAGGTCTAAATCTGGAAGATATTGGCTTGATCCTTTTCCTGTTGCAATGTTAATTGCATTGATAAGTAAATCCTTATTAGATTTATCAATCCATTCTGCATTTATAGAATAAAAGATATAATTGTTAAAATATTGTTCAAGAGTTTTATCAAGGTTCAATTCATCTTTAGAAATTGTTAGAGGTTTTTCAAGAAAATTTGAACATTCTTTTGACAACAAAGTATATTCTTTTTCAGAATCTTGAATAAAAGATTGTAGATATAATTTGTTTTTTGTACATTGTAATTGATTAAATTGTTCTTTGGAATTTAGGTTATTATTAAATTCAATAGAACAAACCTTCTTTGGGCAAGAATCAATCTCATAACTCGGTTTATATCTAGAAAGGAAATAGCAAGTTACATCATTAAGTTTGTTTCCTAGATTGTCTGTTAATGTTCTAGGTTTATAACAATAATCATTAGTAAATCCGAGATTACAGGATAACTGACAAAATCCTTTAATTAAATCAACATTTGAAGGCCCTCCTAAAGCAGATTTTAATTTTCCTATAACAATTTGTAATCCCCCTGATAAAGAGATAAGAATTAATGCTGCAAGGATTAAGGCAACAAGGATAAAAGCCATTGTATCCATACCTCTTTTATCTTTTATCATTAAAGATTTCATAAATTAAAAAAGAATTAGTTATTTAAAAAAGTTGTTAAAATAAAATAAAAATTTAAGAAAAAGAAAGATTAAGGATTACAGTAAGAAAAGATAATAAATTTTTAAGTAGGTTTAAACTCTTTTTCCCTATATCTCCTCGCTATTATTCAGTATCATGACCCCCAGGATATAGAGGATTATTGGTTTCAGAGGTTACAGGAGGATTATTTTTAGTTGATGTAGGAGCTATTCCAGCATTACATATTGTGACTTCTAATGTATACTTATTTTTTTCTTCTTTTGCAGAATAAACATACATTAAATTTTTATTATTTTCACACTCTTGTTTTCTAAAAGTTTCATTTTTATTAACATCCATAATTTTAATTTTAGAATCCCAATCTCTCCACACATCATTT
>JAAZNJ010000027.1 GCA_012798335.1 Candidatus Woesearchaeota archaeon | reverse complement strand
TGAAAATTCAAAAAAAGTTTTCATTGATAGAATATTTGAATGTTTAAGTGATAAAAAATCACAAGAGGTTTTCATTAGTCAAAGATCTGGATACTTGGGTGATAAAAAATCACAAGAGGTTTTCATTAGCCGAAGATCTGGATACTTGGGTGATAAAAAATCACAAGAGGTTTTCATTAGCCGAAGGCTTGGATGCTGGAAGCGTGAGAAACCCGCAGGAGGTTTTCAATGGCAACTATAAGTTTCAACAAAAAAATATTTGAAAAAGAGATTGGAAGACTTGATGAAAAAATGCAAGATAAGATTGCTCTATTTGGGACACCAATTGAAAGAATTGACAATAACGAAGTGGAAATAGAAGTTTATCCTAATAGACCAGATTTATTGTCTTATTATGGTTTTAAAAGAAGTTTTTTACATTTTTTAGGAAAAAGAGATAAAACAGAATACAAGATATTTAATCCTGAAAAAGATTACAAAATTTATGTTGATGAATCATTAAAAGATATAAGGCCTTACACGGTCTGTTCTATTGTTAAAAATCTTCATTTTACAGATGAATTAATAAAAGAGGTTATAGACATGCAAGAAAAATTACATTTAACTTTAGGAAGGAATAGAAAAAAATTTGCTATTGGAATTTATCCTTTAGAAAAGATAAAACTGCCAATAACTTTTAAAGCTTTAGAGCCAGATAAAATAAAATTTATTCCTTTAGATTCTGAAAGAGAGATGAATGGTTTTCAAATACTACAAAGACATCCAAAAGGAAGAGAATACTCCCATTTATTAGCAGGAAAAGAAAAATTCCCAATTTTTGTAGATTCAAATAATCAAATATTAAGTATGCCACCAATAATAAATTCTCAACTTACAGGAAAAGTAGATGAAAAAACAAAAGACATTTTTATAGAATGTTCTGGTTTTGATTTAGAATTATTAAAAAAATGCCTTAACATTTTAGTTTCAAATTTAACAGAGTCAGGAGGCAAAGTTTATTCAATGGAAGTAATATATGAAAAAGAGAAAATTATGACCCCTGATTTTAAAAAAGAAAAAATGAAGATTAATCTAAAGAATGTTAATTCTCTTTTAGGCCTTAATCTTAAAGAAGAAGAGATTAAAATATTATTAAAAAAAATGGGGCATTCTTATGAGAATAAAATTGTTGAAATTTCTCCTTGGAGAATAGATATCCTTCATGAAGTTGATCTTATAGAGGATATAGCAATAGCTTATGGTTATGAAAATTTTATTCCTGAAGTTCCAAAAATTTCTACAATTGGCGGGGAATCAAAAACAAGCAGAATAAAAAAGAAAATTTCTGAAATTTTGACAGGATTAAATTTAATAGAGACTTCAAATTATCATCTGACTATAAAAAGGGATCAATTTAAAAAAATGTCTTTAGAAGAAAAAGATTTTATAGAGATAGAAAATTCAAAAACAGATTATACAATTTTAAGGAAAGATTTAAGTCATTATCTTCTAAAAGTTTTAAGTGAGAATTCTGATTCTGAATACCCTCAAAAAATTTTTGAAATAGGAAAAATTTTTGAAAAAGAAGAAAAAGAAAATTTAGCTGTTGCTTTATCTCCAAGTAATTTTACAGAAGCAAGACAAATCCTTGAATATTTATTTAGAATGTTAAATCTTAAAATAGAAATAAAAGAACCAAAAGAGATAAAACCTTATTTTATAGAAGGGAGAGTTATAGACATATTTTTTAACAATACACTTCTTGGGCAATTAGGAGAAGTTCATCCAAAAAATTTGAATAATTGGAAAATTAAAATGCCTGTCTCTTTATTTGAAATTTCCTTGAGAGAAGTAATAGATTCTTTAGAATAAGATTATCCTAAGTAACTTGTATTTTTAGTATTTGATTTTTCAACTTCTTTCTCTAATAAAGAAAAGGTGTTTGTTAATTCTTTTTTAATTTCTTGCCAAAGTTTATAATATTTAATAACAGCTTTTACTTCTTGATCTTCAGAATAATTTAAATCCAGTTTTATAATTTCAAATTCAAGTGAAGAAATTTTTTTATATATCTCAGATAAAGATTCTTTTTTAGGAGCGTCTATCTTTTTTATTATTGAAAAAACGAATAAAGGAGATTCTGTAACAGGATTTAATAAAGATTCTATAAATTTTAGATAATCAAAAAATTTGTCTAAAATTATTTTTCTTATTTCTTTTATTAAAAAATCTGTTTGAGTTTTACAGAGTTTTTCTATTTGAAAATCTTTATTAAGTTCATCAAAACTCGGGAGTTCAGAGTATCTCTCTTTTAAATTAAGATAAATTTTTTTTAATTCTTTGAGATTTTTATTAAAATCTTTATCTTTGTTTTGTCTTTTTTGTTCCATTTTTTTCTAAAAGTATATCTTATTATACCAAATTATAATTATACTTAATTATGATTGATTCATAACTAATTAAATAATACTTCCATGAATATTTAAGAGTTTAAAAAACTAAGCCCCAGCTGAGGATTGAACTCAGGACCCCGTCCTTACCAAGGACGTACTCTAACCAACTGAGCTACTGGAGCACTTGATTTTAAAAAAAGTTTGGTTAAAAAATTTAACTATTTAAAGAAATAAAAAATAGAAATGTTTAGTATAAATTTAACTCTTAAGATTTATCTAACTTATATCTAATTATTAAAGATAAATTTTAAAACATATAAATAGTTTTTACAAATGAACTTTTTTAAAAAAGCTTATCATTAAATAAATCAATAAAGAAATTAAAAAACCAATTGAAACAAAAAAAGAAATTATTGTTAATAAATAAAAAAGATTTTGAAAAAATAAAACATCTATTATCTTAAATAAAATAAAAGAAATTAAAGAGATCACTAATGAAAAGAGCATATAATTTAAAATTTGGAATATTCTATGGTTCTTCTCTTTTATAGGGAAGATTTGTTTTTTTAAAGGAGTTTTAATTTTATTTAAGGTTTTAGATTGGGATTTTACCTTTTCAATTTTTTTCTTAGAACCAACTCTTTTTTTAGCCATGGTCTTCCTCTTTTAATCTTTTATATAAAACATTTTTTAGTTTATAAATATTTTGTTAAAGTTTTATTAAAAAATAAAAAGGATAATTAGATTAAAAGATTGGAATATAAAAATTAAGATTTAAATTAAAAGTCCTCAGATAAAATTCTTAGTAATATTTTTTATAGAATTATTAGAAGACCAATCCATTTTAGTTATCTGTCCTGTTATTATTTTAATATTATTAAAAACTTGGCCAAGCCATGAAAAATAAAGATTTAATAAATTATCGACATCACTTAAATTTTTTATTGATATAGGTTTATTTTTAAAAACCATAACAAAACTAAAATACCCAAATAAAATAAATCCTAGAACTAAAATTAAAAGAACTTTATGTTTTGTTTTTTTTACTTCAAAAAGAATTAAAACAAGAACAACTAAAGCTATGAGGGTTATTAAAATTGAAGTTAAAGCCATATTATTAATTATAAAAGAAGATATAAAAAACTTTCTGAACCTTTCTATTTAGTTAATAATTAAGACAATTAAAAGATTATTAAAAATGTATTATAAAACTTAATAATAAGGACATAAAATGTTATTCAAGATTGAGAAAAGAAAAATAAGAAAATGAAATAGATAGTCCCACCAGGATTCGAACCTGGGTCACAGCCTCCAGAGGGCCGTATACTTGACCGCTGTACTATGGGACTATTCTTTAAAAAAAGATGTCTAATTATTAAAGGTTTACTAATAAACAAATATTGTTTTAAATAATTTTAATTAAAATTAACACAAGTCTTTTAAATTAAATTAAACTTTAAAAATTATGCCCTGTTAGTCTAGAGGCCAAGGATTCCACCCTCTCAAAAATCCAACAATTTTTGTGGATAACAAAGAAGGCAGATTTGTCTCGGTGAGAGAATCAAATCTACGCATCTCTATGCAACCTTTTTTGGAGTACGGTGGCGACCCGAGTTCAAATCTCGGACAGGGCATAGATAATAAAAAAATAAAAAGCTAATTCTTAATATCCTTAAAAGTGTAACTACTAAAAAAACATAACAATTATAAAGATAAAATTTCATTAAAAATTATGACAAGAATAAGTTTTATAGACAGCGTATTATGTGCATCAAGAGGAATAATTAACAGTATATCTAAAGAAAGAAATATTAAAATTCAAATTTTATTATGTTCTCTAATTATATTTTTTAGTTTACTCTTAGAAATCTCTAAAACCTCTTTAATTACTATTATAGTTGTTTGTTTTTTAGTCATCATATTAGAAATGTTTAATAAAGGATTTGAAAAACTTGTAGATTTTGTTTCTCCTGAATATAATAAAGAAGCAGGAAGAATAAAGGATATAATGGCAGGAGTAGTCTTATTGACTTTTATTATGACAGCTATAGTTAGTTTTTTAATTTTATATAATCCATTTATTCATTTTATAAGTCAAATATCAAAAAACATTTTTTTCTTGTTTTCTCTTATTTCTTTAATCTTTTTAGTTTCTATAATGATAATTATAAAATTAATAAAAGATAAAATAACAAAATAAGGCAGATTAAGAGTGATAAAATTGGTTAAAATTAAAAAGAAGAGAATTCTTTATAAGGAATATACTGTTATGATTAAATTGAAAGCTATATAATAAATCTAGACAATAAAAAGAAAAAAAGAAGATGAAAAAAGATTATAAGATAATTGTTATTAATGCTGGTAGTTTCAGTTTAAAGTATAGTTTTTTTATAGGGAATAATTTAATAAAAGAAGAAAAATTTGATAAATTAAAAAATGAAAAAGATTATGTTTTTTCTTTAAAAAGAATTTTTGAAAATATAAAAGAATTTGATTTTATTATTCATAGGGTTGTTCATGGAGGCAATTTAAAAAATCCTTGTTTGATTAATAAAAAAGTAAAAAAAGAAATAAAAAATTTTAGTGAATTTGCACCATTGCATAATCCTATTCAACTGAAATTAATAGAAGAATCTCAAAATCTTTTCAAAAATAAAAGGCAATATGCTGTTTTTGATAGTATGTTTTTCTATAATCTTCCTGAAATTTCAAAGATTTATGCAATCCCTTTAAAAATAACCAAAAAGTATGGAATAAGAAGATATGGTTTTCATGGTTTATCTCATAGTTCTATCTCAAGGAATATTAAAGGAAAAACAATAACTTGCCATTTAGGTTCAGGTGTTAGTCTCTCTGCGATAATAGATGGAAAACCTATAGATACAAGTATGGGTTTAACACCCTTAGAAGGTGTTATGATGGGAACAAGATCAGGTTCAATTGATCCTGGAATTATTTTTTTCTTAGAAAAAAGGGGTTATAATGTTGAAAAAATATTAAATGAAGATTCAGGATTAAAAGGAATATCCAGTTATAAAGATTTTAGAGATATTCTAAAAAATATGAGTATAAATAAAAATTGCAAAATTGCTTATGATTTATTTGTTTATTCAATAGTAAAATGTATAGGGAGTTATGTTTCAGTAATGAATGGTTTAGATAATCTAATTTTTACAAGTGCTATAGGAGAGAATGTTCCAAAAATTAGAGAAGATATCTGTAAATATTTTTCTTATATAAATTTGAATTTAGACAAAATAAATAATAATAAAAACAAAGGAATAATATCTTCAAAATACTCTAAAGTTAAAGTTTTAGTAAAAAAATCAGAAGAAGAAAAAGAAGCATTAAATGAAGTTTTAAAAGCATTAAACAAAAAATAATAAAAAAATAATAAAACAAAGATTAATAAGTTTAGATAAAAAAATTAAATTAAAAAATAGATTAAAATGAAAAAACAAAGAAACAAAAAAGTTTTAGTAGAAGTTTCTTCAAGACATTTACATATTTCAAAAGAAGATTTTGAAATTTTATTTGGTAGGAATGAAATATTAAAAAAAGTAAAAGATCTATCTCAACCAGGAGAATTCGGTTCAGATAAATTTGTTACAATTTACAATAAAGGAAAAGAAATAAAAAATGTTAGAGTTGTTGGGCCTTTTAGAGAAAACTCTCAATTAGAAATTTCTTTAACAGATGCTTATTATTTAAATTTGAAACCATTGCCTAAATTAAAACTATCAGGAGATTTGGAAGGAACAACAAGAGTAGAGGTAATTGGAAAAAAAAGAAGCAAAAAAATTCCATGTATTATTACAAAAAGGCATTTTCATATATCAGAAGAACAAGCAAAAAAATTAAATCTAAAAAATAATGAAAAGATAAGTATTAAAATAAAGGGTAAGAGAGGACTTATTTTCAAAGAGGTTATTGTAAGAACTTCAAAAAATTATAAAAGTGCAGTGCATTTAGACACAGATGAAGGAAATTCTGCAGGAATTTTTGGAAAAACCTTTGGAGAATTAATTCTTGAAAAGTCTTGAAAAATAAGTTAAAAAATAATTAAATTTTATAATAATTTAGAAATCAAGAAAGATATAACAATTTAAAAAATAAAAAAAGATAAGATAAAATTAAAGTGATAAAATCAAAAAATAAGATGAATAATTCTAAAAGCATAGATAAAGTTATGAAAATTTTAAAAGAGGTTTATCCAACGCATACAAAAACAACTCTTAATCGTATGAGAGATAATCCTAATGCATTCAAAATTTTGATTTCTTGTCTTTTATCATTAAGAACACAAGATAAAAATACAGAAATAGCATCAAAAAGATTATTTGAAGTAGCAGATACACCTGAAAAAATAATAAAACTTTCTGATGAAGAATTACAAAAATTAATTTATTCTTCAGGTCATTACAAAAAGAAATCTATGATTTTAAAATATGTTTCTAAAGAGATATTAGAAAAATATAATGGGAAAGTTCCTAGTCGTAAAGAAGAATTGTTAAATATAAAATACATAGGGCCAAAAACGACAAATATTGTTCTTTCTTTTGCTTATAACAAATTAGTTTTACCAATAGATACTCATTGTCATCGCATTCCAAACAGAATAGGTTGGGTTGAGACAAAAACTCCTGAAAGAACAGAGAAAGAACTTGAAAAAATTCTTCCTAAAAAATACTGGAGAGATTTTAATTCTATTTTTGTTCAGTTTGGAAAAACAATTTGTTTGCCTGTTTCTCCTAAATGTAGCATTTGCCCTATTAAAGGATATTGTAAAAGAATAAATATAAAAAAATCAAGATAAAAAATAAAAAAATTTGAATCAAAATCTTTAAAAAGCAAATTTTTCTAATCCTAATATGAAAAGATCAAGCAGAAGGTGGAAAAAGAAGAACCAGATGAGATGGAAATGGCAAAGGAAGAGATTAAAGAAAGAAAAGCATAGAAGAAAAGTAAGAAGACAAAAAGCTAGATAGTTTATAAGAGAATTCTGATTAATTTACTCATTATAACAAGTTACTTCTAAAAGAGAATACAAATCTTTATAAGTAAAAAAAGAAATAGATTATTATGGCAGAGAGTATTTGGACAGAAAGATACAGGCCTGTAAAATTTTCAGAAATTTTTGGTCAAGATAATGTTGTAAAAAGGGTTGAAGCTTTGGTTAATTCTTTAAATATACCTCATATGTTATTTGCAGGACCAGCAGGAACAGGTAAATCCACACTCGCATTGGTTGTTGTTAAAGAGTTATACAAAGATGATTGGAGAGAAAACTATCTTGAATTAAATGCTTCAGATGAAAGAGGTATTAATATTGTTAGAGAAAAAGTGAAAAATTTTGCAAGAACAAAGTCTATAGGAAATATTCCTTTTAAAATAATATTTTTAGATGAAGCTGATGCTTTAACACCAGAAGCACAACAAGCATTAAGAAGAACAATGGAAAATTATTCAGCAACATGCAGATTTATTTTATCTTGCAATTATTCTAGTAAAATTATAGATCCAATACAATCGAGATGTGCGATTTTCAAATTTAAATTGTTAGAAAAAAAAGATATTGAAAAGGTTATAAAGAGAATTGCAGAAAAAGAAAATCTAACTATTAAAGAAGAGGCAATTGAAATTCTATACGAAGGGTGCGAAGGAGATTGCAGGAGATGCATAAACATTTTACAATCAACAGCTTCAATTTCTCCTATTGTTAGTTCTGATTTAGTATTGACTATGATATCAAATACAAAACCAAGAGACATAAGAGTAGTTTTAGATTATGCAATAGCAGGTGATTTTCAAAATGCAAGAGATAAACTTTTAGATATAATGTTAAAGGAAAGCATTTCTGGGCAAGATGTTATTAAAGCAATACAAAAAGAGATTTGGAATTTGCCTGTT
>JAAZNJ010000026.1 GCA_012798335.1 Candidatus Woesearchaeota archaeon | reverse complement strand
CCTTTAAAACCCTCTGTTGAATCTTTTGAAAAACAATTTGGACATTTATCTCCTTCATAGATAGTGTTACAATTTTTGCATGCTTTTAATTTTGCCATTTTTGTTAATTATTTGTTATTAAGTCCTATTTTTTCTTTTTTCCTCCTTTTGGTTTTGAAGATTTTGCTTCATTCTCCTCTTCTTTTAAAGCTTTTTGAGCCATTTTTTCTTTTTTTAATTGATCTTCTTTAATCCAGTCTAATCTTCCTAAACCTGGCTGTCTCATTGTTAATCCTATTTTTAATTCTCCTCCTTTATGGCTTATAGCAACAATTCTGGCTAAACACAAATCTCCTTTCTTTAAGGTTCTTTTTGAAACTTTTCCTGTTAAAGCATTTGATTTATTAAAATTAACAAAATCGTCCATTGTCTGACTTATATGGATCATTCCTTTTAAAGGACCTATATCCATAAAAGCTCCAAAATTTGTTATTTCAGAAACAACACAATAAACAAGTTCTTGCAATTCTGGTTTAAAAACAAGTAATTTGAATTTTGAATTATAATATGTTGCACCATCACCTGGAATTAAAACGCCTTCACCCACTTCCATAACATCAACAACAGCTAAAACTTTCCCAATATCTTTATCGTAATATTCAGAATAAGTTTCTGCTAATTGCCTTTGAACAGACTCTACAGTAGGCAATCCAAAGAGTTTTGGCTCAACTCTTACATAATCTTGAATCTCAGTTATATAAAACATTTTAATACAATATAAAAATTATAATAAAAGTTGGTTTAAAAAGCTTATGTCTAATAAAATTAGTTTTATTTATGATAAAAAATCCACTTTTATAACCTTGAAAAATTGAAATTATGATGTTAAAGATTTAAGAATTAAACAAGTTCTATTTTTTTATTTCCCCTTATAACTATTTTCTGTCCTTTAACTTTATCTTTTAGTTTTTTATCTAAACTAGCAAGGACAAAATCTTCATTATTATTAACGAGGTTTATCAAACCATTATCAACGATTTTTGAGTTAAGTTTAATTTTATCAAAATCATTTTTGTCTAAGAATTTTAAAGATAAATTTGCTAATTTTTTTAATTTACCAGGAGCAGAAATAGAAAATTTTTTTATCTCATTAATAACTTCTTCAGGAATTATTATTCTAAAACCGGAAATATGAAAATAAGAAAAAAAATCTATTTTTTTGTCAATACAATAAATAATAAAATTTGTGTCTAAAACTGCTTTTTTCATAAAGAATAAATATTAATATAGTATAAAAAACTAACATTTATTAATAAAAAAGTCTTATTAAAAATTAGAAGAGGGGATTAAATGCAGGAAAAAGATAATATAATAAGGATATTAGAAGAAACAAATGTTGCTATAAAAGAAAATAATCCATTAAAATTAAAAGAATTAAGTGATCAAACTATTCATACAGCTTCTATAACTCAAGATTTAGATAATATCATGATTGCTATTTTTGTTTATTCTCTAAGCAAAATTTTAGAAAGAAAAGAATATTATACAAATTCCAATTTAGAAGAATTTTATTTAACAATTTCAAAACAGATAAATAAATGTATCAATTCTTTAAAAAAAGATGAAAATAAAAAATTAAAACAAGCATTAATTAATCTAAGAAAAAAATTAAATCATTTTTCAGATAAGATGAACATCTACATAGAAGATGTTTTTAGGAAAGCACAAATAAACAAAGCTTCCAAAATATATGAACATGGTATATCTATGGAAAAAACAGCAAATCTTCTTGGTATAAGTTTGTTTGAATTAGCAAGTTATATAGGACAAAAACAATATACTCAAGATACAAATCTTACAAAAACAGTTGATGTAAAATCAAGAATTAAATTAACAGAAAGATTTTTTGATGGAAATTAATTATTTTTCAATAATAGGTTGGGTAAGTATGATATGCTTATTAGTCGCATACTTCATGATTTCATTCAAAAAAATAAAACCTAAATCAAAAACTTACTATCTTTTAAATTTCTTAGGGTCAACAGGACTTTTGATAACTTCATTTTATTCAAGATTGTTTCCAGTAGCTGTTTTGAATTTATTCTGGATGATTATCTCTTTATTTTTCTTAGTTAAATTGTTTAAAATTAAACCTGTTTACAAAGAATTGAAGTAAAATGGAAAAAGCAATAATTTTTGATTCAGGAACAATAATCAATTTTGCATTAAATGGACTATTTGAAGAAATTGAAGAACTAAAAAAAATATTTAAGGGAAAATTTATTATAACAAAAGAAGTAAAAAAAGAAATTATAGACAAACCTTTAGAAATAAAAAAATTTGAATTAGAAGCATTAAAAATAAAAGAGCTTATTGAAAAAAAAGTATTTGAAATGCCCTCTTCTCTTGGAATTGATGAAAAAGAATTATCTGAAAAAACAGAAATTTTGAATAATAGAGCAAATTCTATATTTTCTGCTAGAGGAAATTTTATACATATTGTAGATTTAGCAGAAACTTCATGTTTAGCTCTAAGCAAGATGTTAAAAGAAAAGTCTATTGAAAATTTGATTGCTGTTGATGAAAGAACAATAAGGGTGTTATCAGAAAAACCTGAAAATTTAGTTAAAATTTTAGAAGGTAAATTACACACAAAAATTTCATATTCTTCTGTTAAATTTTCAGAGTTTAAAGATTTTAATTTTATTAGATCAACAGAGCTAATGTTCATTGCTTATAAAAAAGGAATAATAAAAATCAAAGATAAAAGGTTATTAGATGCTTTGCTTTATGCATTAAAATACCATGGATG
>JAAZNJ010000025.1 GCA_012798335.1 Candidatus Woesearchaeota archaeon | reverse complement strand
TCTTCAGAATTCTTTGTGAAAAGAATGGGAATTTTATAATTCAATAAGATAGATAATAAAAAACCCCTTATAGCATTTGAATTTATACTTTTATTATCCTCATTGTATAATTCTCTTTCTTCTATCCCCTCTATTATTAGTAATTTATCTTCATATTGATTTAAATCTTCTATTTGTCTTAAAATTCTCTTATTTATCATTGAAGAGATAAAGTCATTAACTGTTTTTCTTTCTATAATCAAATTATTTATTAGATAATCTCCTACCTTTAATTCACAAAATTCTGTGTTTAAATTTCTGTTTTTTAATTCAAAAGGAACAAGACAATTTTTCTCCCTATAATCTATCAAAATTTTTGGTTTTTCTTCTCTTTTTATTTTTTCTTTTGAAAAAATGTCTAAAATCTTTTTTTCTTCCATTTTTTATTAATTATACCTATTATCTTTGAAAATTACAAAAGGGTTTGTTGTTTTTCTTGTGTTTTTTCTTTATTTATCATTTCTTGTTTAATATCATCAATAACTTTATGCATCTTTTTTTCTTTTGCATTTGAAACATAATAAAAAGTTTCATCTCTTGTTCCTTTAGTTATAAGTATAATAATTTTTCCAGGAGATAATCTTGCTGTTCTTCCACCCCTTTGGATTTTTCTTATAGCAGACGGAACAGGTTCATAAAAAACAACTAAACTCACTTCTGGGATATCTAAACCCTCTTCTCCTATTGAAGTAGCACACAAAACATTTATTTTTCCTTCTGAAAATTCCTCAATAAGCCTTCTTTGTTCTTTTTGATTTAAACCTATTTGTTCTCCTAAAGATTCTTTTTTTGTTTGTCCAATAAAAACCTTTGATTTTATTCCTTCTATCTTATTTAATTCTCTTGAAATTATTGCTGCAGTTGTCCTAAATTGTGAAAAGATAATAGCCTTAAAATCTTTTTTATTTTTCTCTTGATTAATTAAATCAATTAATTCTTTTATTTTAGGGTGTTCTATCCCCTTGGAAAGTAATTCATTCGCTTTTATATAAGCTAAATTAAATTCTTTTCTTTTTATTAAAGAATTTAAACTTCTTGTATTTTTTTCTGAAGCTTGTTTAAATAAATCTTTTATAAAATCATTAAATGTTTTCAGAGTTTGAGTTTCTATCAATTCTAAGCCATGTTGCATCCTTATTGCTTGTGAACAATCTGCAATAGCTAATAAAATAGAATAATCTTTTTTTCCAAAATTTGCTTTTTTCATTAATTTTTTTTGTAATAATATTAATTCTGTTTTAGATGAATTATTAAAAATCAATTTTCTCCTCCTCAAATTTTCTAAATAATCATTAAATATATTTCTTATTAATTCTCTTATCTCCATGAATTCTGGTGGAAAATTTACAATTTTTTTTTCAAAAGTTAATTCTTTTAGATAAGGTTTTACTTCTTCACTCTCTCTTGTTTTTAATTCAACACCCTCTATAAAAAGATTTTTACATATCTCTTTCACCTTTGAATAATCACTTCCAGGAGAAGCTGTTAACCCTAAAATTCTAGAATTTTTTGATTGTTTAATATAAATTTGAGCGATATAATTGTAGTCATAATTTCTTATACATCTATGTGCTTCGTCTTCAATTAATAAACAAACCTCTTCTAAAGAATAAAGTTCTTTTTTTAAATCATTAGCAATACATTGGGGTGTTGAAAAAATAATATCTGAACTTTGCCAAATTTTTTTTCTTTCATTAGATTTAACTTTTCCTGTGAATAAATTCATTTCTGCAAACAACTCGGGGAGATGTTTTTTAAAAAAAATTAAATGTTGTTCAATTAATGGTTTTGTTGGTGCTAAAAAAACAACTTTTTGCCCTGGGAATTTTTTCATTCTTTCAATGCAAACCATTAAAGCAATAAGAGTTTTTCCTAAACCTGTCGGTAAAACAACTAAACAATTTTTTTCTATGCATTTATTTGCAATTTCTATCTGATAATCCCTCGGATTTATATTTTTAAGAAATTCCATATATTTTTTTATAGGAATATATTTATAAATTCTATTTCTTTAAATAAATAATGAAAAAAAAGGGGATTAGTATTGTTACAACTACTCTTATTCTTGTTGCTATATCTATTTCAGTTATTATTATTGTTTTTTTTTCTTTAGGTAAATTTAGATCTTCTTTATTTTTTTATGGGGATAAAGAAAAGAACTGTGCTTCTTTAGATTTTTCTCCTTTTGATGTTTGTTATGAGAATATAACAGTTTTAACTGATTCTGGGGATATAAAAGAAGAGAGAAGAATTCAGTTTAAGATAAGGAGTAATATTGAAGAACAAAACATCTCTGGTTTTTTAGTTTCTTTAGAAGATAATCTTGGGAATATTAAGGTTGTTCCAACATTGTTTAATCAAGATATTTCTGGATTTACTATAAAAACTTTTTATACAAACCCTCTTGATAAAGGTTTTCAATTTAAAAGAGTGGGGATTACCCCTCAGATAAAATTATCAAATGTTATTTCTTTATGCGATAAAAAAAAGGTTTTGATTGAAGAAAACCAGGTAGGTTCAATATGTTAAATTTAAAAATTAAATTCAAGATTTCTTTATTGGTAGGTTTTTTTCTTTGTCTTTTCATCTTTAATTCAATCTTCTTACATGCTGAAGGAATCTCTATCGGCCCTTCTAAGGTGGGTTTAGGAGATTTTTTTAATATTTCAATAGATTTATCTTCTTATTCTAAATATCTTTATATAGTCCAAGATGAAAACCCTTCCTTACAAAATACTCTAAGCCTTGACTGTCTTAATCAATCAAATCAAACAAGTTACTTTGTTTGCAAAGATAAGTATTCTATTACAGTTTCATCATTACTCTTAGGACAGATTGGAAATTATACTATCTGGGTTTATGATTATAAAAATTTTAAATGGATAAATGCAAAATTAGAGATAGTTTCAAATGTAAATATGAGTGATAATTCAACAAGTACCCCCGATGATACCTTCGATATATCCCCCAACTTTGTAAACAAAAAAAGAATGGACCTTTATAAAGATAAACCCATATTTGTCTCTGTTATACCCTATCCTGATAATAAGGATTATTACTATTACATTGATCCCTACGATAAGAAGGAGTATCTTCTTCCGTTTATTAGAGTTAATTCCTATTACTGGAAACAATTTTTACCTTTTGTTTCCCTAACAAATTGGGAAGAAGATGGAAAAATGATTTCTTATCCTTTATTTACTCCTCAAAACTATCTTGATGTTTTATATGAGGGGAAATATAATTTTATTTCAGATTATAATCCAAAAAAAATAGTTATAATTGAATCAAATTCAAGCTTGGATAATAACCTGATGGGGTATGAGCTAGAAAGATATTCTTACAAAGATGAAAAATTAAGAGCAAATATCAAGAAGATTTCTATTTCAGATTATCTTTTTTATTGGGAAAAAATAGGAACTGTAGTATATGTTCAAGAAGATTATCCCCTTGCTTTAGTTGCCTCTACATATGCTTCTTTGTTAAATGCTCCATTGATAATTGAAAATCAAGAATTTGATGTTCCCTCAACTTTTGTTAATAGAAGGATTATCTGTGTGGGGGATGTTTCCCCTTCTGATGGAGCAATTTGTAATGAAAGTTATCCTTCTTTAGAATCATTACAAGATAAAATTTTTCAAATGACTGAAACAGATAAGATTATTCTAGTTAATCCTTCAGATGTTTTTAATTCTTCTTATGGGGTTGTTTCAGCTTCTTTATATTCTTCTATCCTTGCAGCAGCTAAAAAAGAACTAATTTTACCAATAAATTCAAGTAACCCTGAAGAAATTCGTAATACTCTAAAACAAAAAATCCTTTATTATAATCCAAAATATCTCACAATTATAGCAGATTTTAATTTAATCCCTCATAGGAGTTCTGATTACAATCTTGGATTTTTAGAATCAATAGTTAGTTCTGTGACTGATCTTTATTATCAGTCTTTTTCTACGAATCCTGACTTTAAAACCTTTTACCTCTCTTTAGACCAAGGGTATTATGGGGATATTGATGGGGATAAAGCACCTGATCTTTTTGTTGGTAGGATTAATGGATTAAAAGAAAGAGATGTATCAAATTATATTGTAAGAGATTTATTTTATGATTCACTTCATCCTAAATCAAATAACATGAAATTCCTTGCAAGTTCTTTTTATGTTCTTAGTGTTATTACTGAGGGATTCTCACAAATGTTTAAAGAAGCGGGTTATAACGCTGTTGCTAATACTACTAGTCAAGAAGCAGCCGAGTTTAATCCCAGTGAATGGGAGAATCAAGATTTAATTTATTATGCTGATCATGGTGCACCTAGATGGGCAGGAATCTATTCAAATTTCTTACCCCCCCTTAACAAATCCCTTGTGGTTGTAGCAGCATGCGATACTGCTTCTCTACAATTTGATCCTGTCTATTTATACGATAGTTTTTGGGCAAGAGCTATTTCTAATGGGGCTATAGGATATTTAGGTGCAGTTAGTACCACTTTTCTTTCTACAGACTATACCTATTTTTTGGATGATATTTATAGAAATAATAAATCTTTAGGGGAAGCTATACAGTCCTCTTTTAATCCTAGTGTTCTTAATTTAATGACTATACTCATTGGTGATCCTACTCTCCATATTAATCCCCCATTTTTAATTAAAAGAGAAATAAAAAATTGTTTACCTACAGGTTGGTGGGTTTCTCCTGTATTTTCATCTCTATGTTGTTCAGGTAAGACTAACTGGTTAGGAGTATGTTCATCTTGTCTATCTGATGGAACTTGGGCAGGAGTTGCTAATGCAGGAAGTTGTTGTTCAGGTAAGACTAACTGGTTAGGAGTATGTTCATCTTGTCTATCTGATGGAACTTGGTCAGGGGTTGCTAATGCAGGAAGTTGTTGTTCAGGTAAGACTAACTGGTTAGGAGTATGTTCATCTTGTCTATCTGATGGAACTTGGT
>JAAZNJ010000004.1 GCA_012798335.1 Candidatus Woesearchaeota archaeon | reverse complement strand
TTTTAATAAGTTTTAATTTTTGTTTTCCCATTTTCAGTTGTTAACGAAAATTAATAACTTTTGAGGTATTGACCTAACTCATCTTTTTATTCTTTGAGAATGTTTTTTTTGAATTTTTTTTGAATTTGTATTAATGCTTTCCGCTATAAGGCAAATCTTCTTTTCATTATTTTGGGTATATTTCCGCAGATTCCGAAAACATATCGTGCATTCTCAAAATAGTTATTAATTTTGGTTATTAATTGCAATACTTTAATCATTAAAAACTCTCTGCGGAACTAAGTTCTTAGGAAAGAGAAAACTATAAAAATGATAGAATCATAATCTTAATTGTGTGTTTAATATACGAAAACACACAAAATAAGGGTTATCTAACTTTAAGTTCAAGAGCTGGTGGGGCTATCTATACTGGGGGATTTTTATTGGGATATTTTTGTTTATAAGATTATTATCCTTTTACTTATTTTTACTTTTAATCTTAGGGCAAAGTAACTATCTTATGTCATCGTAAAGAAATATGCTAAATTATACGATGGGATAGTAAAGTTTATAAATTAGAGGAGGGTAAAATATTTATGGATATAGAATCAGAACTTTATAAACAGAATCCCTGGTGGGAAGGAAAATTTAAAGAAAAGAGTATACCTCGGGAAATTTATCTAAATGAAATATTTGAGAATATAAAAAATAAAGAAATAATATTTTTAACAGGGCTTAGAAGAATTGGGAAAACCACTTTATTAATGCAGACAATAAACCAGTTATTAACTAACCAAACAAAACCCGAAGACATATTATTTATTCAACTTGACTCCTTTAATCTTTTAGGATTTTCGGTTCATCAGTTAATTGAAGAATATAGAAAGATTCACAAGAAGTCTGCAACAGACTTTTTCTATTTATTTTTAGATGAGGTTACTTCTAGAGATAATTTCGAGCAAGAATTAAAGAGTTTATATGATAATGAAAACTTAAAAATTATTTGTTCTTCTTCCATTGCTACTTTAATGAGGGACAAAAAGGCTCTTCTTACAGGTAGAACTAAAACTATAGAAATAATGCCGTTAAATTTCCAGGAATTTTTAAAATTTAAAGGAGCAGATATAGGAAAAGCGGACAAAGCAAAACTAGAAAGTTATTTCAAAGATTACTTGAGAATTGGAGGAATACCTTACTTTGTCTTAACTGAAGATAGAGCTTATTTAAATGAATTAGTTGAGAGCATTGTCTATAAGGATATAATAGCTTATTATAAAATATCTGGAGAAAAAGCAGTAAAAGAATTATTTGTATTACTATGCCAAGGGGTTGGAAAACCTATGAGTTATAATAAACTTGCAGAACTATTAAAAATTTCAGTAGATAGTGTTAAAAGATACGTAGGTTACTTTGAAAAGGCATATTTATTTTATGTTGTTGACAGATATTCTAAGTCTACTAATGAGAAAGTAACATCTCCTAAAAAAATCTATATTGGAGATGTAGGAATAAAAAATGTTATAACTGGATTTAAGGATTTGGGAGCAAGTTATGAAAATCTCGTATTCTTAAAGATTAAAAATAAAAATCCTAATTATTATTTAGAAAATTCAATAGAAATAGATTTCATCACAAAAGACAGTTTAATTGAAACAAAATATAACCAAGAGCTTAACGAAAAACAGTTAGAAGTTTTTAATAAAATAAAGTTAAAGAATAAAATTATAGCTAATGGGTATAAGTTCTTTTTAGAGTAAGATATTTATCTCATACGGAAATGCCAGGAGGATGATATAGCTGGTGGAGCTTTTATCCCCCTTTATATCTTCCACGCTTTTCTAAGGCCTTAAGTCTTTGAAGAATTTTATCAAAGTCCTTGCTTTCTTTTTTATAACCTTCAAGAAATTCCTCAAAAAATACTTGGTAATTAGAAGAATGTTTTGTTTCTAAAGCTTGTTTAAGTAAATGCAAATCAACTGCTTTGTCCTCTATTTTTTGACTTATAAAACCTAAACCAAAATCTATTGTATAAGTTTTATTTTCTTCTTCATTAAAAATAAAATTGCTTGTTGTTAAATCTCCATGAATTATATTATTATTGTGAAGTTTTGCAATTTTATTCCCTATCTCTCTCATAATCTTTTTTTGTTTTTCTATCTCAAACTCTTCTAAACTTTCAGAAATCTTTTTTCCTTTTATATACGGAATTATAATCTTGTAATCTTCATCTTCTTCTTTTGGTTTTGGGCTATTGATTATTTCAGAAGCTTTTTTCAATATTTTCTTTTCTGCTTTAGTTCTTTGTTTTCTAATCTTATGATCTATCTCGTTTATTCTATAACCTTTTTTTATTCTTTCCTTAATAATCAAATTTTTTTCTTTATCTAAAAATATTTTTGCTTCTGCTCCTCGTTGTATTAATTCTTGTTTTGACATTTTAGAATTTTAATTTTTTTCCAAACTTTTTTGCAAATTTCATCATCTGTTTTTGACTCATCATTCCAGAAAAATTATTAGAATTAACTCCTGATTTAATAACTTCATTTAAAAGTTTGTATTGCTTTAATAAAGCTCTAACTTCGCTTGTTGTTGTACCTGAACCCTTTGCTATTCTTTGTAATCTTGAATTTTGTTTTTCTATTATTTCTGGATTTTCTTTTTCTTCTTCTGTCATAGATTTAATTATATGTTCCCATCTCTTTATTTTTTCTTGCTGGTTTTCAATTAAATCATTAGATATTTTTTTGTCTATATCTGAAAATCCTGGAATTAAAGATTTAATCTTAGATAATCCGCCTATCTCGTTCATAGACTTTACTTGTTCTATAACATCTTCTAATCTTAATTTTCCTTCTTCAATGTTTTTTTGAATTTTTTTCTGCTTTTGTTCATCTGTTATCAAATTTATTTTTTGAATTAAAGAATCTAAATCCCCTAATCCTAAAAGTCTTGAAAGAAAAGAAGAAGGATTAAACTCTTCTATATCGTTTATTTTTTCACCATTAGTTATAAAGTAGATTGGAGATTTTGTTTCTGCGCAAGCTGTTAAAGCTCCTCCTGCTTTTGCTGTAGAATCCATTCTTGTTACTATAACTCCAGAAATATTAACAGCTTCTTTGAATTGTTTTGATTGATTTTTTGCAGATTGGCCAATATCTGCAGGAATTACAAGAATTGATTCTGTTGGCTTTGCTTCTTTTTCTATATTTTTTATTTCTTTTATTAAATCTTCATCTAATGTGTGTCTTCCTGCTGTATCTATTAAAATTAAGTTATAATCTTCTAATTTTTTTTCATATTCTCTTAATATTTTTACAGGATTTTTTTCTTTTATATCAATAAAATAATTTAATTTATTTTTTTCAGCTAATTGTTTTAATTGCTCTGAAGCAGCAGGCCTATAAACATCTAAACCTACTAAAGCAACTTTAAAACCTCTTTTTGCATAATAATTTCCTAATTTTGCAATTGTTGTTGTTTTACCACTTCCATATAAACCTAAGAGAATTATTACATTCCTTCTTGAATTTAATTTTAATGGAGAATATTCCCCTAAAATAGAAGTTAATTCATCATGCAATAATTTAATAAGATGTTCTTTTTTTTCAATTCCTTTAATTCTCTCATCTAATCCTTCTTTTCTTATTTTTTCACTTAATTCTTTAACTAAGAAAATGTTTACATCAGCTTCTATTAATGCTCTTTGTAATTCTCTTACAATTTCATCTAATTCTTCTTTGTTTAAAAATATTGCATTAGCAATTTTATCTGTTGCTTTTTTTATAGCGTTTCCTAATTTTTCTAGCATCTTCTTAAAAGTATTTTAAAGGTTATTAAATTTTGGGTATTTTAGTTTTTGTAATCTTTTTCAAATTTTTCTTTAAATTCTTTAAATTTATTCTTTTTTATCTGTTCTTTTGCTTTTTCTATTAATTTGGTTAAGAAATAAACATTATGATACATAGCCAGTCTTTGGCCTAATGGTTCATTATTTATAAGTTGATACCTTAAAAAAGCTTTAGTATAATTTTTACAAACAAAACAATCACATTCTTCATCTAAGCTAGTATAATCAAATTTATATTTTTCATTTAAAATTTTAATTTTTCCTTTCCAAGTAAATAATGTTCCTCTTCTTGCACTTTGTGTTGGCATCCTTGAATCAAATACATCTACTCCTAACTCTATCCCTTTTAGAATCTCTATTGGCGTACCTATGCCCATAAGATAAACTGGTTTTTCTTTTGGTAAAATATTTTTTACAACTTTTACTGCATTAAACTCTTCTTCAATTGTTTCACCTAAACCAAAACCCCCGATTGAATAACCATCAAAATCCAATTGCATTAAACTTTTTGTTTGGTCTTCTCTTAAATCTTCATAGATACCCCCTTGTATTATCCCAAATAATAATTGTTTTTTGTTTTTTGGAATTTCTTTTTGTAAATTATCATGATGTATTTTACATCTTTTTGCCCAAGCCTTTGTTTTTTCTCCTGCTTCCATAATCTGTTTTTTTGTATGATTATATAGAGGCATAGAATCTAAAGACATTGCAACATCACTCCCAATATCTAATTGAATTTCCATGTCTTTTTCAGGAGTTATAAAAAGTTTTTCACCATTTATAGGATTTTTAAATAAAACCCCTTTGTCTGAAGAAGACAAATAAATATTTTTAGAATACATTTGAAAACCCCCACAATCAGTAAAATTCAAACCTTTCCAATTCATGAATTTTTTTATGCCTCCTGCTTTTTTTATTATTTCAGAACCTTGCCTTAAGTACAAGATAAGAGCATTGGAAATTGTTGTTTGAACACCCATTTTATAGAGTTCTTCTACTGTTATACCTTTTGTTGCTGCTCTTGTTGCAACAGGCATAAAAAAAGGGGTTTCAGCTGTTCCACTTTTAGTTTTTAGTTTTCCAATACGTGCTTTTGTTTTCTTATCTTCATAAATTATTTTAAAAGTCATAAAAATAGAATTAATTGAGGGTATTTAAAATTTGAGAATTCATCTTAATTTATTCTTTTATAAACCTAATTTTTCAATAAACTTTTTTTTATCAAATGGCTCTATATCTTTATACTCTTGGCCTGTTCCTAAATAGAAAATTGGTTTTTTTGTTATATACCCAAGAGAAAGGGCTGTCCCACCTTTTTCATCAATGTCTGCCTTTGTTAATATAATCCCATCAATCCTTATAATTTCATCAAAACTTTTTATTTGTTCAACAGAATCATTTCCAGTTATACTCTCACCAACAAATATTTTCTTATCTGGTTTACAAACTTTTACTATTTTTTCCATTTCCCTTAACAGATTTTTTTGAGTGTGCATTCTCCCTGCTGTATCTATTAATGCACAATCAATATTATTTCTTTCAGCATATTTTATTGTATCAAAACCTACTGCAGCAGGATCTGCGCCATATTCATGTTTTATAACTTTTAGATTTAGTTTTTCAGCATGTTTTTCTAATTGTTCAATTGAAGCTGCTCTAAATGTATCTCCTGCAGCTATAACGCAAGAAATTTTATTTTCTTTTAGATAATTAGCGATTTTTGCAATTGTTGTTGTTTTTCCACTCCCATTTATCCCGCAGAATAAAACAACATAGGGTTTTTTATCTTTATTTTTTATTTCTTTTAAGAGATCTTGTCCTTGAATCAAAATCTCTTCTATTATCTTTTTTAAAGAGTTTCTAATTTCATTTTCAATTTCTTTTATTGCTATTTCTTTATTAGATATATCCTCCTCAAGTTCTTTGAGTATTTTATCTACAACTTCTAAAGCCACATTATTCTCTAAAAGAATAAATTCTAATTCTTCTTTATATTTTTCAAACTCTTTTTCAGAGATTTTTACTTTTCTATTAACTAATCCTATCTTTTCAAAAAAACTCTTTTTCTTAAAATTTTCTTCTTTAACTTCTTCTTGAATATTTTCTTCAATTCTTTTTTCAATTTCCTTTTGTTTTTGTTCTTCTTGTTTTTCTGTTTTTCCTAATGTTTTTTCTTTGTTTTTTATCTTTTCTTTCTTTTTCTTAACCTTCTCTTTTTTATCTTTTCTTTCTTTCTTAACTATTTTATCTTCTTCTTGAATTTCTTCAGATTCCTCTTTCTCTTTTGCAAAATTTTTTGCCCAATTCCCTAATTTTTCTTTTAAAAATTTGAACATTTCAATTATCTATAATCTCTTAATCTTTTATTCTTTTCTAATATTTTTATAGTTCTTGAGGGAATATAAATTTTTATAAAGAATTAAGTTCTTTGATTTTTATGAAAGGCATACTTATAATCTTGGATGGTGCTGCAGATTTAGCTAATGAGAGATTAGATAATAAAACTCCATTAGAAGCAGCTAAAACTCCTAATTTAGACTTTCTTGCTTCAAGAAGCGAATTAGGGTATATGTATTCTGTAAGGCCAGGATTTATACCTGAATCTGATGAAGCTATTGTTTCTATATTTGGGAATGATTTAATTTCAAGTACTAGGGGCCAATTAGAAGCTAGAGGTTTAGGTTTTAAGCCAATGAGAGGAGATTTGGTGTTAAGAGCTAATTTTGCAACAATTGATTCTCTTGAATCAGGGAATATTATGGATAGAAGAGCAGGAAGAACTTTATCAACTTCTGAAGCAGAGATTTTAGAAAAAGCAATAAACAAACAAGTTAAACTTCCTTGTAATTTTATATTTAAGATAAGTGTTGGTCATAGGGCTAGTCTGATTTTTAAAGGAGGTTTTTCTGATAACATCTCAGGAAATGATACAAGTATTTATTCTCAAGGTAGAACTGTTTCATCAGATAAAATATCAAGATGCAAACCTCTTGATGATGAAGAAAATTCTCAATATTCTGCAAATGTTGTTAATGAATTTTTAGAAAAGGCCTATAATGTTTTAAAAAATCACCCTATTAATCTTGAAAGAATAAGGAAAGGACTTTTACCTGCTAATTTCATTCTTGTAAGAGGTCCAGGAATAGAACCTCCAAAATTAAAATTTTATAGAAAATGGGTTTCAGCAGCATATATGCCTCTTGAAATAGGTTTTTCAAAAGTTTCAGGAATGAAAACTTATAATTTTAATTATCCTGAATTAAAAAACATTGATGTTTATGCTAATCTTTATGAAGGTTTAAGAAAAGCATGTAAATTTTCTAATTGGATATTGAAAAAAAATCTGAAAAAAGCAGATTTTCTCTATATCCATATTAAAGAAACAGATATTCCTGGGCATGATAATAAGCCATTTGAAAAAATTCAAATGATAGAATTTATTGATAAGATGCTTTTTTCTTATATAAATAAGATAGTATTTCCAAATCATATTAAAGTTTTAATTACTTGTGATCATTCTACTCCTTGTAAAAATAAAGCACATTCTGCTGATCCTGTTCCTGTCTTGTTTTACAAAGGGGATTATTCTGAAATAAAAGAAAAAAGATTCAATGAAAAAGATTCTAAAAAAGGAGAATTAGGAAGAATAGAAACAGGAAAAGAATTATTTCAAAAAACTAATTTTTTAAAATAGTAAAAATCTAAGAATAGTAACTATTAAAAATTACTAATCCATCTTTATTTTATGATTACTTATAATGATATTTATGAAGCTTCAAAAAAGGAAAGATATTCTGAACAATTGCAACCTCTTCCAAAAAATTTTGTTAATGAAGTAGCTTTTTATTTAAAAGAAAAGGAGGATTATTTGGAAAGAGAAGAATCTCTTTCAGAAAGTTCTATTAAAACAAAAAAACAATTAGAGAATGCTGTAACCTTATTTAAAGAATTACTTTTGAGAAGAAAGAAAAAAATTTTGAATCTCGTTTTAATAGCTTCTGAAACAGGAATTTCTAAACAAGATTTTGAAAATATGTTAAACTTTGAAAAAAATTTATTTGATGAATTAATGAAATCCTTAGAAGAATCTGATAAGTATATTAATGATTTATTAAATGGGACTTCTTCTGACCCAAAAAATAAACTAATTCTCTTTAAAGATAATGTTGGTGAATTTATTGGGCTTGAAGGTGAGAAAATGGGGCCTTATGAAAAAGGACAAATAGCTAATCTTCCAAAAGAGATTGCTAAAATTCTTATAGAAGATAATAAAGCAGAAGAAATTGAAGAGTAAATTTTTTCAGATTTAATCTTTTTAAAAATTTAAAAAATATTGTTAAACTAGAACTATAATTTAAGTAAGAATAACCCCATTCGCAATAACCTTTAACGGTTTTTTAATCAAATTTTTTAATTCTTTAATATTTTCAAGACCAGTCTCATTGTCTAAGGATTCATATTGGACTAATATCACTGCATCTACAAAATTAGAATATTCTAAAATTTGACCAACAGCTCTTTGGAAGCTTCCAGAAGGACTAAGATTATATTTAGTTTCTATTGCAATCTTATAACTATCGACTTGAATTAAGATATCTAATCTTTTATTAGTTTTTAGTTTATACTCTGTAACTAAACTAATTTTTTGTTTTTTGAATATCTTTGGCAAAGCTCCCTTTAATGTTCCCAATAATTCAGTCTGATAACCCTTTTCATTTTTGTGAATTTCTGGTCTTACTGAAATAATCTCGTTTATTATTCCTTCCAAAATATTTGAGAAAATCATATCTTCTTGTTCAGTTTCTTCTTTATTATTCTTTTGATATAAAGCCTTTATTTTTTTATCAGCATCTTTTTTAATAAAATCGACTTCCCTTTCAATCTCATCTGCTAAATTAGTCTTTTTTATATATCTTAATTTTAAACAAACCTCATCTGCGGGTTTATTTGCTATTTTTTCAATATAATCTGATTTATCTAACTTAATCCTTTTTTTTACAAATCCTTTTTCTAAGTCATAATCTTCAACAACTTCCAAATTTCCCATTCCTAATAAATAAGCTACCTCTTTGAGTTCAGTTAAAGATAGATTGATTAAGACTTTCTTTTTAATATTCACAGCTTTCTTAATCATTTCATCATTAATCTTTTTTGATTGAATACTCTTTGATAAATTATCTCCAACATTTTTAATTAAATCTTTAAAACCCATATGAAATATATACAAAAAGACTTTAAAATAGTTTGGGTATAATAACAAAATTGAAGAGTAAAGCCTGTAGAGGGATTTGAACCCCCGACCCTCTGCTTACAAGGCAGATGCTCTGCCACTGAGCTATACAGGCATAATATTCTTTAGAAAAGTTAATTCTTTAAAAATTTAATCTTTATTTTTCATTTCTAAGATTCTTATATCACAGAAAGATAATGGATAAATCTTTTTTAATTTTTGACTCAAATTTCTTTGAAGTTGTCCTTTTAATAAATCCTCAAATAAAGCTTCAGAATTTTTATCTTTAACATAATCTAACAATTCTTCTTTACATTTGTTTCTTAAACTTTTTCTTATATTTCTTGAAACTTTTCTTCTTGTAACTAAAAATGGTTTAAGAATAACTTCATTATCTTTTGTTTTTGCTATAAATGAATCTTCAACATAGTTTGTTCCTTTTTTAACAACCCTTCTTATAAAATAAGGAAGTATAACCATTTTTTTTGGATAAGAAACAAGTTTTCCATCTTTTAACTTAACTTTTAAGGTTAATAATAATCCTTTTCCTCTCATCATTCTTGTTAAATCATATTTTATATACTTATTTTCTAATTCTTTTTGATCATAAGCATACAATTCTGTTTTTTTGTTGATTATTGGAATTTCAACCTCAAAAAATTTTTGTTTCTTTTTTTCTTGTGCCATTTTATTCTTGAATTACTTTACTTGTTCTGTGTCCTTTTTTTTGATATTTTGATTTTCCACAGACAGTACAAGTGTACATAATATTTCTTTTTTTATTTGTTTTTGTTTTTCTTTTGAATTTTGAAACAGCAGGTTTTGAACCCCATTTCCCTTTGTTTCCTATACCCCTACCTAACCCTCTTAATTTAGCTCTACTAATACTACCCCTAGTGAGAGTTCCTCTTTTTGATCCTGTTGATACTATTTTAATCTTTTGTTCAGTTTTCTTTTTACAATAAGGGCAATATCTCTTTGTTGTTTTGGGTATTTTCATAAAGATGAAAAAAGAAAAAGCTTTTTAAATATTACTCTATCTGCTTAAATTCAAAAATTTCATATTTAAGCTTTTATTTTTGGTTAAATTTTGAAAAACTGTGAGATTTGGAGAATTTAATTTTGGAAACAAACTTTGTAAAATTTCAGGAATTATCGGTTTGTTTACTAATATCCTTGTTATAATCCACATTAATAAAAGGGATAAAATAATTAATAATACCTGTTTTAATTTTAATTTTTTCTTTTTGTTTTCATAAAAGTCATAACCACATTTTATACAATACCTATTTTTTATATCGTTTGGAGTGCCACATCTTGGGCAGTATTTAGTATGTTTATCCACCTTTTTCATAATTTTTATTGCCTCTTTTTCTTTATAAATTAATCTAAATTATTATTTTAATTTTTTAATGGCCTCACCAAGGATTGAACTTGGGCATTGTCCACGTCAAGGACATAGTCTACCATTAGCTTATGAGGCCCTATATCTATTTCTTTTTCACATAAGTATTTTATTTAAATTTTCTTATTTTTTCTTAAAGCTTATTAAATTCTAATAAGATTTATATATCTCTTTTCTTTTATTTTTTAATGATAGTTAAAGAGGGAAAAATTCATTTTTATTCAGATAAAAAATTTTTTAAAAAAGGCCAATTAACGATTTTTATTATAGTTGCTTTATTAATCGTTTCAGGAGTTGTTATCTTCTTCTTATTTAGAAACAATATTGTAAAAGAGAGTATACCTTTAACAATCCAACCTGTTTATACTACTTTTGATTCTTGTATTCAAGATCTTGGAAAAAAAGGTATATATCTTTTAGAATCTCAAGGGGGTTATATCTACCTTCCTGAATATCAAAAAGGTTCTTATAATTTTCCTTCTTCATCTTACTTAAATTTTATGGGGAATAATATTCCTTTTTGGGATTATTTTTCTTCTACCTCATTAGAAAAAAAACAGATTCCTTCTCAAGGAGATATGGAAGATCAATTAAAAAAATTTATAGAATCTAATGTAAAAAATTGTGATTTTTCTATAAATTATGCTCAAGGATTTGAGATTACACTTAAAGATTTTAGTGTTTCCCCTAAAATCTTAGATAATAAAATAATAATTGATTCTTCATTCAATATGAATATTAGTTTAAACAATCAATCTTTTTTGATTAATCATTATAAAACAGATTTAGTTTCTAATCTAGGGTTATTATACAATGATGCTTTGAAGGTTTACAACCAAGAGGAAGAAACTCTTTTATTAGAGAATTATACAATTGATGTTCTAAGACTCTATGCTCCTGTTGATGGTTTTGAAATATCATGTTCTCCAAAAGTTTGGGATGCCAATAAAATTTATTATGATTTAAAAAACGCTCTTGAACCAAATATACAATCAATAACCTCAGAAAACAAAAATCCTAAATCTGAAAATGATAAATATTTTTATAGAGATTTTAAAACAAAAGGAAGTGTTAAATTTTTAACTTTTATGGATTGGCCAATGTTTTTAGAAGTTAATCCTTCTCAAGGGGATTTACTTATAGCTAATCCTGTTGGAAACACTCCTGAATTAAGTATTTTAGGATTTTGTTTTATTCCATATCATTTTGTTTATTCTTTAAATTATCCTGTTCTTGTTCAAATTTCTAAGAACGATGAAACATTCCAGTTCCCTCTTGTTGTTTATGTAGACAAGAACAAACCAAAATTTGCTTTAACAAAAAACACGAGTTCTTCATCTATTGACGTTTGTTCTAACAAAGTTACTCCTGTGACTTTAAATGTTTATGATAATTCAAATAATCCAATTCCTTTTAGTGTTAATTTTGAATGTATAAATGAAAATTGTTATATTGGAAATTCTTCTACAGGCAATTCTACTTTTTTATTCCCAGAATGTGTGAATGGTGTTGTAAAAATAAATTCAAATAATTTCCTTGAATCAAGAACTGTATTAGACAATACTCTCCAAGAATCAGAAATAAATATCTATTTAACAAAGACTTATCCCCTTAATATTCAAATGAGTTTAGACAACAGGCCTTCTAATGAAGAGGCTTTAATTTCTTTTGATTTTAATGATTATTCAAAAACTCTCTTTTATCCTAAAGAAAAAACAATAAATCTTTCTGAAGGAATTTATAATATTTCAGTAAAAGTTTATAAAAATTCTTCTTTAACAATTCCAGAAACAGAGACAGAAATATGTGTTCCTATAAAATCAGGAATAAAAGGCTTATTTGGCATTTCTGAAAATAGTTGTTCAAAAATTAAAATCCCCAATCAACTTATGTCCAATGTCCCTATTGGTGGGGGGATAATTAAAGATTATGAAATCTCAGAAACACAATTGAGAAATTCAAAGATTATACAATTAAATGTTCAATCTTTAAAAACTCCAACTGACTTTTTAAGTGTACAAAAAAATGTTTTATTAATAGATGAAAATGAAATAGGGGTAAACCTAATATGATAAAAAAAATAAACTATTTATTTTTGGTATTTTTTATTATTTTATTTTCTAATTTAGTATTTTCAGCAACAATTTCAGATTTTTTTACAACTCAAAAGAATGATAACTCTAACACAGAGAGTTCTCCAATTTATCAATGCAATCAAGGAGAAGATTTTATAGCATTTGTTTCTCCTTTACAGTGCTCTCCAGAAATTGTAAGAGACGATTTACTTGAAGAAAATGATGTGCCTGTCTATTGTAAGATTAATCTTTATCAGATTAATCCTTTAGTTGATGTTTCTGGAATAAAAAGTGTATCTTTTTCAGGAAATCATTCTAAAGAGATAAGTAGTGTTTCTTATTATCCTGCATATTCTGCTTTAACAGGAGTTCAATCTGATTTAAAAAATCCGGGTTATATAAAAATTCTATTAAAAAAAGAACCAAATACATCTAAGATTCCTGATTTTGTAGAAGGAAATCTTAGTGCAAGAATTTCTTACAACATAAAAGATGAAGTTGGAATTAATGATTATTCTATCAATTTAAAAGAAATACCAAATGATTATGAATGGGATAATCTAAAAAATAAATATAGCTTTTGGAATAATAAAGGATATATAAGACTAGCAAATTTAGAAAACAATAAAGCAACTCTTTGGGTTTATGATTCAAAAGACAGAAAAATATCTTCTTTAACCTTATCCAAAGGAGAAAATTCTAAAATAATTTATTCTAATGATTTTGGGTGTACTGGTTTACAAGTTAAATTACAAGATTTAGAAAACCCTGAAACTAAAGCCCAAATTTCTATTAATTCTAATATTGTAGATTTAAAACAGAATGATAAATTTCTTGATAATAAATGTTCTATAACTTCTATTGATAAATACTCTGAAGTTGTTAAAATAAGATGCAATGAGGACAATGGTATAAAAGATTACTTTCTTTTTAATTCTTATAAAGTAAACCTTTCTATTGATGGAACAGAATACATTAAGGGTATTGGAGATTTTCTTTTTTCAGATGAGCATAAAGATGTTTATCTTGTTGGGGTTAGTTCTGTTATTTTAGATAGTGCAAATAATAAACCAGAAAGTATTATTTGGTTAGGAGAAATACCCAAAGAAATTTCTAATTCTGCACAAAGTTTAAATAGCTATCAAATCGCTGGTTTTTCTTCATTAATCAATCAAATAATTTCAGCTAATAACCTTAAAAATGAAAAACTTTTTTCTTTAGATAGCTTAGCTACAAGTTTTGGTGCTTTTTTATATCAAAGCTTTTTTTATAAAATCGGTTCTGGACAAGAAATTGAATTTTTAAAACAAGGTAAAGAGGGTTATAAAATTCAGGAGAAACTTGTTGTATTTAATGGATTTGATATACCTAAAGATGAAGAATTGTTTGGAGAAATTAAAAATAATTATGAATTAGCAAAAGAGGATTATGAATCTGTAATAAAAGAATTTGCTTCTGAATCTCTTATTAATTCTAATGAAAATGTTTATACAGGAGAAAAAGCCTTGTATAAAGAAATTATTTTGTCTTATAATACAAATCAAAAATTTACTACCTCTAAATTATGCAATCAGTTTTTTTCTGATTATCCTAATTCTTTATACATTTCAGAATTAAAAGAAAAATATTGTAATGAATTAAAATTATCTTCTTCTACAAATAGTGCGTTTGTTTCAATAAATAAAAACTTGTATAAAATATCTTTAAATTATATCTCTGAACCTTCTTTTGAAGAATATGGTGCAACTTTTTTTGTGAATGATGGTTCTAATAAAGCTTTTTTTTCATTAAACAAAAATGGAGTTTATGATTTAAATTCATATAATATTCCTTTGTCAATACAACTAAATTCAATAGATAGTGATTCAAAAGGAAATTATGTTAATGTTCAAGTTAGCTCTTCAGATGAAAATATTAAAAAACAGATTAGTCAACCAACTTATAAAATTTATAAAAATGATCAATTAAAAATAGGAAATTATTTTATTGTTGTTTCTAATGTTAATTTAAAAAAAGAAGCTTTTGTTTCATTAACCCCTTCAATAAGCTCTTCTTCGTCGCAAGCAAATTTCAGTTTTAAGATAGGAATTGAAAAAAGAGCTATTAAATTAACACCTGAACAAACTAAATCTTTAATAAAAAATATAAATGAAAAAATTTCTTTATTGTCAAATATTTCTAATGGTTTAGAAGCAGTTATTGAGCCTTTAAAAGGAGCGTGTTATGTTTCTACTGCAACTCTTTTAATAAAAAATTTCATCTTAGGTTCAACAAGTCAAGGTATGGCTAGACTTCTTGTTATGAAAGGAGTTCAAGGAAGTTCTGGTTGGTATGCTGAATGTCAAAAAGAGATGAAAGAAAATCCTTCTCAATTTAGTTCATTGGATAACTGTCTTTCTTCTCATTCTTCAGATATTGAGAAAGATGTACAAGATACTTCTGAATTCATTGACGAAATTAATAAAGAAATAAAAGAAGAACAATCCAATCCAGATTATCAATCAGAAACCACCTCTTTATTAGGAACTCAAACAACTACCATAAATAAAGAAAAATTAAAAACAGAGTTCTTATTAAACAAAGACAAACTAAATAAAATTATTGATAAAGAAGGATCAGGAATAAGTAGCAAAACAAAAGAAAATCTTAAAAAATTATTAGAAAATCAAGAAGGTTTAAAGCAATCAATGAATTTTGAACAGGCAAGAGATTTAAATTTATATTTAATGATGTTGAGTGAAACAGGCATCTCAGATAATCTAAAAGAAGTAGCAAATACAAAATTAGAATCTTTGATTAATGAAGTTTCTTTAACCTCTGTGTCTAATGAGCAAATTTTAAGTTTGTCTGATTACCTTGGAATTGATTCTAAAAAAATTGGAATTTTAAGTTCTGATTCTAATGGAAAGACCCTTTATTTGGGTTTAATTTCAGAAGACTTAAAAAACTTGAATAACCAGTTTGAAGGAAAAAATTATCCTGTTTATTTATTTGAGTATCTTGATAAGGAAAAGAGTGATACCTCCTTTTATGTTATAGTATTAGAGAAGAAAGGGAATAATTACTTCATTAAAAAAAATAATAATCAAGATTTAATTTATAAAATCACTAAAGAGAATGGAGTCTTTCAAATTCTTGATTTAGGTAATCCTGATAAATTGCCTTTCTCTTTTAATAACATTTATTTTGTAAGTGCAAGTTTATCTAATAAATACCAAAATCCTGAATTAAAATATTATGATTCTAGTGATTCTGACAAATTACCTTCAATTGTTCCTATTGACACAACAAATGGGTGGTATGCTGGAATAGAACCTCTTGTTTATGGGAATAAAAATGCTATTTTAGATTCTGGAAGAATTAATGTTTTTTATTTATGTAATGTTGGGACAGATGGAAAAGAAGAATTCTCTCTTAGAAATTCTCAGTCAGTTGATGATCTTTGTCAGCTTATAGACTTAAGCATCTCTGAAAGTTATAAGTATGTTATGGGTTTATCAGAAACAGAATCAGTAAGATTAACTACAAAAGCAATTAGTGCAATACAACAGGCACAAAAAGCATCTAATCAAGCAGAAGGTTCTAGTGTTAAGATATTAGACCAAGTCTTTAAAGTAGGAAAATCACAATTAGATACTAGTTCATTTAGATGTGAAGACTTTATGTCTCATCAAGATTGCTTAACAATCTTTAATCTTTGTGATCCTGTAATATGTCCTTCAAGTAGATGTGATTTTGGAGGAAAATACAAAGTAGATAATGTTGTGCAATCTGGAATTTTAGGAAGTATAATGTTATGTTTGCCTAATGCTAAAGAAGGAATTATTTTACCTGTTTGTTTAACAGGAATTAAAGCAGGAGTTGATTCATTAAATTCTGTATTAAAATCTTATACTGATTGTTTAAATATAAGTTTACAAAATGGACAAACAGTTGGTGTTTGCGATGAAATTAATAGTTTTTATATTTGTGATTTTTTTTGGAGACAAGTTTCTCCTCTTTTAGATTTAGGAATTCCTACAATAGTTGAATCTTTATTAAATAAAGGAAGAGGTGGTGGAGAATATGTTAATGTTCAAGCTTCATGGGAACTCACAAAATCTGCTGCAGATTATTTTGTTAATTCTTATGGACAAAATTCTAAAAAAGCTTTTCTTTTAAGAAGTTCTGAAAATATTGGAGGCGAAGTTTGTAAACTTTATACTTCTTTTACTACCCAAGATTTTTCTAGTGTTGTTAAAAGTTTATTAAAGTCAGATTCACCTGCACAATTCACAGGAAGATTTGATGAAATACCTTTAACAACAGTTACACAACATCCAACCTCTCAGTATAAAGTTTATTATCATATTTATGCAGGAACAGATAGTGGAGCAAATTATAAAATCTATTTAAGGAATAAAGAAACTTATTATCAAGATACTTCAACAGCATTAGTCGTGGATAGCGGTTATGTAACTAATGGAGATTATCTCTCTAAAACTAAGGATATAATTGGAAATTCGGGATATACTGAGTTATGTATTTCTGTTAATAATCAAGAAGTATGTGGTTTTAAAGAAGCTTCTACTTCTGTTGCAGTTAATCTTCTTTCTGATGAGTATGTTAAATCTATCTCTACTAAAGAGGATATAAAAACAGAAGCAGAATGTGCAGCAGGGATAAATCAAGGAATAGTAAGAATATGTGCTTCTAAAAGTCCAGGAGAAGGAATTGATGCTTATTATAACACTGAAAATGCTAGATGGAAACAAGTGGGGGGTTGTGGAAATGGTAATATGAAATGCTGGCTTGATACAAATAGTGTTAAAAATGCTATTGTATCTAAGAGTGTTGAAGAATCAACTGTTAAATCTTTAGAAGATTCTTATAAATCTCTTCTTGATACAACAGGAGAATTAACTGAAGATCAATTAAATGATTTAATTAGCAAATTAAACCAAGAAGGAAATATTCCTTCAAAGATTAATGTAATCACAAATGTTTTAGACAAAGTTTATGATAGTAAATATAAAGCAAATCTTATTTTGTTGAGAGGAGAGCTTTATAATGGGCTCTTAATCTCATTTATAAACTCTAATCAGAATATTGGTAAGATTAATTTAAAAACAACAGATAGTTCAACTTCTCAAAATTCAGATACTTCTTCTATAATTACACCAGAAGATTCTTCTGAAGATCAGAGGTCTCCTCTTGGTTTTTTAAATTCTTTAATTGTTTTTGCTGAGACAAGAGTCCATTCTTCTTTAATCTCTTTAAATGGAGAACCAGCTTCTTCTGTTAATAATGCAAAAGAGGCTGTTTTAAAAATTTATGAGTCTGCAGAAGTTTCGCCTTATTGTTATTATACTGACCAAGATAAGAAAAATTATAAAAATATTAATAATGAATTTCAAAAATCTTTTTCAGTATACACTTCAAGTGCTAAAACTGCTCTTTTTTATGTTGATAAAGAAAATTGTCTTTTAAATCCAGAAGATTTTGATGCTCTTTCACAAGAAAATAATAAACTAGATTTAATAAGTGAAGGGGATATAATTTCTTATGTTAAAGATGGTTCATCTTCAAATAGTGTTATTTTTATAGAATGGACTAATCTTGAAAATCACATTGCGAAAGTATTATCTTGGGATAAAGGAAATATTTTTTCAGGAAATAAATACCAAGAAACTGAAGTTAATCTTTCGGATAATTCTCATCCTGTTTATATGATAATAAAACCAATATCAAAAAACAATCTTCCAAACTTACCCTCTGTTAATTCTTTAAGAGATTATTTTAAAAATTGGATCTTTAATATGCCAATAAAAAGTAAAGGAGAAGAAACTATAACCTCTTTTGGAGTATCCCATACTAATGTTGGTTCTTTATCTTCTGATAGATCTTCTTTAATAAATGCTTTATCTAATAAAGTGGGTAATCAGGTAAATGCAATAAATTGTTGGGATGCTGTACAACAAGCATATAAATCTGCAGGATTTAATTCTCAATGTATTTATTCAGATCCTATAGGGAAAAAATACGAAAAAGTTACTAAACTTGTTACAGGAGCAAAAGATGGGATTCTTCAAGTAAATCCAAACAGATGTCTTTACGAAAATTATAATGAAGAACAAAAGTTAAATCTCTTAAACCCTGGAGATATAATATCTTATGTATACAATGAGCATATAGGTCATAATGCTATTTTTATAGATTGGTTTGATAAAGAGAATAGAATAGCTAAATTATTTGATTGGAATGATATCAAAAATAAGGTTCATTATTATAGATATTATAAACTCGTTACATTAAAAGACGATTCTCATCCGGTTTATATGATTTGGAAACCTGTTAAAAAACCTTCTTCTCAAAATGCATAATAATAATTATAAATAATCTTTTAAACTCTTTTTATATATTTTTATTATGATAATGTCTTTTAAAAATAAAAGAGGAGATTTTAATTTCCTTTTAATGTCTTTGATTCTAGCTCTAATTGCTGGAGGAGTTATTGCTTATAGATATTCTGAAACAAATGGTACTTTTTTAAGCAACCTTGAAAATATAGGGGATGTAACAACTTCTTGTCAAAATTATTGTTATTCTTTACAAACAGATAATTATTGTCATTCTACATTTAATCTAAAATATGAAGTGGGGAATAAAAAAATTCTTTTAAAAGATATCACCTGTAATTTTTTATCAAGTATAAACAAAAATAATCCATTAAGCATAGAAAAATGTGAATCTATCACTTGTAATGATGTAATCATAGAAAATAACCAAGACGAGTATAAAAGACAAGAAGTTTGTTATAATAATAATGCAAAGGTAAACAGAGTTTATTCTTTAAATAATAATTCTATTCCACAAACTTTAGAATCAACTAAATGTTTAGGGGACAAAAATTTAGAATGTTCTTCAACAGCTAATTTTAAAGGAATAAAAATTTCAATAAATTCTTTGAATGATGAAGCAAGAAAAAATGTTTTTAATACATTAGCTTTATGTGTTAATTCTAAATCTGTTGGCGATGATTGTTGGCAAGCAGTTAATGCTATTTATAAAAAATCAAATGTTGTTTTTTCTTGTGTTTATTCTGATCTTCTTGGAAAAAAATATACTGTTAGTTCAACTAAAACTTCTTTAAACCTTCCTTTTCTTGTAGCTTCTGATAAAGATTCTTGTTTGAAATATGGATTAAATGAAATAGAAAAATTAAATTTGTTACAAACAGGGGATATAATTTCTTATATTTGGGATAAAAATACAGGTCATAATGCAATATTTATAGAGTGGGTTGATAAAAAGGGGAGAATTGCAAAACTTTTTGATTGGAATGGCCCAAATAAAAATTATAGATATTATGAAGAAAATCTTTCTGATCTTAAACATCCTGTTTATATGATTTGGATGCCTAAACAAAAATATTCTATTTCTTCTATGTAATTTTTTTCTTAAATCTTATTTCAATGCGGGTGAAAGGATTTGAACCTTTGCAGGCACTAAGCCACGAGAGCCTTAATCTCGCCCATTTGACCGCTCTGGCACACCCGCATAATTTATATTTATATTAAGAAATATTTTAATATTTATTCTTTTGGTTCTTTATCTTTAAGCTTATCTTGTAAATTTAATCTTTCAATTAATTCTTTGTATCTATTTCTAATTGTGACCTCTGTTATTCCTGCTATATCTGCAACTTCTCTTTGTGTTTTCTTTTCGTCGTTCATTAAAGCAGCAACATATAAAGCAGCAGCAGCAATTCCTGCTGGCCCTCTTCCTGAAGTTAATTCTATCTTTTCTGCATTTTTTAAAACATTCAAAGCATCATTTTGAGTTTTAGGTGATAACTTTAATACAGAAGAGAATCTTGAAATATAATCTTTTGGAGAACTTTGCTTTACTTTTATTTGTAATTTTCTTATTATGAATCTATATGTTCTTCCTATCTCTTTTCTTTCTACATCAGAGGCTGTTGCCATTTCATCTAATGTTCTTGGAATATTATAACTTCTACATGCTGCATACAAACAAGCTGCTATTACAGATTCCATACTTCTCCCTCTAACCATACCTCTTTGTAAAACAAAGTTATAAATTCTTGCAGCTTCATCTCTCACAACATTAGGAAGATTCAAATAAGAAGCTATAACTCTTAATTCTGCCATAGCTAATCTTAAATTTCTTTCAATAGAAGTTGAAACTCTTTCTTGCCATTTTTTTAATCTTAAAAATTTTCTTGTTTGTCCAGGATCTAATTTGTAAATATCAGAAATCTCTCCAACATTTGTTGTTAAACCTTTATCAAATTTTTGCATGCTTATAGGAGCTCCACCTCTCCCCTTTTTTTCATCTTTATCAAATTTTCCCTGAAGGTCTGTTCCTTCATCAGTCATCTTTTCTTCTATAACAAGACCACAATCATTACAGATAATCTCTCCTAAATGAGCATCATAAGTTAAATTAACACTTCCGCATTCAGGGCATCTTTTAACAAAATCCATTTTTTACTCCTTCAGTAAGATTTATAAACCTTTTCCTTTTTTAAACCTTTCTGTTTTTGTGGCTATGTATAAGAAGTAAAAATTTAGAATAAAATTTACCTTCAATTAAAGTTTTTTATTCTTTTATGAGTATTCCGTTAATTATTCCTGTTTGAGAAGGCCTGTTTGTTACTTTTACTTTTCCTAACTCTGTTAAAAGAATTGTCCCTTTTGTAATAATATTCTGCCTTGCTAAGAATTTATCAGAGGGTGTTTCTATTACATTTTTTATTTCAACCTTTTTTGATTTTCCTTTTTCTTGAACATTAACATATTTCCCAGAATACATCATTACTTTTAGATTTCCACCACTTACTTTTTTTACTTTTCTTTTTTCTTCACCTAATTTTACTTTTCGTTTTTGTCCGACTTTTTCTCTTAGTTTTTTCTTTCTAGCCTTTATGTATTTTCCACCTGTAATTTTTCTTCCTTTCTTCATAATATGAGTTTTGATTTTTTGTTTAAATATCTTTCTATTTCAGGTTTTGTTAGCCATCATCTCCATTATTATATCAGAAAAATTTGGGTGAGGATGAGCCGAATCATGAACTGTTAAATTCTTGTTAGTTGCCCCGAGCGAAGCGAGAGCTCAGAGTTGTCGTAGCGTAGCGGAGAAGTTTTCGGGAGCGCATCACAATTACTTTTTACGCAAAAGAATAATATTATCCATACATCCTTTCTTTAATTTTTTGAATTTGAAGCGTTCAAACTGACCAAGAAATTCAAATTTATTATTTAATTTAACAAGAGCCAGAAATTCTTGAAGATAAATATGTTTCATAATTCTTTTTTCAACGAATTTTAATTTTTTGCCATTATCATTCACTTCTAAACTAATAATTTCTTCGGATGTTTGAAAAATTGGATCTTTTTGTTTTAGTTTGTAAGTTGTCTTGATTTCAATTCCATCTCTTTTCATGATCCAGCTTTGAGGTTTGAAACTTAGCCAATCTAATTCCATATTTTCAATAAGATACAAACTTCCATTCTTGAGCGAATTTGAAACACAATCAAGATGTTTTAAAAGATCTTCATTATTTTTGAATCTAAATGACCCCATCATTATAAAAGCAAAATCAACTTTCTTTTTTAGTTTAAAATTTGTCATGTTTGCTTTAACAGTATCTATTCTAACACCTTCCTCTTTTGCTTTTTCTTGCAGGTATTTTAACATTGGTAGACTCAAATCTAAACCAATAACTTCATAATCTCTTTTTGCGAGTTCCCTTAACTGCAAACTTGGTCCACAAGCGATATCCAAAACTCTTTTTACTTTTATCTTGCTATATTTTTCAATAAATTTCTCAAACAAGTCTACTTGTTTTTTTGCATCAACAAAGCTAAATGCAATTTCATAGTAAAGTGGTTTATTGTATACCCCCATATTTATAGTAATTGTTCTAAATGTTTATAAAAGTTCTTAAAAAGTTGCGCTCCCGAAAATTACGCCTAACATATGCAATCAAGAGAAGTTTCCACGAAGTGAAAATTTGGGCAAAATCCTGCAAGGATTTTCTTCTTAATCGCTGTTAGTTGCCCACGAATCCTTGGAGGAATTAATTTTTAATGCAATGTTCCACTGGAAGAAATCAAAGTAATTTTTAGTGGCGTTCTATCAAATGAGCGAATGCGACACATCAAGAACAAGAATCGAGGGGGACAATCTTTTTTTACTTTTTTTAGGGGAGGGGCTTTTTTGTTTCTTTTTTTTAAAAAGAAGATTTTAGAGGGGGCTTTTATTTTGGTTCTTTTTCTAAAAGAATTAGTTTCTTATTTTTTCTGCAAGTTTCTTCAACTTTTCATCATCTTCTCTTTTATAATCATGTGAAGAAATGTATCCCTCATATTTTTCAAAAAATTTGTTGACATTTGATTTAATTTCTTTCCATTTCTTCATATCAGAAGTACCGTGCATTGGAAAAAGTTTTGCATGGACATGATCTACACCAAAACCTTCAAAAATCATTCCTGTTCTTCCAACATCTTCTAGTTTAGAATCTATTAATTTTGCGACCTTTTTTGATGCAATTACTAAATCTTTTAATACTTCATCAGGCAGATCAAAAGCATAACTAGAAAAATGTTTTTTTGGTATGACCACAGAAAAACCTTCAGTATTAGGAAAGATTGATAAAAAAGCAAGATGTTTTTCATCTTCCCAAATTTTATGACAAGGACTTTCTCCTTTTACGATTTTGCAAAATATACAGTTATTATTATCCATATTTTTGTAAACACTTTAACATTTATAAAGTTGTTGAAGAGTTTTTAAAGTTAGAGGTTTATTTCCTAAAATTAGTTGTTCAGCATTTTGAGAAAAACTATTAATATAAGATAAACACAATTTTTTCGTTCTATCATTATCTCGATAACTAGATAAATATTCTTTTTGTAATTTCGATTTTCGTTTATTATATTCAATCATCTCTTGTGAAATTGGTTTTTCTAAAATAGTTTGTTTATATTGATGAAAAGTAATTCCATCTCCAAATATTAATCTTCCTGAAAACATTGCATCAGTAAGAGCAATATCTAAATTATTTATTCGATTTTGAAAATCTTCTCTATTTAATTCTGCAATATCAAGCCAACCGTTAAAATATTGAGTTGAAGGATTACTTGAAACAACGCATAAATCAATATCGCTTTCTGGTTTCTGAGAACCATAAATAACAACAAAATCAACATTATTAAAATTAGAACCATATAATTTTCTTACAACACCTAAAACTTTATCATCATCATAGTGTTTAGGAAAACCCATCTGAGAAATTAAGCCAAAACGAGAAAATCTTTGTTCAACATCCTGAAAATATTCGAACAATGAAACAAAATCATCAGGCAATCTATCTCTTTTTAATTGCCAAACTTTAGAATTACCTGTTTCATTGCAAAGCAAAGCTTCAAGCCAAACAGCAAAACCCTCATAATTGTGAATATTGTGTTTTGCAATACCAAAAGTTTGTTCTTGAGGACTGATCTCATCAAACATAAAACTTTTTTCATCACCATTATTTTGGATTATTTCAGTTAATCTTTTCCCAATTTGAGAATGTTCAACAAACAAACCATGACCATAAAATTCATGAAAAATATTAGAAGTTAAAAAAAGACTATCTGTTCTAACATATGCAGAATAAGAAGCAGGAACATAAATTCCAGAACTATTTATATCAAAATTATTAGTTTGACAAAACTCTTGCCAATTCTCCGGAGAATAAGGCTTTAATTTTGATTGCTCAACATCAAAACCAAACTCAGAACTAACAAAAGAAGAAGCATCAAGCAAAATAGAATCAAGAGTTATCATTTTCCAATTTATGTTTTAATTTTTCAAGATTCAAGACAATTTTTTTTGCTTCAATTTTGCTTATAGGTCCTGGTGGAATATCTGCGTAAAAATAGGTTAATTTTCCTTTCGCGTTTGTTAAATCTGATCTGACAATTGGAGAAGAATTAAGATATTTACTTTCAATCTCTTTAGCGTTTTTTTTTACTTCGTCTGTAAGACCTTTTTCAAAATAAGATTGATAAACATTGATGAGATCTTTAACCATCGTTATTTCCAATTCTTTCATTTTATTACCTCAAATAATCTTAAAAGAAATAAAAAAATTAAGGGAACTTTTTAAATCCGCCTTGATCAAATCTTAAGTCATTCATTGCTAAGTTGAAACTATTTTTTTCTTCAAACAAGGTGTTTCTATCGTAATCTACCAGTTTACCATAAGTTAAGTGATCAGCATCAGGTCCATGAAAATGAAACTGTGTGTTTGTTCCTGGTAAATCATATCCGAATTGAAATGGTTGTTGATTCATTAATCCAGGTGGATCGAAGCTATACAATTTTGTTGTTCCGCTTGTGTATCTATCTATTGTTCGATACATTCGTGTCTGCCCAAAAATTGGTGCAAATTCTAAGATTTGCTCTAATGCTTGACTTGCCATTTTGTTTTGCGCCCTCAAAGTTTTTTAGTTAATTTACGAATATTACTTAATAAAACATTAAAGTATATAAACTTTGTGATGATTTTTCCGGAAGATTTTCGGAAATAGTTTTCTCGCCTTTAAATAATAAAATTGCCCCCTTCGTTAGCCCCCTGAATTTCGTTGAACATGTGCGATTAAATGAAGTTTATTTTTCAGAGCGGAGGAATTTTGGGGCATTCCACAAATTTTGAATTTGGGAGAGCAGGGGAAAACGCTTGGTGTTTTAGGCGAAGCGACCCTGCGAACAGTTAAATTCCTGTTAAGTTCGTTTCCAGTTACGAGCAAAGCGGAGTTCTGGAAACTTGCGTCAGCAAAGTAATTTTTAGTGGCGTTCTATCAAATGAGCGAATGCGACACATCAAGAACAAGAATCGAGGGGGACAATCTTTTTTTACTTTTTTTAGGGGAGTTTTACTTAAATCCTGTTTTTTAATGATTCAGTTAGAGTTTTATAGATTGTCTTTTCAGAAGATTTTGTTTTAAAGTATTCAAAAAGCAACTTTAAAGTTTTCTTTTCTGGGAAGATTGTTAAGATAATGTCATTAAAAACCTCATCATTATCAAATATACTTCTAAACCAAGCAGGGTTTAAATCTTTAATTTCTTCAAAACTGTTTTGTGTATTTAAATCAAAGTTGGTTTCTGGCAATTCTGGAATTTCTTTTTTCCAATCAGCTAAATATTTCAAAATTTCTTTCCAAATTTCAGAATGTCCCAAGAATGTAAAAAGTTCTTCACCATAAAATAAATGTAAAGTAACTCCATACGCTTTTGACATTCTTTTAAGTTCGGTATCATAATAGTTCTTGTTCTTTTTCAGTTCAGAATCTATAAAGTAAAAAATTCCTATAAGATTGTTTTCACCATGTTTATTTATCATCTCATTAAGTTTCTTTTCAAAATTTTGTATTTGCCCTCTTTTCTTTGTTGAATCGTGATCATCTCTTACTTTTTGCTCAACAAAATATATCTTACCATTTTTCTTAAAACATTGGTCTATGTTTAACTCCTCTTCATTGGTTGTTGAGAACTTTTTCTCAAGTATGGTGAAACTAAACTTCTTTAGATATTCTTCTATCAGAATTTCAAAAGCATCACCAAAACGAATTTCGTGAGATTGTAAGAGATTTTGTAAAATTTTGGCTTTGGGTTTTGTGGGTCTGAAAAGCCCAATATACCTACTTGGAGATTTTGCTATATTTTCAATAAGTTTAGCTTTTGATTCTTCAAAAATCTTTTTATTAAGAATGCTTTTGAATTGTTCAAAGTCCATTATCATATTAACACCTCATAAAGTAATATACTTTTCCATATATTCTTTTCTTAAATCGTCTATACTTTTTAAATTATTATCTCTCTCAACGAACCAAAATGTCCAGCCATTATTAGAAGTTTTGCCTAATGCCTGTGCGCTAACACTATGAATTGAGCCAGAAATATTATTTAAAACTATTGTTGCATTTGTCAAAACTTCTGCTTTATGTCTTTTGTCTTTTGAGAACAACTTTTCTCCAGGTTTTATTAAACCTGCTTCTATTAAATTTCCAAATGAGACTTTAGGTTTTTTAGCTTCAAGAGGATAAGCTAAAGTTTGATGAGCATAAGGTTTAACATTAGCTATTCTTTCATTTGCTATCTTTATATAATATTCTTCTTTTTCAATTCCGATAAAGTTTCTTCCTAATTTCTTAGCAACTGCTCCTGTTGTTCCACTTCCCATAAAAGGGTCAAGCACAATATCATTAGGATTTGAAGTAGAAATTATAATTCTGTAAAGTAATGCTTCTGGTTTTTGGGTGGAGTGTGCTTTTTCTCCGTTTATTCTTATTCTTTCTCCACCATTACAAATGGGAATATACCAATCACTTCTTAATTGCAAATCATCATTAAATGCTTTCATAGTTTTATAATGGAATGTATATCTTGAATCTTTATTTTTAGATGCCCAAATTAAAGTTTCGTGGGCATTATTAAATCTTGTCCCCTTAAAATTAGGCATAGGGTTAGTTTTAATCCACAAAACGTCATTTAAAATCCAAAAACCTATATCTTGCATAACTTTCCCAATTCTAAAAATATTGTGATAAGAACCGATAACCCAAATAGTTCCATTTTCTTTTAAAACACGTAGACATTCTTTAAGCCATTCTTGACTAAACTTATCATAATCTTCAAAACTATTAAATTTATCCCATTCATCATTCACAGCATCTACTTTAGTTTGGTTTGGTCGCCAAAGTTCGCCACGAAGTTGTAAATTGTAAGGAGGGTCTGCGAAAATCAAATCTACTGAATTATCCGGTATTTCTTTTAAGACTTGAATACAATCTCCTCTTACAATTTTATTCATAAATTTATCAAGCATATTTATACCTTAAATAGTTATTATTTACTTATATTAAAAAGATCGTATTTGTTTATATTTCTTTACATTTTTTATTTGTGAAACCCCTCATTAGTAATCAGAAAAATTTGGGTGAGGGTGAGCCGAATCATGAACTGTTAAATTCTCGTTAATTGCCCCGAGCAAAGCGAGAGTGCAACCCGCCCCCAAAAATTTAACTTTAATAGGAAAAAGTTTGCAATCAATTGGCTTATTCTTGTTAATTAAGCACTTTCTTTTTTTATAAAATATGCAACAAGGAATTTCGTTCAAAATTAAGAAGAACATGACACCTCACACATTAAGACATAGTTTTGTAACACACTTATTAAAAATTGGTTCAGATATAAAATATATACAACAATTATTGGGGCATAAGAACTTGAAAAAGACACAAATTTATACACATGTAGCGATAAGGATATCAAAAAACTTATGAACCTGATTTAAACTTTTTAAAAATTGACATTCAAAGCAGATTTTACCAACAATAAGTTAATAGAACTCTATTTCCTTATTTTTTTAAGACTAAAATTGCGAAACTTTTATAAATGGAAATAATTAACTTAAAACATGGTTAGTAGTATTGACAGACCTTTGGACTTATTGAATCTTTCAAAAGGCCAAGAAGTTTTGGTTTATCTTAAGGGAGATAAGCAATTTGTTGGTACCCTTTTAGCCTTTGATATACATATCAACTTGGTTGTTGATAATGTCAAAGAGATACAGAACGGTGAAATCAAGAGAAGTCTTGGTTTAACTTTTTTAAGAGGGGATACTATAATTTGCATTTCTCCAGCATCAACTGCTCTTAAATGATAAATTAATCCTTCTTGTTAAAAATAAATAATATTCTTTATATTTGTAAATCTATTTTTATAAATAGCTTTAAATGAGAAGTTATATAAATTATTTTTTATTTTAAAATAAATGATAAAGATAGTTTTTCTTGGGACTTCTAGTCAGATTCCAACAAAGAGTAGAAATCATACCTCTATACTTGTAGAAACAAACCAGGATTCTTTTTTAGTTGATTGCGGAGAAGGAACACAAAGACAATTAAAAAAAATAAATTTCAATGTGAATAGAATCTCTAAGATACTTATAACTCATTGGCATGGAGATCATACTTTAGGATTAGTGGGGTTATTAGAAACATTAAATTTTAATGAAAGAAAAAAAGATTTAACAATTTATGGGCCAAAAGGAATAAAAAATTTTATTTTCTCTTTTTTGAAAACTTTTTATTTTAAATCTGAATTTAACTTAAAGATAGAAGAAATTGGAGGTAAATTTTTTGAAAATGAAGAATATTTTTTAAGTGCAAAGGCAATGATTCATTCTGCTCCATGTAACTCTTATTTTATACAAGAAAAAGATAAATTTAAAATTGATAAAACAAAAATAAAAAATCTTCCATTTAAAGAAGAACTTTTAAAAAATTTTAAAGAAGGAAAAAATATTAAATTTAAAAATAAAACCTATTCTTATAAAGATTATACTTCTTTAGAAAAAGGGAAAAAAATTTCTTTTGTTTTAGACACTTCTTTTAATAAGAAAATCATTTCTTTTGTTAAAAATAGCGATATTTTAATTTGTGAGTCTACTTTTGATAATTCTCTAAAAGAGAAAGCAAAAGAATATTTACATTTAACTATAGATGATGCTTTAAATATTGCAAAGAAATCAAACTCAAAAAGATTATATTTAACACATATAAGCCAGAGATATGAAAAAGATTTTGACATTTTAGAAGATTATGCTAAAAAAAATTTTAAAGAAACTTTTTTAGCTAAAGATTTTGATGAAATTTTATTAAAATAAAACTTTAAATTTTTGCTAAAATTACTTAAAGAAAAATTAAAGAAATAAAAAATAAATAAAATTAATAATAGAAAGATTTTAAAGATAATTTCCTTTTGTTTTTATATGCCTCGGTAGCTCAGCCTGGATAGAGCATTAGCCTTCTAAGCTAAGGGTCGCAGGTTCAAATCCTGTCCGGGGCGCTTTGTTATGGATAAAAAAAGAGATAATAATTTGAAATTTCCTTTAAAAGGAAAATACATTGCACTTGTTGCTCCTAGTTTTGTTGTTGATTTTCCTTATCCTAAAATCTTATCTCAATTAAAAGAACTCGGGTTTGATAAAGCTGTTGAATTAACATTTGGGGCAAAAATTGTTAATAAAGAGTATTATGAGGAGATTAAAAATTCAAAAAAATTAATGATTTCAAGTGTTTGTCCTGGTGTTGTTGAAACTATAAAAAATTCTTTTCCCGAATATAAAAATAATCTTTTGCTCGTTGATAGCCCTATGGTAGCAACTGCTAAAATTTGTAAAAAAATATACCCTCACCATAAAAGAGTTTTCATCTCACCTTGCAACTTTAAAAGATTAGAAGCTAAAAGAACTGGCTTTATTGATTATGTTATTGATTATAAAGAATTAAAAGATCTTATTTTTAAACACTCTTTTGAATACACAAAAAATAAAAATAAAAAATCTTATAAAAAAGAAATCTTATTTGATAAATTTTATAATGATTATACTAAGATATATCCCATCTCCGGAGGATTATCTAAAACATTAAAAGTAAAAAAACTTTTACAAAAAAATGAAATAAAAGAAATTGATGGAATAAAAAAAGTTATTAAATTTCTCAAAAATCCTAATCCTAAAATAAAATTTTTAGATATAACTTTTTGTAAAGGCGGGTGTATTGGGAGTCAATTTATTAATTCTAAAATCCCAATATCTCTCAGAAAAATAAAAGTTTTAAAATATATAAGAAAAGCAAATAAAGAAAGAATCCCTGAAAATAGAAAAGGGATATTTAAAAAAGCAGAAGGTTTATCCTTTAAATCAAATTATCCTATAAATATTTATAGTTTTTAATTCTTTATTTTTTTATATCTTGTATATTCTGAATCTTATTTCTTTGTTTAATTTTTCTTTTTTTATTTTCTTTTTTATCAATAATTTTATATATACTCTTAGTTTAATTTCTTTATGCGGAGGTGGCACAACGGCACTGCGTTCGCCTGCAGAGCGAATTTGTGTGGGTTCGACTCCCACCCTCCGCTTTGATGTTATGGCATTTATTATAACAAAGACAATAAATGGTAAAAAATACTATTATCTAAATAGAAGTGAGAGAATAGGAAATAAAATTAAAACAAAATATCTCTCTTATCTTGGGAAAGATAAAGAGCAAGCAGAATTAAAAGCTAAAAACTTTTTACAAAAAATGGAAGAATTAAAAAACAAAGAAGATAATCATAAAAATATGAATTCAGATAAAAAAATATCTATTGAAGAATTATCAAATTTTTGTAAATCCAAGGGTTTTGTTTTTAAAAGCTCTGAAATCTATGGAGGAATTTCTGGTTTTTGGGACTTTGGACCATTAGGAGTAGAATTATTTAATAATATAAAACAAAATTGGTGGAATTTTTTTGTAAAACAAAAAGAAAATATTGTGGGTTTGGATGCAAGTATTATCTCCCATCCTCAAACTTGGAAAGCTTCTGGTCATTTGACTAATTTTAATGATATAGCAGTTATATGCAAAAAATGTAAAAAATCAGCTAAAATAGACAAATCTGAAATTGGAAAAATTAAATGTTCATGTGGTGGGGAATACGAAATTTTAGGCGAATTTAATTTAATGTTTAAAACAAAAATAGGAGCTTTAAACGCAGAAGAAGCTTATCTTAGAGGAGAAACTGCTCAAGGAATGTTTTTAGATTTTAAACTTATACAACAAACTTCAAGAATGCAATTACCTTTTGGAATAGCTCAAATAGGGACTTGTTTTAGGAATGAAATCGCTCCAAGGGACTTTTTATTTAGAAGTAGAGAATTTCATATAGGGGAATTTGAATTTTTTATAAATCCTGAAGAAAAAAAATGTGAATTATTAGATAATACTCATTTAAATTTAGAATTTAATTTTCTTGATGAAGAAACTCAAAGAGAAGGAAAAACAGATTTAAAAAAAATTAAAATAAAAAATCTTTTAGAAAAGAATAAATTAGAGGAATGGCATGCTTATTGGTTAGCTGAACAAATATTTTGGTTAAAATCTTTAGGTCTTGATGAAATAAAAATAAGAGAACATACAAAAGAAGAATTAAGTCATTATAGCTCTGCAACCTTTGATATAGATTATGAATATCCTTTTGGGTCAAAAGAATTAGGGGGGATAGCAAACAGGGGGCAATATGATTTAACAAATCATCAAAAAGAAAGCAAACAAAATTTGGAAGTCTTTGATGAAAAATATAAAAATAAAGTAATTCCTAAGGTTATAGAACCTACTTTTGGAATGGAAAGAATTTTTCTTGCAGTTTTGACTAAAGCGTATACTTATGATAAAAAAAGAGAAAATATTATCTTAAAAATTCCACCTTTTTTATCTCCTATAAAAGCAGCTATTTTTCCGATTGTTAAAAAAGATGAATTTGAAAAATTGAGTAGAGAGATTTTTGAAGATTTAAAAAAAGAATGGTTTATTAGTTATGATGTTTCTGGGAGTATTGGTAGAAGATATTCAAGAAATGATGAAATTGGAACACCCTATTGTATTACTATTGACGGAGATTCTATAAAAAATAAAGATGTTACAATAAGAGAGAGAGATACTACTAAGCAGATTAGAGTAAAAATTAATGATTTAAAGAATATATTAAAAAAACTTATTAATCAAGAAATTGAATTTGAAAAAGCAGGAAAATTAATCAATTAAACTAAAATGTTTTCTTATTTACTTTTTATTAGTTCTTTTTATATTTTCAAAATCTTTTTTTATTAGTTTGCAAACCTTATTTAAATAAACATCTTCTCTTGCATAATCTTTGTCTAAGACAGTATAAGCACAATATTCTGCATATGCTTCAGAATTATTTGAAAGTTCTCCTGAATTCCCAAAATATGCCCTTTGAGAAGGAAATCCTTCTGGTCTTCTTTCCTCCCATTTGTGGTTTTTATAATCTAATGGGGTACAATGTTCTTTAATCTCGTTTATTAAACTTGAAAAATATGAAACAAAAGAATTATTATCATAAGAGTATCCATTTTTTAAATCGTTTATATAACCTAATTTTATTGAGAGAGCATGAGCAATTTCATGTGCTAATACCCATTTGAAATCATGAGTTTTTCCTTCTTCTCCCTTTGAAATTTTGTTATTCATTTTTTCCCATTCATAATTTTTATCAATTATTCTTTTTGGGATAATTGTTATTTTTCCATTTTTTAAATCAGTTATTGCATTAAAACTATAATTTAATTGCTCTATAGGCGAATATTCACTTTTTAAGTTTAAAATTTTTTCAGAATCTTTTTCGTTTTCAACTTTTTCAATTTCTAAATTAAACCTTGAAATATCTCCGATATAATTTTCATATTTGCCTAAAACATATTCTATATCCTCTTTTTCCTCTTCATCATAATCTCCTATTAATCTTACTTTTTCAATTAATTTTTTAGTTTTAAAATCATCTTGATAACTCACAACTTTTTCTAATCCTTTTATATAATCTAAATTTTCTGGATTATTTTTATTTATAAAGTCTAGACTAGCAGAATTAGATAAGGCAAATCCTAACATTGCAAAAGCTATTAAATTTCTTGGCTTTTTCATAAAATATTAAAAAAAGGGTTATTTATAAACTTATCTTTTTGTTACTACCAATAAGTAAAAATAGTATGGCTCTGAGGAGGATTTAACTCCCGACCTCTGCCTTTCTCAACACTAATTATTCATGAGAGCAGCGCTCTAACACTGAGCTACAGAGCCATTTATATTTGTAAAAACCTTTAGTTTAAAATCTTTTTTATCTTAGAAATCTTAATTGTTTCTTTCTTGATTTTTTAAATCTTGTTTTTTTGTTCTTGTCATAAGACCTGCAAGTTGATTCCTCAATTTTTTTGTCAAATTTAGTCCTTCTAATATTCTCTTATTCTTTTCAAATTCCACATTCAACTCAACTTTATTTTTTTTCAACTCTTGAGAAATTCTTCTTAATGATTTTGATTTTGTTTTTCCCATATCTCTTTTTTGTATTTTCCTTATTTAAAGGTTTCTTTTATTCTATCTTTCCTATTTTTTCTAATCTTTTTATTGAATTAATTAACTCTTGTGTTTTTTTTGATAGCTCTCCAAAAAAATAGATTTCATAATTTCCTTCTTTTATTCCCATTTTTCCTGCTTTTTTATTAATCTCAATTATTTCTTTTTCACTAATCTTTTTTGAATTTAAAAAAATAACTATAAACTCTTTATCATTCTTTTTAACTTTTAAAAAAGCTTCATCACTTTTGAAATTTATTATATCTAAAAGTTCAACCCCTTCTTTTTTTAAAAATTCTTTTATCTTGTTAAAAAAATTCTCATCTTTTTTATTATTTTTATCATCTTTTTTTGTACTCCCTACTTTCTTTTGTTTTGTTTTTTTCTTTCCTTCTTTTTCTTCATTTTTTTCTAATATTAAAGAATCTTTATCCTCTATTTTTTCTTCCTTTATTGTATTATCTTCTTCTGATTGTTTTTCTTTTATCTCTCCAATTATTTCATCTTTTATTTTTTCTTCTTTCTGATTAAATTCAGACTCCCCTATTAGGAAATATCTCCAAACAATCAATTCACCATGTTGAAAAGGATAAGCAAAATCTTTTATTTGTCTTAATGCAACTCTTATTGCAGGTTCTTGTTCTGAATCAATTAAAAATTTATTCTCTTTTAATCTAAGAAAAGCTTCTTTCTCTTTGCCTTTCAAATATGAAGAAAAATTTTCTAATAAGGGTTCTTGTCCATTGACAAAGTATAATGGAGAACTGCCTATTCTCATGTTACTCATTTTTATTTCTTTTTCTGATAATAATTCAGATAAAAAAGCAGAAGTAAATAACAAACTTAAATGTATTTCATTAGAAATTTTTACAGGTAAAAGTGGTCCTCTTTCTTTGATTATTGAAACAATTTTCTCTTTTATTTTTAAAGCATCATCCATTTATCTCAAAGCTTACCCCTCTTAATAAAATTTTTTGTTTAAGGTTTAATCCACCTTATTTCATAATAACTTATATCCCCTTCTTCATCTATGATTGCAAGAAGAAGATTTTTCTTTATTGAATGTGCTACTCTGCTTTTGGCTGTTAATTCAATTAGTCTTAGATTATCTGTTTCATGATTCACAAATACAAGCCATTTTGCATGAGCTTCATTTATTTTAAATCCTTTTTCATAAACTCTAAAGTCAGCCCCAAACTTTAATCCTGTTTTTAAGATATATCCTTTATTTCTCAAATCTTTAAAAACAGAATATTTTAAGTTGAATCTTTTATCAATTTTTAAGAACTTTTTAATCAATTCCTCTTTGTTTAATTTTAACTTTTTAGAATATACTTCTATTTTATCATTATCCATTAAATAGATTGTTTCAAAAGAAGAATATCTTATTTTTTTTTCTATTTCCTCTCCAAAATTGCTTTTTTCTAACAAGGAATAAGCTTCTGACTGATTTGTTATTAAAATATCTCCTTCTAAATAAACTTTTATTTTTTTCATAACTATTTTAATTAATAAGAATATTTAAACTTAATAGTTAGTTTTTTATAATCCTTTTTCCTTTTTTTATAATGGATGAAAAACAAGCAAAATATTTCTTAATAACGTCTTGTCTTCTTTTATTTGTATTTATCTTTGTTTTGTTTATAAGCTTTTTTTTAACAAATAACAAATGTAATGATGGGGCTTTAAACAACCGGTGTTCAAAAATCCAACCTTATTTTTGCGAGAATGGGAAACTAATTGAAAAAGCTTCTGTTTGTGGGTGTTTAAAAAATAATTATGGGATAAATTATAACATAAAAGAGGATAAATGTGTATTTTCTTCTTCTAATCCTAAAATTATATCTTTGAATTATATTTTGAGAGGAAAAAAAGGAAATATTTCATTTGAGGTTTATCCTGAAATTCTTAACTTATCTTTAAATTATAAATATCCTATTGAATCTGGTTTTGATTCTTCAAATTTTAAATTACAAATAATAAATAATTCAATACAAAGAGAAGCTTTACTTCCTTTAATAATCAAGATTCAAAATATTACTTCGAATAAATATGACCAAGCAAGAATAGCAATCAGTTTAGTTCAAAACATCCCTTATAAAGAATCTAATAGATCTATTTTTGTTGCAGGTTCTTTAATGGGGTATAGAAGAACTCCTTATGAGGTTCTTTATGAAAATCAAGGGGTTTGTGGGGAAAAATCTTTGTTATTAGTTTTTTTACTAAAAGAATTGGGGTTTGGTTCTTCAATGTTTTATTTTTCAAAAGAGAATCATGAAGCAGTCGGCATAAAATGTACAAAAGATATGAGCTTTTACGATACAGATTTTTGTTTTATTGAAACAACAGGACCTTCAATAATCACAGATAGCGAAAATGATTATCTTTTAGGTGTGAAACTTTCTTCAAATCCTCAAATTACCCTGATTTCTGAAGGAATCTCTTTTAATAAAAATTTGTATGAATTTAAAGATGCTAGATTATTCATAAAATTAAGAGAGGAATTAAAAAAATCTTCTTCACTTAATATTTTTGATTCTTTAAGGTTGAAAAATCTTATTAAGAAGTACGGAATATCAAATATTTATTTTTCTATCTAACTTAAATAATTATCTCTAAGTTATTATTGCTTTAATTCTTCTTACACCTGCTGAAGAAGACTCTTCTTTAATAATTTTAAATTTACCTTTAATCTCCCCTAATCTTTTAACATGAGGGCCAGCACAAATCTCTTTAGAAAAATTTCCTATTGTATAAACAGAAACTCTTTCACCATACCTATCTTCAAAATTACCTCTTGCACCTTCTTTTTTTGCATCATTTAAACTCATTTCTTTTCTTGTTACTTCTAAATTTTTTTCTATTTGGGTATTTACTAATAATTCAACCTCTTTTAATTCTTCATCTGTTAATTTTCTATCAAAATTGAAATCAAGTCTTAATCTATCGGGAGTTATATTGCTTCCTTTTTGTATTATAGAATTGTCTTTTAAAACTTTTCTTAAAGCTTCTAATAAAAGGTGAGAACAAGTGTGCAATTGAGTTGTTTTTTCAGAATTATCTGCTAATCCTGATTTAAATTTTCCTTGTGTTGCAGTTCTTGAGAGTTCCTTATGAATATTACATTCTTCTTCAAATTTTTCTTTAGAAAAAATTATTCCTCTTTTTTTGCATTCTTCTTCTATTAATTCTACAGGAAAACCATAACTCTGATATAATAAGAAAGAATCTTTACATTCTATCTCTTTTTTGTTTTCTGTTAATTTTTTAAATAGATTCATCCCTTTTTCTAAAGTTTTTAAAAATTTTTCTTCTTCTTCTTTTATTTCATAAATTATTTTTTCTTTATTCTTAGAAATAATCTCATATTCTGGATAAATTTGATAAACCCCTTCGACTAATTCAGATAAGGAAAAATTATTACCTAACTCTCTTGAATATTTCACTGCTCTTCTTATTAATCTTCTTAAAATGTAACCTTGTTCTTTATTTCCAGGAGTTATCCCATCAGCAATTATAAATGAAGCTGCTTTAATATGATCTGCTATAATCCTCATAGTTCTTGTATCTTTTTCATTTTTCCCATAATTTTTTTCAGATTTTTTTTCTATTAATAAGATAATTGGTTTGAAACAATCTGTTAGATAATTATCTCCTGTATTATTAATAATGGAGATAACCCTTTCCACTCCCATTCCAGTATCTACATTTTTTTGAGTTAAAGGTATATAATTTCCATTCTCATTTTTATTATACTGCATGAAAACATTATTCCAAATCTCTATTCCATCAATAAAAATCTCTGTGTCTGGACCACATGGGCCTGTTTTTCCTGCAGGGCCCCACCAATTATCCTCTTTTGGCAAAAATTTTATATTTTTTATGTTTAAACTTTCCCATATTTTTGCAGATTCCTCGTCTTTAGGGCAATCTTTATCCCCTTTAAAACAAGTTACAGAAATTTTTTCTTTTGGTATCTTTAATTCTTTTGTTAAAAACTCAAAACTAAAATTTATAGATTCTTTTTTGAAATAATCTCCTAAACTCCAATTTCCAAGCATTTCAAAGAAAGTATGATGGAAAGGGTCACCTACTTCTTCAATATCGCCTGTTCTTATACATCTTTGAACATTACAAAGCCTTTTTCCAAGAGCATGAGGTTGGCCAAGAAGATAAGGAACTAATGGATGCATACCTGCTGTAGTAAACAATACTGTTGGGTCATTTTCAGGAATTAGGCTAGAATTTTTTATTTCTTTATGCCCCTTTGAAATAAAAAATTGTATATATCTTTTTATTAATTCTTTTCTTCTCATAAAATAATAAGAATAAGATATTTTAAAAATATTTATCTTTAATCTCTTAACATATTTAATTTTTCTTCTAAATTATTTAACTTATTCTGAATTTCCATCAATTGTATATCTAATCCTTTATTATAAGAAATCTTTTCTTCTTTAATTTGTTCTTCTACTCTTATTTTCCTTTTTCTTTGTATATCTTTTGGTATTTTAAATTCTGGGAGATAATCTGAAATTTTTTCTAAATCTTTTTTGATTTGATTTATACTCTTTTGTAATTTTTCTTTTATTTCAAAATCCTTCAATCTTAAAACATGATATTTTTTCCTTATCTGATTCATTTTTAAGAATAGCAATTCTAAAGTTAAAATCTCTTTTTTAGAAATCAATGCATTTTTATAATCAATTTTAAGATATAAGGGATCTTCTTTTCCCATCTTAAACTCCAGAAAACATGTCTTTATCTATTAAATCTAACCTCTCTTTAATCTCTTTAATCTCTTGTTCAAAATTTTGAACTTCTTCATCTTCTTGCTCTTTAATCTCTTTTAAATCTAAAGTCATTTTTTCTATTTCTAATATTTGCTTTTTTATGTTTTCAAAATTTTGTGCACTCTCTTCAAACTTGTCAATTCTTATAAATAATGGCTCTTTTTTCTCTTCTTTCTCAATCATTAGAGAACTCGCTTTCATTCTTTCTCTAGACGGAATTTCTTTAGTAAATCTTTTTTTATCCTCTGAAGAAATTTCAAACGGACTAGGCCTTCTTTGATCTTCATCTACTTCATCTGTTTCTTCTCCATCTTCACCCTCTTTTTCCCCAGAAATAGCATTTTTTAAACTATATTGTGAAAATTTTTCTCCTGTTCTCCCTTTTGGAAAACTTGGTAACTCTGAAATTTTTTCATTTTCTTCATTGTTTTCTTCAGGGTTTTGTTCTGGTCTATCAGGCCTAGGAGGTAACTCCGGCAAACTTGGTATTGCTTCTTTAACCTCTTTTTCTTCTTCAGGAATCTCTGGCAGTTCTGGCAGTTCAGGTAAACTTGGTATCGCCTCTTTAACCTCTTTTTTTTTAAATAATCCCATTTTATTATTGTCTTTTAATGTATATATTAAAAGGGATATTAGTTTAAAAATCTTTTTTTTAACTTTTTCTTTTTTACTATAAACCGAAAGGTATTTATTCTCATATTTTTTTAATCTTTTTATGGTTAATGATTTTTTAAAAGAGGCATTCATATCAATTGCAGGAAAATCTTCTGAAAAATTAGTGGATCTGTTAAATGAAAAAAAATATATAAATGAATTTTTAATTGCAAAAAAATTAGATATCACAGTAAATCAAACTAGAAATCTTCTTTATAAAATTTCGGATTATGGTTTAGTGTCTTCTATAAGAAAAAAAGATAAAAGAAAAGGATGGTATACTTATTTTTGGAAAATTGAAAAATTAAAATCTTTAGAATTTTTAAGAAATAACCTCTTGAATAAAATAGATCAATTAAATCATCAAATAAAAAGTAGAGAAACAAAAGTGTTTTATATATGCCCAAATTGCAAAATAGAATTCAATGAAGAAAAAGCATTAATTAATAATTTTACTTGTAATGAATGTGAAAATGTTTTATCTTTAAAAGATACTTCTAATGATATTAAAGAGTACAATAGGGAGCTTACAAAAGTCAAAAATGAACTTTCATTTATTGAAGAACAATTAAAAATTGAAAAAGAAAAAATTGAAAAACAAAAGTTAAAAGAATTAATAAAAGAAAAGAATAAAAAAGAGCTTTTAAAGAAAAAATTGAAAAATGAAAAAAAACAAAACAAAAAAATTTCTAAAAATACTATTAAGGACAATAAACTTTCAAAGAATAAAAAATTTAGTGTTAAAAAAAAGATTAAACCATTAAAGAAAAATAAAAAAATCATTAAAAAAATTAAAGTGAAAAAATCTAAAAAATAAATCATGTTCAATATTAAAAAATTTTTTAGATTAAATTCTTTATATACTTTAATAATTTTAAATATAATATTTTTTATTGTTTCTTCTATTTTGATTTTTATAAAATCAGAAACAATTAATTATTTAGCTCTTAACCCTTCTAATATTTTTCACAAATATTATTTTTGGACCTTAATCACTAGTATGTTTATGCATAGCGGTATTTTTCACCTTTTTGTAAACATGCTCTCTTTATTCTTTATAGGAAATATCTTAATCAAAATTTTAGGTGAAAAAAGATTTGTGTCTCTTTATTTACTTTCAGGTATTTTTTCTGGAATCTTTTTTACATTGATTAGCCTTATTTTTCCAAGTGAATTTAATGTGTATGCTGTTGGAGCTTCTGGAGCAATTTTTGGGTTGATTGGCGTTTTAATATTCTTAACCCCTAATCTTCCTGTTTATATTATGTTTGTGCCTGTTCCTATAAAAATGAAATATGCTGCCCCATTAATGCTTATAATATTATGGGCTATTTCTCTTTTGGGGAATATCCCTATAGGAAATGCTGCACACCTCGGGGGTCTTTTATATGGCTTGATTTATGGTTTATATTTAACAAAAAAATTCAAGAAAAAATCCTTATTTATAAAAAATTATTTTAGATAAATTTCCTTAAAAGATAAGAACAGAATAAATAAAACGATAAAAATAAAAAATGTTTAAAAACCTTAACAAACAAAAAAAGAAAAGATTAAAGAAAAAAAAGAATTTTAAATTTTTTAATAAATTAAATTTATCTAAACCTGGATTTATTAATGGATTAAGTAATTCTCTAAATTTTATTAAAGAATCAAAAAAATTTATTTACATTATTTCTTTAATCTTTTTTATTTCTTTTTTAATAGGCCTTTTAATAAAATTTCCTTTAGGTATACAAGAACAATTAATAAATTTTATAAAAAAAATAGCCGAACAAACAAAAGGGCTTTCAACTATAGAATTAATCTTTTTTATTATCTTTAATAATCTTAAAAGTACCCTTTTTGGAATTTTATTTGGAATTTTATTTGGAATTCTCCCTATTATTAGTGCTGTTTTGAATGGAGTAATCTTAGGGTTTGTTTCTTCTTTGTCTATAAACAAAGAAGGCTTATTCAGTTTGTGGAAAATTTTTCCTCACGGAATTTTTGAGATACCTGCGATTTTTATTTCTTTAGGTTTGGGTTTGAGATTAGGGATATCTTTTTTAAAAAAAGATAAAAATATCAAAAAAATATTTATTAATTCTATTAAAGCCTATCTTTTTATTATTCTTTTTTTAATTATCATAGCAGGAATAATTGAAGGAGTATTAATCTCTCTTTTTAAATAAATTAATTCTTAAGTTTAAACATCAAAAACTTTAAAAATAAAGGTAAATAAATAAAGATGTGAAAAACGACTATACTCTCTTAACATTAGCAATTCCTGTTCAATAATTGTAGTCTTAACTTTATTTCACATAATTCTTTTAAAATGATTTTAAAATGAAAAAAGTCAAAGATTTTTTATGGCATAAAAATTTGAGTGTTGAAGAACTCGTAGATAGTTTTAACTCTCTAGGCTTTCAAGCAGTTGAACTTGCAGAAGCAGCAAAAATTATTCTTAGTATGAAAAAAAATAATGCTAAAATATTTTTAACATTTACATCAAACATGGTTAGTTCAGGATTAAGGGGCTTTTTTGCACAATTATGTAAACTAAAAATTCCAAATATTTTAGTAACAACTTCTGGTTCAATAGAAGAGGATATAATAAAATCATTTGGAGGTGAATTTGAGATTTCTAATTTTAATGTTGATGATAATATGTTACATGAAAAAGGAGAAAATAGAATTGGTAACTTAATCATTCATACAACTGAATATATGAAATTTGAAGATGAGATAATTAAAATATTATCTGAAATTTATAAAAAAAAGCAAAGATTGTCTTCTTCTGAATTAATTTATGAAATTGGTTTAATGTTAAAAGATGATAACTCAGTATTATATCAAGCAGCAAAAAATAATATCCCTATTTATTGTCCTGGAATTGCTGATTCTTCTTTTGGATTTCAATTGTATATGTTCCAACAAAAAAACAAAGATTTTCTTGTTGATACAATAAAAGACATGGAGAGAATTACTACTGATTTGAGTTTTGATGAAAAAAAAGGACTTATCTCTTTAGGAGGGAGCATTTCAAAACATTATGCGATTTTTGCAGCATTATTATCTGGGGGTTTTGATTATGCTGTATATATGACAACTTCTCATGCTTCTTCTGGTTCTATGTCAGGAGCAACTACTCAAGAAGCAAAATCTTGGGGAAAACTTAAAGACGATTCTCAAGCTGCTACAGTAATAGGAGATGTTTCTATAACTTTTCCATTAATGATGACGAGTGTTTTAGAAAAAATGGAAAAAGAAAATCTTTTATAATACTAATCCAAATGGCACAAGCAAAATTTATTTTATCAAAAAAAGTTTTAAAAGAGCAAATAAAAACATTAGAAAATTTAAAATTTAAAATTTCTTATTCTTATAAAACAAATAAAACTGTGGGAAGAGTCATACAAAGTTTTAAAGAATTGGATAATATTGATTTTTCTATTCATGCAGAACAAGAAATTAAAGATATTAAAAACAAAAGTAGAATCTGGTTTTTTCTTCAGGCTCAATCAAAGAATAAGATAGAACAACTTCTAAAAAAAGGAATAAAAAAATATGTAATTGATAATGAAATTGATTTATCTAATTTGTTAGAAGTTATAAAAAATAAAAAATCTAAAATTGAGCTTTTATTAAGGATGAAATTTGAAGAGCATAGAATTGGAACAGGAAAATATTTTGTGTATGGGCTTCCTTCTAATAAAATCTTAGAGATTATTAAAAAAATAAGTAAGAATAAATATATAGAAAAATTAGGAATTCATATTCATAGAAAATCTCAAAATCTTACAGAATGGGAAATCTTAGAAGAGATAAAAGATTCATTGCCAGAAGAAATCTTAGAAGAGATAAAAATGGTTAATCTTGGTGGCGGTTTACCCTCTAGATATATAAGTATGAATAAAGAGGTATTTGGGTATATTTTTTCAAAACTTAAAGAAGTAAAAGACTGGCTTGATAAAAAAGGAATAGAAACAATTATTGAACCTGGTAGATTTATATCTGCTCCTTGTATAAAACTTGAAACAAGAATAATTCAGATACAGGATAACAATATCATTATAAACACTAGTTTATATAACTGTGCTTTAGACAACTTATTGACAGGAACAAAAATGCTTGTTGAACAAGAATTAAAAGAAGAGGAAGATGGAAAATTTTTTTTAATTAAAGGAAATTCTCCTACTCGAGATGATATTTTTAGATATAGAGTTAAGCTGAAAAAAAATATAAAAATTGGCGATAAAATCACTTTTTTAAATGCAGGAGCCTATAATTATGCTACTGACTTTTTTGGATATAAAAAATTAAAAACTGAAATAAAAGAGGATTTTTAAATTAAAACACTTTCTTTTTTATATGTTGTCTAAAGAAGAATTAAAAAAGATTAAAGAGCATTTATTAAAAGCACAAAATCCTATATTTTTCTTTGATAATGACCCTGATGGATTATGCTCTTTTTTAATCTTGCAGAGATACGTAAATAAAGGAGTAGGTATACCTATAAGGTCTTTTCCTGAAATGAATCTGGATTATTTTAGAAGGATAGAAGAATTTAAATCTGATTATATTTTTATTTTGGATAAACCTTTAGTTTCTAAATCTTTTTTTGAAGAAGTAAAAAGAATAAATCTTCCTGTTGTTTGGATTGATCATCATAAAATGGATAATCTCTTTGTTCCAGAAGATATTAACTATTTTAATCCTTGTTTAAATGAAGAAAAAACTAATGAGCCAACAACTTATCTTTGCTATAAAGCAACTGAAAAAAAAGAAGATTTATGGATTGCTTTAATCGGATGTATTTCAGACAGATTTACCCCTGATTTTTATGGAGAATTTGTGAAGAAATATCCAGATTTATCATTTAACTCAAAAGATTCATTTAAAATTTTTTATAATTCTCCTATAGGAACTATCTCAAATCTTATGTCTTATGGTTTAAAAGACAGTACGACTCATGTAAACAAAATGTTAAAATTTTTAATTTCTGCAAAATCTCCTTATGAAATACTAGAAGAATCTCCTAAAAATATTGAAATGCATTTAAAATTTAATCAAATATCCAAAAAAATAAACAAACTGGTTGAAAAAGCTATCTCTTTAAACGATCAAAATAAAATTCTTTTTTTTCAATATGGGGGGGATATAAGTATAAGCTCTGATTTAGCCAATAAATTAAATTATATATTTCCCAATAAAATAATTATTGTTGTTTATTTTTCAGGAATAAAAGCCAATATCTCAGCAAGAGGAAAAAATATAAAAAAACTTATTTTAAAATCTTTAAAAGATCTCCCTTATTCTACAGGAGGGGGTCATGAAAATGCTGTTGGGGCTAGCATGAGAATAGAAGACATTGAAAAATTTAGAGAAAATTTATTGAAAAATTTAGAGAATTTTTCTTAACTCCTCTTTATCTGTTTTTACCTTTATCAGGTATTTATTGGACTATAGAAAAGTATAAAAATAGATTTTTATTTTGTTTTTTATGAGAAATGCAACTGAATCTAAGATGAATATAATAAATACTTACGATTTAGTTTGCTTTTTAATTAAACCAAACTCAATTTAATCCAAGTAATTCCTGGGTTAAATTGAATATAATTCTTTTAATTTACTCAGGTTTAACTTGGTTTTAAAAAATGAAAAAAACAGAAATGAATCAAGTTGAAGAAGAATTAAGTAGTTTACTTGAAGCTACACTTAAATGGGAAGATGAATTAAACAACTTTGAAGAATAAATTTTTTCAAATTTGTTTGTTTTTTCTTATTCCTAATTTTCTAAATCTAAAACTAAATTTAATACAATTTTAATAACATTTTAATAATCCTTTTATTTAATATAATTGGGCCTGTGGTGTAAAGGATAACACAATCGGCTTCGGAATGGAAACCACCAGCGGGTTTTTCACAATTCCTGCAACCAACCCAAATTGGGAATGGAAACCACCAGCGGGTTTTTCACAATTCCTGAAATCAATGAAGAAACCGATTAATCGAGGTTCAATTCCTCGCAGGCTCGTTTGTGGGTTAACTTTTTTTATTTCAATTTTTCTGTATTTATAACCTCCTTTCCTTTATGTTTATTCATAATATTTAAATAATACATTTCTTTCTATTTTTTATTAATTACCACACATAAATTTTTTTAAAAAAAGATGGTGTATAAAAAATATATAAAAAAGGGGGGAAAAATTTTTGGGCCCTATCTTTATGAGAATTATAGAGTCAATGGAGTTACTAAAACAAGGTATTTAGGTCCTAGCCCTACAATATCTAAAAGCAAAAATTTGGGGAGTAATAAAAAACGATTATTCTTCTCTTTAATACTCTTTCTTGCGGTTATAAGTTTTGCCTTTTTCTTTTATTTTCCTAATAAAATGACTGGGAAAGCAACTGTTGACTTACTTCCCTCTTCTTCTTTAGGAGAAATTATTAAGGGAAGTTTAATAATAAAACTAAAAACTGGGGAATTAATTCCAGCAGACAGTACATTAAAAGTTAGTCTTGGAAATCAAGAAAAAATTATTCCTTTAAGTTCTATCCTAAATATAAATCTTAGTTCTGGGAATTATTATCTAGAAAATGTTCAATTAACTGGGAATGGAGATGGTTATGGGTTTGCTGGGGAAAAAATAAGTTACCCAACAATTAACTTTATTTTATTATCGACTAAAAATTTTAATACTCTTATTAATGAAACTCTTAATGAAACAATTGAAGAAAATACTTTCAATAAAAGTCAAGAAAACATAATTAATACATCAATAATTAATCTTTCAGATGCAGAATCTGATTCTGAAAAAGGGGTGGAATCTGTAATTTCTATAACAGGAAAAATTATTGGAAATAATAATGTTAAAGAAATAACCGGAAGTGTTTCAAAAAATAATCCTTTTAAATATACCCTTGCAGAAGATGAGACAGTTGAAATTCTTAAAGGAAGTGTTAGAAATGGAGAAAACATTTTAAACGACAATCTTTTAGAAATGAGCAGAGATGGAAATAATATAATAATAACCACCGAATATAAAAAATTTGAAAGCGGGTTTGGTGAAGAATTTTTAGGGGTCAATACAAAAGACATTGAAATTAATATCTCTAAGATAAATTTAACAACAGAACAAGGACAATTAAAAATTATTTTAGAGAAAGATAATCAAGAAATTTTGTCAATTTCTAAAGAAATAAATTTGGATTATTCCCCTGCATTACAAACAAATGAAACAAATAAAGAAGGAATTGTCAATAACAATCCAGAACCAAATGAAACTTTACCTTTTGAACTAAATCTAACTAACGAGACAAGTTCATTTGAACTAAATCTAACTAACGAGACAAGTTCATTTGAATTAAATCTAACAAATCAAACAACTTTAATAGACAATTTAACAAATGAAACAACAAACTTAACAATACAAACAATTCAATATCAAGCAATTATTGGAGAACCTGTGAGGTGGAAAAAAATTGTGAACAAATCAAAAGAAGAAAATATCACAATAGAACTTCCAAAAGAGACTTTTAATATTACTGTGAATAAAATAGAAAAAAACAAAAAAGAAAGAGTTAAAGATAAAAATATTCAAGTGAAAGGTTTAACTAGAAACATAACAGCAGATTATCAAAGCAAATCTAATAATAAACAATCTTTAGTTTTTCAAAAATTTTTTGCTTGGTTAGGCCTTTTAGGAAATGTTATTGAAGAAACAGTAAACACAGCAAATCCCCCTGAAAAAACATCTATTTTAGACAATAGTTCAGAAGAGAATATAACTACAAAAGATAACTTAACAGATTCTGTTCAAATTGAGATAATGGATAATTCAACAAACTTGGAAATTGAGTATTATACAGAAGCTCCAACATCAACAGAAACAAATTTATCTGAAGGAAAACAAATTGTGATCTCTGCACCAGATGAATTAAATTATACAAATATTTTGGCTTATACTGGATTAAATCAAAAAATACCTTCAACTAACCAAAACAAAATTAATTTGTATTGGATAACAAATGAAACTAATAATGGAACTTTACAAAACTCTTTAGGAAAAGTAAAAATTTCTTTCACATCAATTGACGAAAATAAAGATGGATTTATAGATTACATTGAGTGGATTGTTCCTCACCTCTCAAATCAAACTTATGAATTAATAATTAAAACAAAAGATGCAGAACATTTATACGAAAATAAAACATTAATTGAAGATGTTTATGATTACATAAAAACAAAAGACAATAATTGGACTACAATACCAAACAATCATTATTTAAGGCTTCAATTTGAAACTAATTTGACTTCATCAAGGGATATAACAATTTATGCTAAGTCTTCAAATGAAAATACTTCTACAATAGAAGTTTATGAAAGAAACCAAACCCAATTGATAGCAACTTTTGAAAACATAACAAATGAA
>JAAZNJ010000024.1 GCA_012798335.1 Candidatus Woesearchaeota archaeon | reverse complement strand
GGAAATGTTAAAACTTCTCAACAAGCGCCTGGTGGAAAAGAGGTGATTCCATTAAAGCTTGAAATATTAAATAAATCTGAAGAACTTTTACCAATAGATGTTTCTGAATTTTCAAAAACAGAATTACCAAAAAGATTGGATTTTAGATTTTTAGATCTTCATAGAAAAAGAGTTCAAGCAGTTTTTAAAATCCAAAATGTTATCTCTAATTCTTTTAGAGAATATTTTTATAATAAAGGTTTTTTAGAATTTCAACCTCCTTGTATAATTAGTTCTGCATCAGAAGGTGGAACAGAATTATTCTCTGTTCAATATTTTGAAAAAAAAGCTTATTTAGCACAATCTCCTCAATTATATAAGCAAATGCTTGCTTGTTCTATGGAAAAAGTTTTTACAATAACTCCTGTTTGGAGAGCTGAAAAACATAATACTACTAGGCATATAAATGAAATAAGACAGATGGATATTGAAGTTGCATTTAAAAATCAAATGGAGATAATGAAAGAATTAGAATATGTTGTTCAATTTATTGTAAAACAAGTCTTAGAAAAATGTAAAGAAGAACTTGAAACTCTTAAAGTTAAAAACTTGAAAGTTCCAAAAGGGGTTTATTTAGATTATGAAACAGCAATAAAACAAGCTGGTGGAAAAGTTGGAGAAGATTTCACACCCGAAGAAGAAAAAAAACTTTGTGCATTATATCCTGGAGATATTGTTTTTACTCATTCATGGCCTACCTCAATTAAACCTTTTTATATAATGCCAAAAGAGGGAAAAGCAGATGCTAAATACAGTGAAGGTTTTGATGCTCTATATATGGGTGTTGAAATTTCTTCAGGAGGTCAGAGAATTCATATTCCAGAATTATTAACAGAAAAAATAAAACAAAAAGGACTTAATCCTCAAAATTTTAAGGATTATATAGACTCTTTTAGATATGGAGCACCACCTCATGCTGGTTGGAGTATCGGTTTAGAAAGATTAACTCAAATGATTTGTGGTTTTGATAATATCAAAGAAGTAACAATGTTCCCAAGGGATAGAGATAGGCTTACTCCTTAATTGATTTTGTTTAATTATCTTTTTGTAATAAAATATATCTAAAAATTAAAAAAATTTAAAAGATAACTAATTCTCTAATTATATCTAAATGATATAAGGCCTCGTAGCTCAGCCTGGTTAGAGCACCAGACTCTTAATCTGGGTGTCGGGGGTTCAAATCCCCTCGAGGTCATTTTATAATCCTTTAAATCTCTATAATTTTGAATCTTAGAGGTAAAGATCATTTTAAGAATTATTTTTTATTTATAATTTAATTATAAAAATATATTTATAAATAATAAAAATATTTTAGTCGGGCAGTTTAATTATTTTAATTAATTTTATTCAATTAATTTTTGTATATTTTCTATAGCATCAGCAACATCTTTTCCTTTCTTTGTAAGTTGTATTACTTTTATCCGCCCTCTTTTTTCAAAAGAAACTAGTTTTAATTCTTCTAAGGTTTGTAAAATTTTTACTGCATGGCTATAGGTGCAGTCTACTTCTTTTGCAAGAACACTGCCATATCTAACTCTTGTGTTTTTCTTCAAAGAAACCAACATTAAAGCTGGCTTCCTTCTAAAAAAGATATCAAAGTTGTTTTTCATTTTATCTTTTGAAATGTATATATTCAGATGATACTATCCTTTTAAATCTTTTGGAAGTACCTACTTTATAGTTGCCACACAAAGATTTTATAAACATTAAAAATTATTTATCTTATCTTTTTATAAGTTACAATGTCAAAAAAAACAAAAATCATGGCTATAGGGGATATCCACGGAGATAAAGGGTTAGTTAAAAAATTAGCAGAAAAAGCAATAAAAGAAAAAGTTGATTTAATAATAATTGCAGGAGATTTAACTTTCTTTGAAATCTCTTTCAGGGATTTAATTGGGCCTTTAGTAAAAACAAAAAAAGATGTCTTAATAATTCCTGGAAATCATGAATCAAATGAATTAATAAATTATTTAAGTGAAATTTATCAGATAAAAAATATACATGGGAATTCTTTTAAAAAAGGAGATTTAGGAATTTTTGGTGCAGGATTGGCAGATGTTGGGCCTTATTTTACTCATGAAAATGAAATCTTTTCTCTTTTAAAAAAAGGTTATTCTCAAATAAAAGAATCTACAAAAAAGATTATGGTTACACATATGCATCATAAAGGAGGAAAATCAGAAAAAATTACAGGAATAGAAGGAAGTGAAGATGTATATAAAGCTTTAAAAGAATTTAAACCTGATTTTTTAATATCTGCACATTTGCACGAGGTTGGAGGATTAGAAGAACAATTTAATAAAACCAAAATAATAAATGTTTCAAAAAAAGAAAAAATATTTGAGATTTAACTTTTTTAATTTCTTTTTTATTTCCTTTATTTTTATATTAAAAACTTATAAATAGTCTTTTTAATAGATTGAATTATGAGAAAACAAAAAAAATCAAGAGAAGAAAAAATTGTTGAAAATTTTTTTCCTATTGACGAAGATAATTTAAAATTTGCTGTTGAAAAAGAGTATAAACAAAAACAACTAAAAGTTGAAACTTTAGTTCAAGGAAATTTTCCTAATAAAAAAATAAAAAATTCTCTTAAAAAAAATAAAAATATTCCTATAAAAAAAGATAGTAAAAAAATAACAAAAATAGAATATAAAATCCCCAAAATAAAATTAAAAGAAGGAGGATATGAACTAATAATAACAGAGAAACCTCAAGCAGCATTAAAGATAGCAGAATCTTTAGGAAAATCTAAAAAACTTTCTTTTAATAATATCCCTTATTACGAAGTTAAAAGAAATGATAAAAAAATTTTTGTTGCATGTGCTGTTGGTCATTTATTTTCTTTAGGGCAGATAAATAAAAAAGTAGAAATTCCTACATTTGATATTTCCTGGTTTCCAAATTATTTATTAAAAAAAGGAGATTTTACTAAAAAATATTATGATACAATATTAAAATTAGCAAAAGAAGCTTCTGAAATTACAATAGCTACTGATTATGATATTGAAGGGGAGGTTATAGGGTATAATATAATTAGATTCCTTTGTGGTCAAGAAAACGCTAAAAGAATGAAATTTTCAACTTTAACAAATAAAGAGATTAATGAATCTTATGAAAATAAAGAAAAAAATATCAATTTTGGTCAAGCTATTGCAGGAGAGTCAAGACATTACTTGGATTGGTTTTATGGAATTAACCTTTCAAGAGCATTAATGAGAGCTGTTAAAGAAGCAGGAAGATTCAAAAAAATGTCAATAGGTAGAGTGCAAGGACCAACACTTAATCTTGTTGTAAAAAAAGAAAAACAAATCAATGAATTTATCCATAAAAAATATTGGCAAATAATAATTAACATAGACAAAAATAAAGAAATTGATTTTAAACTAAATAAAGATATTTTTAATCCTAAAGATTTAATCTTTTTTGATAGTCTTTTAAATAAAGAAGTCAATATTTATACATCAAAAAAACAAGATATTTTAGAACCAAATCCCCCATTTAATCTTACAGAGCTTCAACTTGAGAGTTATAGACTTTATGGTTTTACTCCTGCTAGAACCTTACAAATAGCTCAATCTTTATATTTAAATGGATTAATCTCTTATCCAAGAACATCTAGTCAAAAACTTCCCTCTTCTATAGATTATAAAACGATTATAGAAAAATTAAATAAAAAATTTAATTTTTCTTCATTAATAAAAAGAGAAAAACCTGTTGAGGGTAAACATTCTGATCCTGCTCACCCCTCTATTTATCCAACAGGAGAATTTCAAATGATGAATGAAGATGAGGAAAAATTATATAATCTTATTGTTAAAAGATTTATCTCTTTATTTTGTGAAAATGCAATCATTGACATAAAAACTATCAGCATTCCCTTAGATATTAAAGAACTAGGAAATAATCTCTTATTTTCTGCTAAAGGGAGTGAAATAAAAACAAAAGGTTGGCTTCAAATCTACCCTTATAAAATTAAAGAATTAGAATTGCCTGATATAGATGGATTGGTAAAAATTATAGATTTAAAAAAAGAAGAGAAAGAGACTCAACCCCCAAAAAGATATTCCCCTGCTTCTCTTGTTTCTGAATTAGAAAAGAGAAATCTTGGAACTAAAGCCACAAGAGCGGCGATAATAGAGACATTATATGATAGAGGTTATATAAAAGAGAAAAGTATAGAAGCTACGCCCTTAGGAATCTCTCTTATAGACACTTTAGAAAAATATTCTAAAGAAATAATTAGTGAAGAATTAACAAGAAATTTTGAAAAAGAAATTGACCAAATCTTGAGTTCCAAAAAAAATCTTTTTGAAAAACAAGAAAAGATTATTGAAGAAGCTAAATCTTCTATTACTCAAATAATCCAAGAATTTAATACAAATTTATTAAAAATAGGAAAGGAATTACTTGATGCAGAGGAAAAATCTTGGGAAAAAGAAAAAGAAGACAATAAACTTATGCTTTGTCCAAAATGTAAAAAAGGATACTTAAAAATAACTTATTCTAAAAAAAATAAAAAATATTTTGTAGCCTGCGATAATTATCCTGAATGTAAAAACACTTATTCCTTACCTCCAAACGGTTTAATTAAAAAAACAGACAAGATTTGTGAGCATTGTGGATTCCCAATGCTTATACTATTAAAAAAAGGAAAAAAACCTTGGATATTTTGTTTTAATCCAGAATGCGAGACAAATAAAGAAAGAATAGAAAATTATAAAAAAAATCTAAACCAAAACTAAAAAATTTTAAAAAAATTTCTCCGTCGATAAAATCTGATAAAATTATATCTATCCAAAAATTTTTTCTTAAAAAATAAATAAATTTAAATACTTATTAACATTAAATAAATTATTATAATTGATAAGGAGGTGATTAAATATGGCAGCTAAAAAGAAAGCAGCTAAAAAAACAACAAAGAAAAAAAAGTAAGGAGAAATAATTTTTCCTAATTTTTTTATTTTTTATTTTTAAATATTAGGGGATTAAAATTTCCCCTTCCTTTTTTTAATTTTTAAAAAAATCATTTAACTTTTTTTGTTCCTTTTTTTTGTGGATTATCTTGCTTTTTCTTATTAAAAATGAGATATCCAAATTGTATTTTATCTTCGCAATTTTTATAGAATTATCAATAAATTCTTTTTCATCTGAAAATTTTATATTCTTTTTCATTGCCTTTTTTACACTTTCTCTAACAACCCAAACACCTAAAGGAGCCCAATAACTTGGAGTTTCTATTCTTATAACTAAAATTGAAGCTTGCCTTTTTATTGATTCTAAATAACTCAAAATAGGAAGCCTTGAAGCGTAATAACCTCCTGCAGTTTCATAAGCATATTCTTTTCTTCCAGAATTTCCTTCATAATCTGTTGAAGCTTTTATTCTATCAGAAGGATTCCAAGAACTTTTTGGGAGATAAATTTCAAATAATTCATATTCCCAGATATCTGGGAATAACATAACTATATATTGATTACCTAAAAATTCTCCAAAATGGAGTTCATAATCTTCAATTATTTTATAATCTTTAATTTTTTCTATTAATTTTTTTCCAATTATATCATCTGTGGCAGTTATACTCCATCTTGTTGGAACAAATTTTTTATTCTTTTTTAATCCTAAAACACCAACACTTAATATTTTGCTTATAGAATATTCATTTATTCCTGATTTATTTAGAATATCAATAGCTTCTGTTGTTTTTAACTCGTCATTTATTACTGAGTCTACTTTCTTTTCTACTTTTAAATTTCCTACGATTTTTGCATCTTCTAAACTTGCATTTACTCCATGAGGAATAAGAACCTTGTCTTTTGATTCTATTTGCTTCATCTTATTCTTAAGTTTTATTTCTAAATCTACTTGGTTAGAAGAAATTGCTATCTCCTTAGCTATCTCTACAAACTTTTTATTGCTTGAATCAGATTTGACATTAGACTTAAACCTTGAGTTCACAAGATTATTTCTAAAATTTAAGACATCAGAAATGTTAAGTTCATTTTCTGCCCAATATCTAGGATTATCATACATCCAAGAATTTTCTTCTTTTTTAAATGGGCTTAAAATACCAATATTCACTTGTGGATATTTTAATTTACTTCCGATAAAAACACTTGGTGGAGAATTTGTATCTAAATATGAAATTTTTTCAAATTCTTTATTTTTAAAATTAATCTCTGTTTCTTTTTTTACTTTTTCAAATCTTATATCTTTATCTTTTCCCATCTTCTTTCATATTTTATCTTATTAAAAAAGTTATAATCTTTTATTTTTCATTTTGATAAGTAAAAAACGATATATATTTATTAAAATTAAAAAAAATGAAAATCCTAAAATCTGGGAGACAAAAACGGGAAATATGCCGAACCTTTTATGTATCAAAAAATAACGAGAAATCAAGAAGATGGAGGGGTAATAAGTTAATAAAGAGATTATAAATGCCACTGGGCTAAAATAAAGAAGATCTGAAGAAAATTTTTTCATTGAAAAATATCTTTCTCTTGTTTGATCATAAACTCTTAATATTACCCAAAATAGACTAGACCCTAAAAGTGCACCTACCACCGCAACAAATGGAATAATCTTTGATGAAGAATATATATGAGATAAAGACAAACTTAAAAAATTTGCTCCAAAAACAGCACCTATCTCTCCAAAAATTAATTCTTTATTAAAATTTAAAAAGGATTTTTTTTCATTTCTTTTCTCAACTCTTCTTTCAAGATTTTTATACATCTTTATTTTAAACCCATCCTCTCTTAATTATTCCTTCATTTTTTATCTCAAAAGATATTTCTTTTTGAGGGAGACTTCTATGCTTTAATAAAAAAGCTTTTCTTTTTCCTTTCTCATTTTTTAACTCTATGATACATTTGCTCCAGTATTGAAATAAATCTCCTCCTACAATATATGTTTCTTTTTCTACTCCTTTTTCTATCTCTTCTTTTGATAAAAAATCTTGATAAACTTGATTTGTTATAAGAATTGCTATTTTTTCTCTTCTTGCAATTTCTGAAAGAATTTTCATTTGTTCTACTATATCTTTGTTTATCCTTTTTACTTTTTCTTTATCTTTTTCTTCATAAGAAGCCTGAGCTAATTCTAAACGATAAAGCATTGCCATACTATCTATAACTATTAAGTCAAATTCATTTTTTTGAAGTTGTTTTTCTAAACTTTTTATTGTTTCTTTTTGTTCTTCAAAATTTCTTATTTCAATTAAAAAAATATTTTTTAAAATTTTTTCATAATCTTCTTTTCCTATTTGTTTTATCCTGTCTGGGGAAAATCCGCCTTCACTATCTATAAACAATACTTTTTTCTCTTTTTTTGCTTGACTTGCTGCTGCTAAAAGAACAAAATTTGTTTTTCCACTTCCAGGAGGTCCAACTATCATGGTTATTATCCCTCTTTCATAACCCCCATAAAGCCATTTGTTTAAGTCATAGCTTCCTGTTGATATTTTTTCTAACCTTTTTATCATTATCTAAAGAAATTTTTATGATTAATAAGGATTATCATAAAATTAAAACTTATAAACTAAGATTATTTTAATAATCTATGGATAATAAACTATTAGAAAATAATGAAAAATTAGTAAAAGAATTTGGAGCATTAAGAGTCTCTACTCTAAAAGAAATCCCTGATTGTTATACTTTTAATAATAATCTTATTTATTCTCATAGAGATTTTGACAAATTTTTTAATGCTTTAAAAAGAGGAGAAAAATGTGCAATTGTTTCAGGATTAAATGCATCAGGAACACTTCATTTAGGGCATAAAGCTGTTTTTGATACGAATCTTTATTTTCAAAAAAAATATAATCTCCCTGTTTTTATACCTATATCTGACGATGAAAGTTATGTTTCAAATAAGATAAATAATCAAGAACAAGCATTAAAAAATGCTTTAGAACTTGCAAAAGAATTATTAGCTTATGGGTTTGATCCTAAAAAAACATATTTTATAATTGATCAAATTTATACAAATATATATAATTTTGCTATAAAATTATCTAAGAAAATAAATCTTTCAGAAGTCAAAGCTACTTATGGATATAAGAACGAAGATAATATTGGCTTGTATTTTTATCCTTCAGTACAATCTGCCCATATCCTTTTCCCTCAATTTAAATTTAAAATAAAACATGTTCTTGTTCCAATAGGGCCTGATGAAGATGCACATATAAGAATTTGTAGAGATATCGCTCCTCTTTTTGGATATGAAAAGCCATCAATTTTACATTTATCTTTTATTCCGGGGTTAGATGGAGAAAAAATGTCTAAATCTCGAGATAATGGAATATTTTTTAATGATGATATTAAAACAATAAACAAAAAAATTAATAAAGCTTTTAGTGGGGGTCAAAAAACAATTGAAGAGCATAGAAAATTAGGTGGAAATCCTGATGTGGATGTTGCTTACCAATATCTGTCTAAATTCTTTTTTGATAAAGAAAAATCTAAAAAAATTTATGAAGATTACAAAAAAGGGAAAATTTTAAGTGGAGAATTAAAAAAAATGTTAATTGATGAATTAACAGAATTTATTGAAAATTTCCAAAAAAATCTTAGAAATATAAAAGAAAAAGATTTGTCTAATTCTATAATTAAAAATGAGATTGATTTTAAAGAATAATTTAATTAATCTTTTTGAAATCTTCTTCTACTTTTTCTAAATCTTTTGTTATCTCTAAAACTGCTTTTTCTATAACTTTTTTTACATCATCCTTTTTTGTTTTTACAAATAAAACTGGTTTTTTTGTTGGATGTTCTTTTTTCCAAGCAGCTATACTAACATCATCATTTTTATTTAAATAAACTCTTAAAATTTCAGCAATAGAAAGGCTATCCAATTCTACTTCCAATTCATTCTTGTTTTCTCTTAAAATTTTTATTTCCATAAAAAGAAATCTTTAATTGAGTTTATAAAGATTTTGTTTGGTTTTAATTCTTGTCATTTAATAAGTCTTCTGCTTCTTCATTATTGATATTTGTCTCATTACCTTTCTCTTTCTTAAATTTTTTAAAAATCTTTGAGAAGAAACTTTCTTTTTCTTCTTGTTTTTCATCTTCTATCTCTTTTTCTTCATCTTCGTTTATTACTACTATCTTATCTTCTTCTCCTTTAATTAAAGAATTATCTAAAATGGCTCTTTTTCTGTTCTGTAAATCTTCTCTTTCATGACCCTTTTTTCTTAAATTAATATGAAAATAATCTTCTATTTTATTTACTATTCTATAAACTCCACTTGGAATTATTCCCTCTTCTAGCATCTTTAAAGTTTCTTCTGGTTCATTAATCTCTTTTGATAATTGGGTTAAAGTTATTTTTCTTAATCTTCTTACTCTTTTTATAACCCAATAAAAATTATCTACTAAATCTTCAGGATTTTCTTGTTTCTCTACATTCCTTCTTTTGTCAATTAAATCTCTAAGAGTTGGTTCTTTTTTTGAAAATTTTTTATCAAACTTTTCTTGATAAGTTTGAGGTCTTTTATTAACTTCTTCTAAAACCTTATTAGAATCTACCTTTTTCACTAAAGGTAGTTTTTCAAAAGAATTACATCTTTCACAAATTTTAACAATCCCCTTTTTACTTATAACATCATACAATTTTGCTCTTTCTGAAGAAACACCACATTTATAACATTTTTCCATGCTTTTCTTATTGTTTTACCCTTTTTTAATATTACTATTTTGTATTATACCTTTTAATTTAAGTATTTTTCAATTTCATCTATAGATTTTATATCAGTTAACACAGTTTTTTCATTTATCAAAATAGAAGGTAAATAAGTTATATTATAATTATCCATTATCAAATTTATAGAGGGTATATCATTATCACCAGACAAGGGTATTAACATTATATTCGACCCATATTTTTGTTTTAGATTCATAAGAACGTCAGAAAAAAATCTCTGTTTTGAACTTTTTTGAATATCAGGATTATTGTATTGATAGAAATAAACAATTATATTATAGTTTGAGTTACATTTATCTTTTATTTCTAAACTATTCATAAAAAAAAAGGTTCTTAATAAATCAATTCTTTTGTGTTGGAAGATTATTTCATTATTAATCCTATTTGCATTTTCATATCTTTCAATTGTTAAACCTTCTTCATAAATTCTATCTGCAAATTTTATATTTTCTTTTATTAAACCTTCGCAACTTGCATTTATTCTATCTATAGAACTTTTTTGAATAATTTGGTCTAAAAGACTTAACTCATCATTTAAATAAATTGTATTTATCTTATTTATTCTAGAAGTTTCTAACATATAACCCATAAAAATTCCAAGATTAAAAACAATCACGGTTAATATCAATGCGTATAAAAAGATTATTTTTTGATTTTTTATCATATTATCTCCATCTTTTTTCTCTTTTAAAATATTTGTATATTGCAATTATTGTTATTAGAGGGTATAAAGATAAATAGATTAAAGAATAGCTAAGAATTACTCTTAATCTTTGTTTTTTTAAAACTTCTTTTAATTCAATTTTTTCTATAATTGCAATTACTAGTAATGTAAATATAAACCCTGAAACAAAAAGAATAATTCCCAAATAATCTAAAAAACTAGGTGTAATAAAAAAATCATTTAGTGTTAATAAAGGCACATTTGCAGGTATCGCATATTTCGCAAATATGTAATTAGATACGACTCTTGTTGTTAAAAGGTATAAGAATACTCCAATACCAATAACTCCTAAAAAGAATTGTAAAATAAAAAAAGGTAATATAAACATTCCTAAAATTCCCTTTTTTAAAAATTCCTTTTTATATTTGACAATGCATTGTAATCCCCCTAAAGTCCATCTTAACCTCTGTTTATACCAATCTTTTAGATTGTCTGGAGCAGTAGTTGTTACTTGAGTTGAAAGAGACATCTCTCTTTTCCAATTATTTTTTGCTAAACCCCATGTTATCTCAATATCTTCAGTTAAATTTTCTTCATCAAAACCATTTATTTTTTCTAAAGCTTTTTTTCTATAAAGAGCTAATGGGCCTGGAGTTACGTATATAGAATCTAAATACCCTAATAATTTCCTTGTTGTTGCAATTGTTTTGTACTCTAATTCTTGCATCTTTTCAATGATATTAGACTGATTTTTTACTAAGATTGGGCAAGTTACCGCTCCAACTTTTTTATCTTCAAAAAAACCTAACATTTTTTTTAAACTATCTTTTGCTGGATAACTATCTGCATCAACAAAAGCAATTATTTCCCCATTAGCATATTTTAGACCAACATTTTTTGTTTTTGCTGCATTCCCTAAATTTTTCTTATTATTAATTAAGATTAAATTTTTATGATCTTTTTTTAGGGATTCTACAATTTCTTTTGTTTTATCAGTTGAATTATCATTTACTACAATAACTTGAGAAATATTATCATAATCTATACTAAAAATGTGTTCTAATGTTTCTTTTATTGTTCTTTCTTCATTATACGCAGGGATAATAAATGAAACTTTATATTTCTTTTTTAATTTTGGGTAATCAAATAATCTTTTTTTATTTAAAAAATATAAAAATAAAAATAAAAATAAAAAATACATCGAAACAAACATATAACTTAAATAAATAACCGGCAATAATTCCATTTTTTATTCTTTTTCTGTTCTCTGTTTAAGATTTATTTTATTTTCTTCATTAAAATTTTCATTAACACTAAAATAATCATAAAAATCTTCGCTTAACGAAAGCTCATGAGTATGTCCGAGTTTTTTCTTTTTTATTAAGCCTAATTCTAAAAATCTTTTAATGTGGTCATAAGCTTTGTTCCCTCTTATTTTTATTATTACAGATTGTTTTATTGGCTGTTTATATGCGATAATTCCTAAAGTTTCTTGCTCTGCTTTTGAGAATTCTGATTTTCCCCCTGCTAATTTATTAATAATATAGTAATATTCTGGTTTTACGTCCATCTTCCACATATTATTCTTTTTTATTATTTCTATTGAAGAATCTTCTTTATTATATTTTTCTTGAAGTTTTTCTAACAATTCTTCTATTATAATAGGATTTAAATCTGTTAAAGAAATTAATTCTTGGATTTTTAAGAATCTAGCACTTACAAATAAAACTGCTTCTATTTTTTTTAAATCTTCAATTTCTTTTGCTTCATCAATCTCTTTTATTGTTTTACTTGTTTGCATTTTATCCTATTTTAAACCTTAAGATTGCTCCAATTCCAGAGAGATTTAAAAATTGTTCTCCTTCTTCTGTTTCAGAAGAGACTATCTCTATCTTTGAATCAATTAATTTTGCTAATTCAATTAATTCCCCTGCTTTTTCTTTGTCAAAATTTTTTGAGATAATAAGAGTTTCAACTGCTCCATATTCTAATGCTTTTTTTACAATATCAAATTTATAAGCTGTTAGTTCTGGCCTTTGCCCTAAATTTTCAAAGAATCTTGTTAAAAGATTTTTTTCATAAACAATTTCTTGATTTGCAAGCAAATCTTTAGACCTTTCTACTAACTCCTTTAATCCAGATTCATCACTCCCGCCTATGTCTATTCTACCTATTACCTTATCTTGGAGAGTTGAAATTAGATAATTTCCATCTAAAAATTCATCCTTTGTGGGTATTGGCCCTCCCACAATAATCCCCTTTAATTTTTTCATTTCAAAAAATATTTTTTTCATTTCTTCTGCAATTCTTTTATAAAATTCTTTTGTTAAACCTTCTGTAATCCTGTGAAATCTTTGAGAACTTTGTCCTCCTGCTCTTATCTTACTAGGAACACCTGAAGTCATTTTCTGCAAGACCTCAATTCTCTTACCTTCTAATAAACCTATTGTTGCTTCTTTTCTATCCATAACAAGCAAACCGAAAACCTCTGAAACTTCTAGCATTTCTCTTAAAGGATCTAAAACAAATTCTTTATCACAACGATACATCCTTATCTTTAAAGGTTGTATTGGTTCAACATCCCATAATCTTAAATCAGATTGTCCTTCAACTTTAGAAATATTCCCTGCAAAAACAGCTAAACCATTTTCAGGTGTTTTTTTTAATGATTTTAAATATCTTATTATTTTTTCTAAAGCATCTATAACATTGTTCCTTGTGGTAGTTGATTTAATATTCTTTGCAGTAGATTTTTCTCCTTCTAATTGCCTTTGTACAGCATTTACATCATAATCTGCTGGAACATAAACTGTTATAAATTCGGTATGCCTCCCTTTATGAGATTCTAGTTCTATTAAAAGTTCTTCTAATTGTTCCCTTGTAATCATTGCCATATTTGTTTAATTAAATAATCCTATATAAACTCTACTTTAAAGATACCTTTTTTTATTTCTACAGCATTTGATACATCTTTCAAATCATCGAGCATATCTTTAAAAAGATTATATTGCTCTTCTGGTATAGAGAGTTTTATTTCAGAATTCATTGGTTTTTTAGAATTGGATTTTTCCTGTCTTATCATTTTAATTAATTCTAAAAATGATTCCCATTTGTTAACATCTTTATCTCTTTCTTTTTCATTTTTTATTTCTGTTATTTTTTCTGGCCATTTAGATAGGTGTATACTTTTTTCTTTTTCATTTTCTCTAAAATAATCTTGATAAATTTTTTCAGTTACAAAAGGAGTGAAAGGAGCAAATAATTTTATTATATTAAATAAAAGTTGATAAAGAGTATATTGCGCTGAAATTTTTTCATCTCCTCTATTTTGATAGATTCTTTTTTTAACTATCTCTAAATAATTATCACAGAAGTCTCTCCAAAAAAAGTTGTCTATTTCATTTTTTACTCTTGAATATTCATATTTTTCAAAATTTTCTGTTGAAGATATAATAATCTTGTCTAACTTTTCTAAAATTAACTTGTCTAATTCTTTAATTTCTTTTGGTTTTTGATTTTTATAATCTTTTAAATTCATAAATGTGAATTTTGAAGCATTTAATATTTTATTAACAAATTTTTTCCCTGTAATAATATCTTTTTCTTGGTAATCAAAATCTTCTCCTAATTTTGATGAGGCTGCCCAATATCTAATTGCATCTGCACCATATTTAGCCATTACTTCTTGAGGAGAAACTATATTCCCTTTACTTTTTGCCATTTTTTCCCCTTTTAAGGTTACAAATCCAGAAATTGCTACATCTTCCCAAGGGTTTTTTTCAAAGTGTAATCTTGATTTTAATAATGTATTAAAAAGCCAAAAAGAAATTATCTCATGAGCTTGAGGCCTTAATGACATTGGAAATAATCTTTTTTTGACTTCTTCATCTTTTATTGAGACTGTTGCTAATAAAGGAGACATTGAAGAGGTAAACCAAGTGTTTAGAACATCTGTTTCAGGAATAAATTCTTTACAATTACATTTTGGACAAGATTTTATTAAGGGTTTATCTTTTAATGGGTCTACTGGCAATTGCTTTTCATCTGCAAAAATTGGATTTCCACATTCCTTACAATACCAAACGGGAAATGGTACTCCAAAATATCTTTGATTAGAGATAAGCCAATCCCATTGTAAACCATTAACCCAATTTTCATATCTATGCCTCATAAATTCAGGATACCAATTTAATTCTTTTCCCCATTTTAACAAATTCTCTTTTAAATCTAAATATTTTACAAACCACTGTTTACTTTTTACAAATTCTATGGGTGTTCCACATCTTTCATGTACATTTACAAAATGTTTTATAGGTGTTTGAGAAACTAAAAGGTTGTTTTTTTTCAAATCTTCAATTATAGATTTTCTTGCATCTTTTAATGAGAGGTTTTGATATTTCCTAGCAATTTCAGTCATTTTTCCTTCAGCGTCTATTGCAGTTTTTATTGGCAAATTATATGCCTTTTGCCATTCCATATCGGTTTGGTCTCCAAATGTACAACACATAACTATACCTGTTCCTTTTTTTCTATCAACTCTTTTATCTTCTAGTATAGGGACTTCAAAATTAAATAAAGGGACTTTTGCTTTTTTTCCTTTAAATTTTTTATATCTTTCATCTTCAGGGTGATAAAAGACAGCAACACATGCAGCTAAGAGTTCTGGTCTTGTTGTTGCAATTTTTATTTTTTCGTTTTCACATTCAAATAAAATATCATTGAAATAAGAATCAATCTCTTTATCTTGGACTTCTACCTGTGCAACACCTGTTCTACATTCAGGACACCACATTGCAGGAGCATCTTTTCTATAAATTCTCCCTTTTTTGTATAAATCTAAAAAAGACCATTGAGAAATTCTCCTTGAATTTTCATCAATTGTAGAATAAGTCATATCCCAATCACAACTTATTCCTATGTTTTTCCAATCTTGAACAAAATTTGGAAGTTCTTTTTTTAAAAAATCCATACAAATCTTTATAAACTCTGCTCTTGAGAAGTTTTTAGACTGGATATTATTTGTTTTTTCTACAAGTCTTTCTGTTGGCAAACCATTATCATCTGTTCCAAAGGGGTAAAATACCTCATATCCTCTCATTCTCTTAAATCTTATCATAAAATCTTGTTGACTATAAGAACAAGCATGACCTATATGCATTTTTCCTGAAACTGTTGGAGGGGGAGTATCAACAGAATAAATCTTTTTCTTAGTTTTTACATTAAATTTATAGATCTTTTCTTTTTCCCATAGATTTTTACATTCTTCTTCTATTTCTTTGTAAGGATTTTGTTCTTCCATAATAAATTATATCAAGAAACTTTTAAATACCTTATCTTTTTATTTATATAATGGCAGATAACACATTAAATTTACCTTCAGGAATTGGGGGTTTAACAAGGTTTAAAGATACAACAAAATCTAAACTTGATTTAAAACCATCTCAAGTTATTGGATTTATAATAGTTATAGTTCTTTTTAGAATTAGTTTAAACATCTTTTTCAAATAAAATGATTCCAAATTTAGATCCAAAAAAAATGCAATCTTTAATGAAACAAATGGGATTAACTCAATCTGAAATAGATGCTGAAAGAGTAATCATTGAAAAAAAAGAAGGTGGCAGATTAATCATTAATAATCCAGAGGTATTAAAAATAAAAATTCAAGGAAATGAGTCTTTTCAAATAACAGGTGAAGTTTTAGAAGAAAAATTTGATGAAAAAGATATTGAAATGATAATCGAAAAAACTCATTGTTCAAAAAAGGAGGCAGAAACAATTTTGAGAGAAACAGGTGATTTAGCAGAAGCAATTTTAAGATTATCAAAATAATCCATTTAAAAGAGATAAGTATAAAAATAAGAGTGTGTTTAATATCTTTACTTCTGAGGTAATAAAATGGAAGAAATAATTCAAGAAAAAATCAGCGCAGATCATCTATTATACGTTAGTTTAAAATATACAAAAACTTGTGATATTATTATGAATCTTCTTATAAGATGGAGAAGATTAATTGAATTGAGTATTGAGAAAATTTTAATTCATGCTAAAAAAAAGAAAAAAATTTCGTCTATTCCTACAAACCCTATTTCTTCTATTAATGAAATAAAAAAATTATTTGGTAAAGATAAAGACTTTTTAGAAGTTATATCTTTATATGAGATGTTTAGAAAATTAAAAGAATTAAAAACAGAAAGAATTGGTGAATTTAGAAAAAATGTAACTTTAAAAATATTTTATCAAGGTAAAGAAATTGATGTTAATCTTGAAAAACTCAAGCAATATGCGGATTTAATGGATAAATATGTTAATAAAGTAAAAGCTTTTCTTTCTTCTTAAAATGAAAAAAATTATTGTTGTTACTTCTGGAAAAGGGGGGGTTGGTAAGACTACAACTGTAATAAATCTCGCTGCTGCTATAAATCATTTTGGAAAAGATGTTTTAATTGTTGATGGAAATTTAACTACTCCGAATATAGGAGTATATCTAAATTCCCCAGAAGTTCCTGTTACATTAAATCATGTTCTATCAGGAAAAGCTAAATTAATTGAATCCGTTTATGTTCATAAATCAGGATTTAAAGTATTGCCTTCTTCTTTATCAGTTAAAGAATTAAATAAAATAAAAACAGAAAACTTAAAATTAATAAAAAATGAATTAAAAGATTTTTCAGAATATGTAATTGTTGATAGTTCTGCAGGATTAGGTAAAGAAACACTTAATACTTTGGAAATTGCAGATGAAATTATTGTTGTTACAAATCCAGAATTGCCTGCAATAACAGATGCTTTAAAAGTAATAAAAGTTGCAGAAAAGATGAAGAAAAAAATTTTAGGAGCAATTGTTACAAGAGTAAGAAAAGATAAAATAGAAATGCAACCTGATAATGTCAAAGAGCTATTAGAAATTCCTATCTTAGGAATGGTTCCAGAAGATATCAGTGTTAAAAAATCTTTAAATTCTAAAGATGCTGTTGTTCATAGTCATCCTAAAAGTTATGCAGCAAGAGCTTATAAAGAAATTGCAGCAAGATTAATTGGTGTTTATTATGATTCTGACAAAGACAAAGAAAGGCTAGTTAAACGAATTCTACAAAAAATGAATTTATTAGATTAAATTTTATCTTCTTCCTTGTTATTTTAGTGAATCTAACTTATCTTCATTCCGTTTTCAGCGTTGTTGTCAATTGGAGAGATTAATATAACTTTTGTATGATCAGAATTTGTTGCAGCTAATAACATTCCTTGGGATTCTACACCCTTTAAGATTCTTGGTTTTAAATTAGTAAAATAAATTATTTTTTTATTAATCAATTCTTCTTTTTTATAAAATTGCTTTATTCCTGCACAAATTGTTCTTTCTCCTAATTCACCAACATCTAGTTTTAATTTCCATAATTTATCTGCATTAGGAATTTCTTCGACTTCTTTTATTTGAGCAACTCTTAAATCTATTTTTTGCCAATCAGAAAAATCAACTTCTGCTATTCCTTCCATTATTTTATGAATTAATACTTGTTTATTAATTTTTTCATTATTTACATTCTTTTGAAGATTTTCTTTATCACCCTTTTGAAGACCCTTATCCCTTTTTTGTTTATCCTCTTTTTTATACTCTACAGGGGAGAACAGATGTTCTCCTTTTTGTATTTTTGATATTTTCAAAGGAGTTTTTAATTCTTTAAAATTAATTTTGAAATTAAATTGTTTAGCAATTTTTTCACAACTTTCAGGTATAAAAGGATATAAGAGTATTGCAATTATTTTTATTGAATCTGCAAGTTCATACAAAACTTTTTTGTTTTTTGTTTCCCAAATTTTTTTATGTTGAACATACTCATTACATCTGTCTATAAATGAAAAAACCTCATTTAATGCTTTATCAAATTCATAATTCTTTATTAATTCATTAAACTTTTTTATGTTCATTTTTTTTGCAAGAAGATTTTCACATTTCTCTAATCCATATTTTTCAATTAATCCTGAAACTCTTGAAATTAAATTTCCTAGTTTGTTAACTAATTCTCCATTATGTCTATCAATTAAAGCTTTTTCAGAGAAATCCCCATCTTCTCCAAAAACTATATCTCTTAATAAAAAATATCTAACAGAATCAGAATTTTTTGTTAAAGAAACTAACTCATCAACATTTATTATTTTCCCTCTTGATTTAGATATTTTTTCTTTATCAAAAGTCCAATAACCATGAACTAATAATCTTTTTGGAAATTTTATCCCTGCTGACATTAACATTGCTGGCCAATAAACTGCATGGAACCAAACTATATCTTTTGCCATTAAATGAGCATCAGCAGGCCAATATCCATTCTCTTTTGTTGCACTATAATAATTTAATAAAGCATCAAACCAAACATAACAAACATGTTTTTTATCAAAAGGCAGTTTTATTCCCCAATCAAAACTTGTTCTTGAAATACTAAAATCTCTTAAACCTTCTTTTACTCTTGAAATTACTTCATTTCTTCTTGATTCAGGAAAAATAAATTCAGGATTTTTTTTATAAAGCTCTAAAAGTTTTTTCTGATATTTGCTTAATCTAAAGAAATAACTATCCTCTTTAAGTAAAATTGCTGGTCTTTTATGGATTGGACAATTTCCATTTTCTAATTCTTTTTCTGTGTAATATCTTTCGCAAGCAACACAATACAATCCCTCATACTTTCCAAAATAAATATCTCCTTTATCATAAACTTTTTGTAAAACTTCTTGGACTATTTTTTCATGGTCTTTATCTGTTGTTCTTATAAATCTATCATAATTTATGTTTAATTTTTTCCAAGCATCTTTAAATTTAGGAATTAATTCATCAACAAATTCTTTTGGTTTTTTTCCTGCTTTTTCTGCTGCTTCTTGAATTTTTTTCCCATGTTCATCTGTTCCTGTTAAAAAGAAAACATCATATCCATTTAATCTATAAAATCTTGAAATTACATCTGCAACTATTGTTGTATAAGCATGACCTACATGAGGAATATCATTAGGATAGTATATAGGTGTTGTAACATAAAATTTTTTTGTTTTCATAATCTTTTAAATGGTTTTTTCTTTTTATTCTTTATTATTCACTGTTTTATGAGATTAATCTGGTATATCTTATCTTAAAAGAGAATTCAAATATCTTTCTAAACCTGCTTCATCTTTTTCTTGAAGGTTTCTATCTTTATAGATCTTTTTTGAATTATAGATCTTTTTTGGATTTTCTATTTTGAATTTATCTGTTGAAAAAGAGAAAAAATCAGAATGTAATCCTCCGGATTTTGATATTAAACCTTCATATAAATTTCTTAAATCTTCTATTGGAGATAATTCAAGATAAATTTTTTCTCTAATCCTTTGAATTTCTCTAGGTTCATTAATAATGCAAAAAACCCATCTATGTCTAAGATAAATTTGTTCTCCTGTTTCTGTTTTATAATTATATCTGATTTGTCTTTCTATCATTTTCTTTTTTAATATCTTTTTTATTTTTGTTGTTATTCTATCTTTTATTTATTTTTTATTATAAATTTAGAAGAATCAATAAATTTAAATTTTAGTGTTTTTAATCATATAAATAAGATTAGTATCATTTAATTTATGCGCAAGTAATTTACTGGTAGAATACGAGATTCCCAATCTCGATATCCGGGTTCGATTCCCGGCTTGCGCATGAGAACCTCCTGCGGGTTTCTCACACTTCCAGCAACCAAGCTTTCAGCCAATGAAAACCTCCTGCGGGTTTCTCACACTTCCAGCAACCAAGCTTTCAGCCAATGAAAACCTCCTGCGGGTTTCTCACACTTCTAGCGACTAACTCAGATGGGGGATAGAAACTCTGTGTCTTTTTATTTGATAAAACCTTTTTCAAAAGAATAATCTTAAATAGTTTATAAAATAATTAATAAAATAACTAAATAAATTAAAACTTGCTTATTGAATTAAACCTCTGTTTATTAAATTTAAAATAAAAATGGAAAAGAATAAAAGTTTAAGGCCAATAATCTTGATTTTTGGGATAATCACTTTTTTTATATTTGCAATTTCTTTTACTACTTTTTATACAACAGAAAATTTTTCTTCAACTTGCGGATGTAAATTACCTATCTGGGTAATTATTGTTTCTGTTTCTTCTCTTGGCTTGTTTGTGGGTTTAATAAGTTATTATTTTATAACAAAATCTTTTATCAAGGAAAAAAAAGAAAAAGAAAAAAATCTTTTAAAAATTCTTGATTTTTTTGATAAAGAAGAGAAAGAAGTTTTATCTTTAATAATAAAGAATAAAGGAAAAATAAATCAAAATAATATCTCAAAATCCTTAAATTTTAATAAAGTAAAAGTTTCTAGAATTGTTTCAGAATTGGAAAAGAAAAATCTTCTTAAAAAAGAAAAAAATGGAATGACTAATAACTTAATCCTTAATGAAGAATTAAAAAATCTCTTTTTAGACTAGTTTCATTTTATGAAACCAATATTTATAAATGGTTTCAAATATAGTTTTTTATGGAAAATTATAAAATAATGAAAAAAGAAAAGTTTAAACTTATAAAAAAAGAAAAATTCTTTTTCTTAGCCTTATCTTTCTTTTTGTTAATAATACTCTTTACTAACCTTATTTTTTCAATTAATACAACAGAAAATATAACAGGAGATAAATCTCAGAATAACTTATCTTTAAATAACTTATCTAATAACTTAACTCATGAAAAAAATGTTTATTTTTTCTGGGGTATTGGATGTCCTCATTGCGAAAAAGTTATTAGTTCTGGAGTTTTAGAAAGAGCTAAATTAATTTCAAATACAAATATCTATGAATTAGAGGTTTATAATAATCAAACAAACAGGGATTTATATGAAAAATATTCTTCTTTATTGAAAATACCTTCTTCTCAAAAAGGAGTCCCTTTATTAGTAATTGAATGTGATGAGGGATATTCTTATTTTATTGGAGATAGTCCTATAATAAATAATCTTGAAAAATCTTTAGAAAAATGTAGTCCTATGATAGAAATAAAACAAGAGGGATTATCTTCTGATAACCCGAATGCTCAAAGTTTAACCCTTGGAAGTATTATTCTTTCAGCATTGATTGATTCAATAAATCCATGTGCTTTTGGTGTTTTAATATTCCTTCTTGCTACTTTACTTTCAACAGCTTCTTCAAAAAGAGCATTAAGATATGGGTTAGTTTATGTTCTTATAATATTTTTGGTTTATTTTTCAGCAGGGCTTGGGATAATGAAAATTATCTCTGAGTTTTCAGGAATAATGAATTATATAATATTAATTGCAGGAGTTTTAGTTTTTATTGGAGGTTTAATTGAAATTAAAGATTTCTTTTTTTATGGCAAGGGTGTTTCTTTAAGAATTCCTGTTTCAATAAAACCAACTTTAGAAAGAATAACAAAAAAAGGAACTCTTCCTGCTGTTATTCTCTTAGGAATTATTGTTGCATTAGTTGAATTGCCTTGTACAGGAGGAATTTATCTAGCAATTTTAAGTTTAATGCATATCAATAAAACTTTTGGAATTCCTTATCTTTTATTATATAATCTCATTTATGTTCTTCCTTTGATTGTAATGGTTTT
>JAAZNJ010000023.1 GCA_012798335.1 Candidatus Woesearchaeota archaeon | reverse complement strand
ATTAAAACTACAAATAAAGTGCTTCCAAAAAACCAGAAAAGATTATGTGTTAAATCAAAATAAGAATTTCCTGACACAAGCAAGAATGATAAGAGAATAATTCTTGTAAGATTAATCAAAAAGAAAAGAATCCAAGAAAATAAAGTGATGAAAATTCTTTTTATTAAAGAGAGATTAGGAACTGAAAAAGAAAGGATTAAAAAAAGATAATAACCGGCTCCTGCAATACATGCTCCTATTATTTCTATGGAATAGCTATTTATAAGAATTATATTTTCAGATAAAGAAGTATTAAAAAATAAAGAGAGTATTTTATAAACAATAGAAATTGTAAGATTAGAAAATAAAAAATAGAAAAGATTTAATCCAAAAAGTCCAATAATCAACAAAAATGCATATCTTAAGATTATATCTTTAATTTTATTAATGTTTTCTTGTATTTGATAATTCTTTTTGTGATTATTTTTATTCTCTTTTTTATCAAGCCTCTTTTTGTTTTTCATTTTATAATATTGGAATAACAAAGAATATTTAAATAAGTTTTTACTCTGAAAAAAATGGAAAAAAGAGGTATAATAATTTATTTTTTGTTTATTTTTTTATTGATTTTGTGTTTTTATTTAGATAATCCTATAAGTTTAGCAATTGCAAGGTTGAGAACTGATTTTTTAAATAATCTTTTTGTTTTTATAACTAGTATAACTAATGAGATACTGATAATTTTCTTTTTCAGCTTATTTTTTATTTGGAAAGACGAAAAAAGAGAGTGGATTCTTCCTTTATGGATTAGTTTTATTATAGGAGCAGTATTGAGTTTAATAATAAAAATATCTGTTCAGAGATTAAGGCCTTTTCAACAAGGATTAATAAATACATTGCCTAGTTTAGTAGAACAAAGTCATTCTCTCTGGAATTTTTCATTCCCTTCTTCACATACTCTCTTAGCTTTTTGTCTTCTTCCTATTTTAATAAAAGCTTATCCTAAACTCAAAGAATTTTTTATTTCATTAATGTTATTCATTGGTTTTTCAAGAATATATTTAGGGTTACATTTCTTAAGTGATGTTTTTGCTGGTGCAATAATAGGCTATGGGATAGGAAAATTAGTTGTTATGAAAGAAGAAAATACAAAATTTGGAGAAAGAACTTATAAAAAAATAAGAGAAAAAATAAAAGTGATAAAAAGAAAAACTTTTGGAAGATAAAAAGTTTAAAAGAATTATTTTAAAAAAGATTCTTATTTTTTATGCTTATTTCTTTTTAGCTAATCTTACAGAAATAACAATTATTAAAACAATTAAAACTAAGTTTAATGCTCCAATTATCCAAATGTAAGTATTTCCCTGTTTTAAGTTAGACAAAACATTATTAAAAAATCCTGAAGATTCTTTTGCAGAAGAAATTTCTACTGATACTTCTTGAGATAAAGTCTTATCTGCTTGTTTAACTAAAAGATTAAAGTTTTGAGCTCCTGAAGCATCATTATCAACTTTTAATGTTGCTAAAACTTCTGCTGATTCCCCTGAATTTAATGTTAATGAATTTTTATCTAATTCTGCAGATGATGCCCATAATTGATATCCTGAAAGTTCTAGATTAAAAGTTGTTGTTTTACTATTAAGATTAGAAACAACAAATTTAACTAATAAATCTTGACCAGGAACAGCATCTGATTGAAGCTTTGCTGAAATAGAGGCTTTAGGTGTTGTTGAAGCACAATTTCCTTGAACATTTAAATTAAGGTATGTTACTGAATTTAAACTCTCATAAGCTGATTCAAAAAGATCCCCATTCTTATCATAAACAGAAAAGGATAAAGAATAGTTCTTTGCTTGAACATCATCAGGGATTGCTAAATCTACAGAGAACTTTTTATTAGAGAAAGAATCTATATCTCCAATATTTAAATTTTGGTTTATTCCTAAGTCTTTATTATAAATATTCATTGTTAAATCTTTTTGATTTCTTTGTCCAATATTCCAAACTTTTCCACTTACTTGAATTGAAGAACCACAAATAGCACTATCTAAAACTTTTAATTCGTTTGCTACGACAAAATCTCTGTCTACATGCACTTCTATATCGTTAGATTTTGTTTGTGCAGAATTGCAAGTAGTGTAAATTGTATCATTGTCTACTTCTCCTGTTGCTCTTGCATAGAATATAAGATTTGATTTGTATAAATCTTCAAGGTTTATATTAAGATCATTTTCATTTAAAGAGAAAGAAACTGTAACTGTAGTATCATCTCTATTATTTAAATCAAATTCTTTTTCTTCTGTTGGTTCAATAAACCATTTTCCTGTTGTCTTATCAAATAATCCCCATTCTAAAACAATATTATTAATGTCATAATCTCTATTTTTATTTGTTATAGCAACATCTATTTCAATCTTATCAAATGGGAACCAATCTCCATCTGAACCTAATCCACTTTTAACTCTTATATCATCTATTGAAAGTTTTAAGTCATTAGAATTAATTTGATCAGGATTATTGTTATCATAAGAACAGAAAGTTGTATTAGCAAAAGTTAAAGAGGTAGTTGTTGAACCAGAAACATTTCCTGTTGCAGTTAATATTGGAGAGTAGTCTAAAAATTCAAATTCTGAAGGAACAGTATAAGAGATTGTTGTTGAACCAAATCCTGTTGAATCTAAAGTAATATTTGCAACATTAAAAGAAATACTATTTGTTTTAGTTATATCTGAAGTAGGAGAAATGCTAAATGAAACACTTTCATTTCCTGTGCCTGTAAGGTTTACTATAAAAGAACTTGTTGATTTGGGTAAAGTTGAAGGAGAAACACTTGTAATAGTTAAAGCACTTGAAAAACTTATTAAAACTAAAAAAATCATTGCACTCAATATCGTCAAGGTTAATGTTTTTTTTGCCATGTGTAATCATTCTATAGTTACTATGGTTTATAAATTTTTGTATTTTGAAAGATATAGGTTGATTTGACATAATTCTGGGAATTTACTAAGAATAGAAAGTAAGGTAGGAGGTAAGTAAATAAATTTGATTAGATAAAATAAATTCAAAAAACTTAAATATGAAAGAGCATTCAAAAAAATATGATAAAGTCTAGAGAGAATTCTATAGGATCAAAAGCATTTTTAATAGGGGTTTTTCTTGCGATTATAATCGGAATATTAACGAGTTTTATGCCTGGTTTAGCTTCAAATTATAGCAAAATAATTTATCCTCTTATGGTAATATTAGGGGTAATAATCGGTT
>JAAZNJ010000022.1 GCA_012798335.1 Candidatus Woesearchaeota archaeon | reverse complement strand
TAATTATTTTTAATCCACCTTATCTCCCTTATGATAAAAATGAACCAAAAGATTCTAGAACTTCTACGACTGGTGGAAAAAGAGGGAATGAAATTATTATAAAATTTTTAAAACAAGCAAAATTTCATTTAAAAAAAGATGGACTTATTTTTTTAATTACTTCTTCTTTATCCCCAAAAATAAATTTTAAAAAATTAGGTTATCTTTCAAAAGAGATTGATAATAAAAATTTTTTCTTTGAAAAAATTTATATTTGGGAAATTTCAAAATATTAAATAAAAAAGCCTTAAATAAAAATTAAAAAATAATCTTTATCTTTGAATATCTTTCCAAGATTTTTTATCTTCTTTTAGTTTTTTTAATTGAGGATATTGTTCTTCTATTGTAGGTTTTTCTTCTTGATAAAATATACCTATTGGGATTTTTGTCTTTTCATTTATAATGTTATAATCAAATTCTTCTGCTTTTTCAAATGCTTGCTTTAAATTTGTTTTATCATGATTATTCTCTTGTAAATTATAAGTTCTATTTTTATAACCCTGATCATTGTGAAAAATAATACATGGTTGTAAAATTTCTATAAAAGCAAACCCTTTATGTTTCATTGCTTCTTCAAAAATCCATTCTATTTGGGACTTTTCTGCAAATATCCTCGCTACAAATCCTGCTCCTGCAGAGAGCATTATTTTTATGGGATTAATAGGATTAAATTTAACTCCGAGGGGGTTTGTTTTATCAATATAACCTTTTTCAGTTACAGGTGTTGGTTGAGCAATAGTCAAAGCGAATACTTGATTATTATGAACAAAATATTTAAAATCCGCGTTATATCTTGCAGCATAAATAAGATGTTCCATTCCTTCTGCATAAGCATCACCATCTCCAGAAAATCCTAAAACATTCAAATTTGGATTTCCTATTTTTATCCCTAAGCAAGTTGGTAAAACTCTCCCATGCAATGTATTAATACCATTTAAATTAATATAGTCAAATATTTTTGCATGACACCCAATCCCTGTAACAATTGCAAAATCTTCTTTTTTCTTTCCCTGTTCAAACTGTTTTAATAATGAACTTTTTATTCCTGCAAGTATCTGAAAATTAAAGCACCCAGGACACCATGTTGGTATTATTGGTGTATTAATCTCTTGATTTGTATTTTCTTTTTTTTCTTTCATTTTATCATCCTCTTTTTAATTTCCAATTTTAATTCATCAGAAAAAAATGGCCTTCCATCATACTTTAAAATTTTATTTTTTTCATGGGTTATAATCCCTGTTTTTTCAGCAATTAACTTCCCTAATTGAGCTGTGGAATTATTTTCTATAAGGATAATATTTTTTCCTTCTAAAAATTTCTTTGTTTTAATTGGAAAAGGTTCTAAGTATAAAAATTGTAAAAACTCTATAGATAAATCTTTAATTGCATCAAGAATTGCTCCTTTAGTACTCCCCCAACCAACAACAATGTTTTTAGATTTTTTACCATACACTTCAAATTGTTTAAATTTTTCAGCTTCTTCTGAAATCTCTTTTTGTAATTTTAATCTTTCATCAACATTCTTTTTTATTATTTTAGCATCTTCTGTTGCACAACCAAATTTATCCATCTCATAACTGTTATATCTTCTTAAGTTAGTTGATTTCAAAGATTTTATAAGTTTAGGGTTTTCGTTATAAGAAAAAAAACTTTCTGCGAGATGTTTATCGCTTAAAATTATAACTGGAATTTTAAATTTTTGACTAAAATAAAAAGCCTGATTTGTTAGTTCTTCTGCTTCTTTTGGATTTCCAGGAGCAAGAATCATTTTATTAAATTCTCCATGCCCAGAATATCTTGCAAGACCTAAATCTCCTTGACTTGTATAAGTTGCAACCCCTGTTGAAGGACCTGGTCTAGACGCTAAATAAATAACTAAAGGAACTCTTGCCATTCCTGTTAAACTTAAAGCTTCTGTCATTAAATCAAAACCTCCTCCACTAGTCCCTATCATTGTTTTAGCCCCTGTTATAGCACTACCTATTCCTGTATTAATAACTGCAATTTCACTTTCAAGTTCTAGTACTAAATGATTATTCTTAATTTGTTTTTCAGCTAATTCAGTCAATACATTTGTAGCAGGAGTCATAGGATAAGCATAATATAAATCTAATCCTGATTTAATTGCTCCCTCAGAAATACCTTGATTCCCATTTTTAAAACTTAATTTATTTTTTTCAGATTTAACTTTACAAACAATTCTCTTTTCTTCATCATATCCTTGCTTTGCATCTTTTACATTTTCTTCAAAATTTTTTTCAATTTCTTTTAGTTGATTTTCCAATTCTAAGAAGTCCAACCCTAAAATTTTGTATAATCTTCCTAAAAAATACATACTCTCAACATCTTTTTTAAAGAGGATTATTCCATCTTTGTTAAGTTCTTTTTTATGGATTTCTATAGTATTTTCATCTAATGCTACAATTAAATCTATTTTAGACTTATTACTATAAACAGGTTTATCTGAGAAAGTTAAAACATTAAAATTATGTCCTCCTCTAATCAAAGATTGATAATCCCTAGACAAAAATACAAAATACCCTTTTTGTGTAAGAGTTTTACTCAAGATAATTGATAAAATATTCGGGCCTTGTCCTGCCTTTCCCCCAAAAAGAATAGAATATTCCATTTTTTTACTCTTTTTTTATATTTATTTAATGGAACAATCACTTTTAAATATCTATCTGTTTTTGAAATTTAAATGGTTTTGAACTAAATTGTTTTAAAAATAAAATGGTAAAATTTGCACATATTTCAGATGTTCATTTGGGAGGATGGAGACAACCACAAATGCAATCTCTTAATTTTGAATCTTTTAAAAGAGCATTTGAAATTTGCATAGAAAAAAAAGTAGATTTTATATTGATATCAGGAGATTTATTTGACTCTGCTTACCCCCCAATAGAAATTTTAAAAGAAACTTTTTCTGAATTTAGAAAATTAAAAGAAGCAAAAATTCCGTGTTTCATAATTGCGGGTAGTCATGATTATTCTATATCTGGAAAAACCTTTCTTGATGTTTTAGAAAAAGCAGGATTTTGTAAAAATGTCTTTAATCTAGAAGAGATTAATGGAAAATTTCTTTTAAACCCTATAATTTATGAAGGAATAGCAATATATGGTTATCCTGGAAAAAAATCAGGTTTAGAAATTGAAGATTTAAGAAAAATAACTCTGAATGACTCTCCAGGTTTATTTAAAATTTTAATGCTTCATACAACAATTGATAAAATTAAGGGAAACTTGCCTATAGATTCTATTGAAACAGAAATTTTACCCAAAGCAAATTATTATGCAATGGGGCATATACATTTAGATTTCCAATATGAGAACTTTGTTTATCCAGGGCCGATATTCCCAAATAACTTTCAAGAATTAGAAGACTTAAAGCAAGGCAGTTTTTATATTGTGGATTTATCAAAAGGAATTTCTTTGGAAAAGATAGAACTAAAATTAAAAGAGGTAATCTCAATAGAAGTTGAAATCAAAAATGCTATTTATGGGACAGATCAGATAATTTCAGAGATAAATAAAAAAGATATTGAAAATAAAATTGTTTTATTAAGAATTAAAGGAGAATTAGAATCAGGAAATATTTCAGATATAAAGTTTCATAAAATTGAAGAATTAGTATTTAGTAAAGGAGCTTATTTCCTTTTAAGAAATACACATGAGTTAAAAGTAAAAGAAGAAGAAATGCCAATAGAAATAAAAAATGTAGAAAATATAGAAGAAGAATCGATAAAAAATTATTCTAAGGAAAATTCTACTCTTTTTAATAATTTAATTATCCCCCTAATGAATGCTCTCTCTTTAGAAAAACAGGAAGGAGAAAAATCAGAAAATTTTAATTTACGTTTATTAGAAGAATGTAAAAAAATACTTAATTTTAAATAAAATGATAATAAAAAAAATAATCTTAGAAAACATAAGAAGTTATGAAAGAGAAGAAATAAACTTTACTGAAGGTTCAACTCTCCTTTCAGGAGATATAGGTTCTGGAAAAACAAGTGTGTTGCTCGCTATAGAATTTGCTTTTTTTGGTTTACAACCAGGGCAAAAAGGATCTTCTTTATTAAGAAACGGAAAAAACGAAGGAAGAGTTATAATGTCTTTTGAGATTGATGGGAATGAAATAACAATTGAAAGGGTTTTGAAAAGAGGAAAAACAATTACTCAAGAATCCTGCTTTATAGAGATAAATAAAGAAAAAAAAGAATTGTCTGTTACTGAAATTAAAAGTAAAATCCTTTCTTTATTAAATTACCCTCAAGAATTTGCAAAAAAACAAAACATATTATACACATTTACAGTTTATACGCCGCAAGAAGAAATGAAAGAAATAGTTTTGGAAGACCCTGAAATAAGAGTAAACACATTAAGACATGTTTTTGGGATTGATAAATATAAAAGAATCCTTGAAAATCTTTCTATATTAACTTCTAAATTGAGAGAAGAAAAAAGAATAAAAGAAAATTTTTTATCTCTCCTAGAGCAAAATATCTCTCTTTTAGAATTAAAAGAAAAACAATTATCAGAAAAAAAAGAACAACTCCCTCTTTTAGAACTCAATTTTAATGAGAAAAAAGAAAAAAGAAAAAGAATAGAACAAGAAAAAAATTCTATTTCTGAAAAATTAGAGGAAAAAAATAAACTCAAATCTGAAATAGAAAAAACGAAAATAATAATCCTTAATAAAAGAGATTTAATTCTCTCAAATAATAAAAGAATAGAAGAACTAAAAAAACAAATTGAAGAGTTAAAGAAAATAAATTTTAATGAATCCCAAATTCTAGAAAAAGAAAAAGAAATTAATGAAAAAAATAAAGAAAAAGAAAAAATTTCTCTTTTGTTAATTGAAATTAACTCTAAAATAAATTCTTATTCCATTAAAATATCGGAAAATAAAAATATAGATTCAAAAATTTTAACAATCGATATTTGCCCAACATGTTTACAAAATGTGGATCCTGTTTACAGAGCAAATATCTCTAATAAATTAAATTCAGAGATATCAGAATTCAAAAATAAAATTTTGGAATTAGAAAATGAAAAAGAAAATCTTAATAATAAATTAAAAAAAATAAATTTAGAGTTATCTTTATCTGAAAAAGAGTTTACTAATTTAAAAATATTAAAAATGAAATTAGAAAGTCTTAACGAAAAAGAATCTCAAATATCTTCCTTAGAAAAAGATAATATTTCACTGGACAAAGACATATTACTCTTAAATGAACATTTAAACTTTCTTAATAAATCTGTTTTTGACCTTGAAAAATTTGAAAACCTTTCTTCAAAAGTAGAAGAAGAATTTCAGCAATCATTAAAAGAAGAGAGAGTAGCAGAAATTTCATTAGTTGAACTAAAAAAAGAAATTGAAATCTCCTCCAAGCAAATACAAGAGATAATGCTTAATGTTAAAAAATATGAAGATGCAAAATTAGAAATAAACTATATTACTGATTTAGAAAACTGGCTTTCAAAACAGTTTACTTCTCTTATTTCTTTTATAGAAAAAAATGTGATGATAAAACTTAAAACAGAATTTTCCAAACTTTTTTCAGATTGGTTTTCATTGCTTGTTTCTGATAGTTTTAATGTTCAATTAAATGACGAATTCACTCCAATAATTCAACAACAAGATTATGAATTGGATTATTCTTATCTTTCAGGAGGTGAAAGAACAGCCATTGCTCTTGCCTATAGGCTTTCTTTAAATCAGGTAATCAATTCTATGTTTAGCAAATTAAAAACTAAAGGGCTTATCATACTTGATGAGCCAACAGATGGGTTTAGTGAACAACAATTAGACAAGATGAGAGACGTTTTACAACAACTGAAAGTTAATCAACTAATTCTAGTGAGTCATGAACAAAAAATTGAAAGCTTCGTAGAAAATATAATAAGATTCAAAAAAGAGAATTGGGTTACTAAAATAGAATCTATAAACAAAAATTAGTTCTAATCACCAATATTGACCTATTTCTACATTATAACTTTTTATATCATTAAAGTCTAAACGAGGGTAATTCACCATAAACTTCCAACTTTCATGACTGTTAATAAAGTTTATACTGTCTATTTCTGTATCCAAAAGATTTTTATTTGAATCATAAAACTTAACTCTTACTTCAAGGTAGGTTAAATTTTGTTTTAAATTATTTTTTATAATTCCATAGACAATAACTCCTCCAACTTCATTCTTATCTATATGAGTTTCAAGAATTTCTATTTCTTGAATTTTTGTTTCATTTTTATTATTTTTAATAAAATTTTCATTATTTCTTATAACCTCTCCTGTCATACTAGAATTATTTGCATTTAAATAAAAATTAAATAATGTACCTAAAATGCCTATACTAATAAAAAAACAAGATAAAATTATTAATTCTTTAAATTTTTTTTCCATCTTGCTTTATAAAATTTATTTTATATATTTTTATCTAGGATAAACAGGCCTTCCTAAATAAGGATCATACATAGGCATCTTAGAACTTGTTTTATATAAAGGTCTTTCATTCTTTCTTTCTTGACTTTCTTTATTTATTTTATCAAATAAATTCTTTTCCCCCTCTTTAAATTTTCTATTCTCTTTATCTATAAAATATCCAAATATAGCAAAAAAAACTCCTCCAATAAGCCCAGTTAAAGCAAATACAATAAGGCTAATAGGTAATACAATAAGGAAATTAGAGATTAAACCTCCTGTTGGATCTTGAAAACCCTCTCCAAATAATGCTTCTTGATTATTTAACATACTTCCATATAATTTTTCAGGTAATTTTATTTGGCTTGCTAATAAAAGTCCTAAAGCCATCCCAAGTATAAAAAATATAGAGGTAAAAGGGTTTTGACTTATAAACTCTTTAGTTTTTTTGTTCATTTAAAATAAACTATTTTTAACTATAAATACCTTACTATCCATTGTTTGTTAGATTACCCCAACCAATCAATCTCCAATGGTTATTTATATTTCTTGCTATCCCAACATTCTCTCCTTCAAGACTTATTATAGGAACATTCAAACTTAATTCCATTGTTTTTCCTTTTATCTTTTCTACAATTCCTACTGTAATTGTAGTTTGTACACTTAACATTAGCATCTCCTTAATTTTTATTGGAGAAACTTCTTTATGTTCCTGAATTCCTAAAACCTCTTTAAACAATTCATAATTCATCTTAATTCTATAGGTTATTTCAGGAAGTTTATTCTTTAACCCACATATGCATCCTGATAAAAAATCTGCTTTAGTTAGATGGGGATCTAACTCTGTTTCTAAAGAAATGCTTGCTCCTGGTTTAACTTCTTTAACATTTATCTTTCCCTTGTGAATAGAAACGATTTTTGTATAAATTGTTTGATAATTTTGTTGATTTCCTTTTTTTATTGTTATTCCTGGTTTTATTTCTATTTCGTCTCCAACTTTTAATTTCCCTTGTTTTAAAATTCCTCCTAAAATGCCCCCATGTATATCATTTATTAATGAACCAGGTTTATTAACATCAAAACTTCTTGCAATTAAAAAGATAGGATTTGAATTCTCATCTTTTTTAGTTATTTCTAATTTACATATCTCTTCCATAATCTTGTCTAGGTTAATTTCCTGCTGTGCAGATATAGGGATTATTGGAGAATTTTCATAATCTGTCCCTTTTAAGAATTCTTTTATTTCTTGATAATTTTTTAATGCTTGTTCTTTTGTTACTAAATCAATCTTATTTTGTGCAACAATAATATTTTTTATTTTTTTAGCTTCTAACGCT
>JAAZNJ010000021.1 GCA_012798335.1 Candidatus Woesearchaeota archaeon | reverse complement strand
ACGTTTCTTTCTTCACATGCAGTTGTTATTGGGATTGTAGCTGTCCCGTCTATAATCACAATAGATGGTTTTTCTTTCATCCTATTAATAGTTATAGATAATGTTTTTGCAGAAACTTCTTTAATTTTGTTTAATGATTCATCTAAAATTAATGCTTTTTTTGTATCTTTTATTTCTTTTCCTAACTCTTTAATTTTTTCTTTTAATTCTTGATTTATTTCAAAAGGATTACTTTCTTTAAGAGATATATCCTTTTCATATTTTTTTGTAATATTCTCATTGTCTAATTTTCTCTCATTTGAATTATTAAAAGAAGAAGAGAGGAATTCCTCTACAGGAATCCTCTTTCTTAAATTCATCAAAATTTCTTTACCTGTCAGTTCTTCAACTTCTTTTCCATCAGGAGCAAATGCTATATACTTTATTTTTGCATTCGCAATAACATTTTGAGCAATTAATTTTCCCCCTCTGTCTCCATCAACAAAAAGGGTAATGTCTTTTTCTTTACTTAACTCCTTTATCTCTTCTGGGAGTTTTGTTCCATTCATGCATATTACATTATTAATACCATTTCTAACTAAGTTTACAACATCTGCTCTTCCTTCAACTACAATTATCTCCTTTTCAGAAATATCCCCATAAGGAAGTTTAGATTCACCATATTCTTTGATTGTAGAAATTTTTGCAGAATCTTTAATCTCTGCTGAAATCTCTCTTGAATCTGTTTTGCCTTGAAGTTCTTGCATCAGCTTTTTTGCTCTCTCAATTATATAGTCCCTTTTACTTCCTCTTACATCTTCTATCTTTTCAATTGAGATCTGAGAGTCACAAGGTCCTATTTTTTCAATTGTTTCAATAGCTGCTGCAATTAAAGTTGTTTCTGATTGGTCAAGAGCAGTTGGTATCTTTATAGAACCTACTGTATTTTTTCCTTCTCTTGTTAATTCAACTTCGATTCTTCCAATTTTTCCTTCTTTTTGAAGCTCTCTCATTTCTAAATCAGATCCTAACAAACCTTCTGTTTGTCCGAATATTGCTCCGATTACATCTGGTTTTTCTAAAGCTCCTTCAGAGGAAAAATTAGCATGTATCATATATTTTATTGATACAGGACTTACTTTTGCCATTTTTTTAACTCCTTTAATTTAATTTTTTGAAATCTAAGATTTCAAGAATACCTATTACAATATTCATAAGTTCTTAACCTTTAAATATTGAATGTGAAAGGGATTTAATTTTATGAATAGTCAATATTAGATATTCTTAAATAAATAAAAAAGAAACAATTTTTAAATCTTTCTTTCTAATTTTTTTTGTAATCTTATAAAATCTCCGACTTTTCCCAAATCTTTATACAAATACAATAATTTGTTCTCTATTTCTTTTTTTTCATCTTCAGTTATATTTAATGTTAAAATTTTTTCATAAGTTTCAATTGCTTTGCTTTTTCTTTTTTGTGATTCATACATCAAAGCTTGTTCTTTATAAAAATTTTTTATATTTATCATTATTTTACTTCTCTCTTTCGGATTGATTTCTTCAATCATCTTCCTTAGAACAATGTCTGCTTTATCAAAAAAACCAGACTTAATATAAAACTCTGTTTGTTTAACTAAAATATCTGCTTTTTCTTTCTCATCATTTGTTAGTTCTATAAGCCTCGAGCAAGAATCAGCAGCGTCACAAAACATTTTCCTTCTTTCATAAACTTCAATTAATTTTTTCAAAAGAAATTTTTTTATATCTAATGAGGGGTTTTCTTTTAAAAATCTTGTAATATTATCTATTTTAACATAATCTCCCTCTCGATCTAATTCTTTTTCAATCTCTAATTTTGTCATCTCTTTCTTTAACATATCTTCTCAAATAAAATCCTGTTTTTAAGTATTTCTATTCTTCACTCTTTATAAAAACAAATTGACTATCTTTCATAATAAATTCTTTTAACTTAAGAAGTGCAATTTTTCTCATGCTTATCTCATTTTTTTCTTCAGAGGTTAATTCAGCAAAACTTTTTGAATACCCAATAGGTTGAAAAATAGAATCCCAACCAAATCCTAATTTTCCTTTTGGAAAAACAATTGTTCCTTTTATTGAACCTTCAAAATAATGAATCTCTTTTTCATTTTTTGCATAACCAATAATTGTCTTTGCTTCTGCTTTAAAATTCCCAAACCTTTCAACTAAATTAAATAAACCTTCATTACCTATTGCTTTCATAAACCATTTGATTAAAGGGCCAGGTAAACCATTAAGACAATTAAAGTACAAAGAAGTATCCTCAACAATTAACTCTTCTTTTTTATGTTTTAAAGCTTCTAAAAGTTTTGCCTTGATAATTTTTTTTCCATCAATATCTTGGATTTCTGGCAAATCTAAATCTAATTGTTCAACATTTGGAAGAATACATTTAACTTCTTCAAATTTACCTTTGTTTCCTGTAATAAAATATAAAGTCATAATAATATTAGAAAAAAGAGAGTTATAAATTTTTACAAAAAAATTAGAATTGTTTCTGCTTTGTTATCTCAATACACATACCTGCTGCAACTGTTTGTCCAGCATCTCTTACTGCAAATCTTGCCATATAAGGATTTTCTTTTTGTGTTTCTAAACATAAATTTCCTTGAGGTTGTATTCTTACTTTAGCAACATCCCCATTCTTTAAGAAATCAGGGTTTGTTTTTACTACTTGTCCTGTTCTTGGATCAATTTGTTCTATTAATTCAACAAATTTACAAGGAACTTGAGCTGTATGAACATGGAATACAGGAGTGTATCCTTTAGCTAAAACAGTTGGATGATTTATAACAGCAATTTGTGCTATGAATTCTTCAACAACAGGAACTGGTTTTGATGCATCACAGATAACATCTCCTCTTGCAATATCTTTTTTACCAACCCCTCTAATATTAACTCCAACATTATCCCCTGCTAATGCTTCTGGTAATGATTCGTGATGCATTTCTACTGATTTTATTTCCCCTAATGCCCCTTTTCCTGTTCTTCCAGGAAGTACTATAACTTTTTGATTTGGTCTCATAATCCCTGTTTCTATTTTTCCAACAGGAACAGTTCCAATTCCTGTAATTTCATAAACATCTTGAACAGGCATTCTTAATGGTAAATTTGTTGGCAATTCTGGTTGTGGGAATAAATCAAATTGTTCCATTAGAGTTGGCCCATTATACCAGGGCATATTTGTAGATTTCTTTGCAACATTGTCCCCCTTTTGTCCAGAACCTGCAATAAAATTAACTTTTTCTAATTTGTACCCAACTGTTTTTAATAATGCAGAAGCTTCTTCTTTAATTTTTTCAAATTTAGATTGATCATAATTAACAGCATCCATTTTATTAATCCATACACAAATATTTTGAACACCCATTGTTCTTAAAAGCCATAAATGTTCTTTTGTCTGAGGTTCAATTCCTGTTGTAGCAGCAACTACTAAGAAAGCAGCATCAGCTTGACTTGCACCTGTAATCATATTTTTAACAAAGTCTCTATGTCCAGGAGCATCAATAATTGTGATTTGATATTTTTGAGTCATAATCTTTTTGTAAGCTAAATCAATTGTAACTCCTCTTTCTCTTTCTTCTTTAATCTTATCCATAACATAAGCAAATTCAAATCCAGCTTTTCCATTCTTTTCAGCCTCTTCTTTCAACTTTTTCATTTCTTGTTCAGAAACAGCTCCAGAATCGAACATTAATCTTCCGACTGTTGTTGATTTTCCAGCATCAACATGCCCTACAAAAATAACATTCATATTTGGTTTTTCTTTTGCCATATTGTAGTTAAAAAATTTGTATTTAAAAATGTTTCGATTTTATTTAAGATTTCGTCGTGAAATTTTTTATT
>JAAZNJ010000020.1 GCA_012798335.1 Candidatus Woesearchaeota archaeon | reverse complement strand
GCTGCAAAAAAAGCTAAAGATTTGGTTAGAAGAAAAAATGAATTTTCTTTAGGGGGGCTTCCAGGAAAATTAGCAGATTGTTCTAGTAAAAAGAATGAAGATACTGAATTATATATTGTAGAAGGAGAAAGTGCTGGTGGAAGTGCTAAAATGGCAAGAAATAAAGAAAAACAAGCTATACTACCATTAAGAGGAAAAATCCTCAATGTTGAAAAATCTAGCCCTGTTAAAAGTCTTTCAAGTGAAGAAATAGCAAATATGATTACAGTTATTGGTACAGGGATAGGGGAACAATTTAATAATGAAAAATTAAGATATAATAAAATAATAATTATGAGCGATGCAGATGTTGATGGAGAGCATATCAAAACATTATTATTAACTTTCTTTTTTAGATTTATGCCTAAATTAATTGAAGATGGGCATATTTATGTTGCTTTACCCCCTCTGTATAGAGTTAGAAAATCTAAAGATTATTATGTTTATAGCGATGAAGAATTAAAAAAAATTTTAGAAAAACTTAATACAACAAATGTTACAAGGTTTAAAGGGTTAGGGGAAATGAGCGCGAATCAACTTTGGGAAACAACAATGAATCCAAAATCAAGAAAAATTAAAAAGATATTCATTGATGATGCTATTGAAGCAGATAAAACTTTTTCAATGTTAATGGGAGACGATGTTTTAGCAAGACGTCAATTTATTTCAGAAAAAGCAAAGGAGGCAAATTTAGACATTTAAATTAAATATTTAAATTTAATTAATAAAATATTAATTCAAAAAATCAATCAATTAAAATGGCAAAAAAATCAAAATTATCAACTCCTGACTGGATAAAAGAAGGATATGATTCTAAAGAAGAATATATGAAAGCTAAAGGTAAAAATAAATCTTCAACTAAAAATTTAGGAGAAAAAACTTTCAAAATAAAAATTTGTCCTAAATGTAAGAGCAGTGATGTTCATGTTGTCTTAACAGGTGAAGAAGGAAAAAAGGTAAAAGAATGGGAATGCAATAAATGTAAATGGGTTGGAACAAATATACAAGAAAAAGAATTAACAGAAGATGAATTTATGAAATATTTAGATGATAAAGGAGAGGAGGTTGCATAAATGGAAAAAGAAGATTTAGATGAAGAAACTAATAAAGAATTAGAAGGAGAATTAGAAAAAAATGAAGAAGATGAAAATGAAGATAATAAAGAAATTGAAGAAGAGATTATAGATGAAAAACGGGTTATTCCTGCAGAAGTTTCAGAGGAAATGAAAAAAGCTTACTTAGATTATGCTATGTCTGTTATTGTTTCAAGAGCTATTCCTGCTGTTGAAGACGGATTAAAACCTGTTCAAAGAAGAATTTTATACTCTATGTATCTAATGGGATTAAAACCAGGAACTCAAACTAAAAAATCAGCAAGAGTTGTTGGAGATGTTATTGGTAAATTTCATCCTCATGGAGATACCGCTGTTTATGAAACAATGGTAAGAATGGCTCAAGATTTTTCTTTAAGATATCCTTTAGTTTATGGTCAAGGTAATTTTGGTAGTATCGACGGTGATCCTCCTGCTGCTATGAGGTATACTGAAACAAGATTAATGCCTATCTCTATGGAACTATTAGAAGACTTAGACAAATAAACAGTAAAATTTATTCCTAATTATGATAACTCTTTAAAAGAACCAGAACTAATGCCAGGAAAACTTCCAAATTTAATTATCAATGGTGCTTCAGGAATTGCTGTTGGTATGGCAACAAATATTCCACCGCACAACTTAAAAGAAATTTGTGAAGCAATTGTTGCTTATATAAAAAATGAAAGTATAACCATAGAAGAATTATGTAAGATAGTCACTGGTCCTGATTTTCCAACAGCAGGTTTTGTTTTTGGGGACATGTTAAATTTGTATAAAACAGGAAAAGGAAAACTTTTGATAAGAGGGAGAATAACAACTGAAAATATCAAGAATAAAGATTCTTTAGTTATCACAGAGATTCCTTATATGTTAAACAAAACAATCCTCATACAACAGATTGCAGAATTAATACAAAATAAAAAATTAAAAGATATATCTGATTTAAGAGATGAAAGTTCAAGAGGGAAAATAAGAATTGTTTTAGAATTAAGAAAAGGAGCTAGTCCTGATTTTGTGATTAATTCTTTATTTAAGTATACAAGACTTCAAGATAGTTTTAGTGTTAATCTCCTTACTTTAGTGAATGGTCAGCCCAAAGTTTTGAATTTAAAACAGATAATTGAAGAATATGTAAAATATAGAAAAATGATCATTACGAATAGAACTAAATTTGAATTAAAAAAAGCAAAAGAAAGACTTGAAATTGTTGATGGTTTAATTATTGCATTAAAGAATATTGATAAAGTAATAGATTTAATCAAAAAATCAAAAAACACAGCCGAAGCGAATGAAATCTTAATAAAAACTTTTAATTTAACAAAGAAACAAGCACAAGCTGTTTTAGAAACAAAACTACAACAATTAACTTCTTTAGAGCAAGAAAGTTTGAAAAAAGAACAGATTGAACTAAAAGAAAAAATAGCAAAGTATGAAACTATCTTAGGGGACATTAAAGAAGTATTAAAAATAATTGTGAAAGAGGTTAATGAATTAAAAGAGAAATATGGAGGAAATAGAAAAACAAATGTTCTTTCCAGAATAAATGAAATTTCTGAAAAAGATTTAATACAAGATAAAGAAATTGTAATAACAATTACTGACAAAGGTTATTGTAAAAGATTAGATATTAAGATGTATAAAGAGCAAAAAAGAGGAGGAAAAGGAGTCATAGGAAATAATTTAGCAACAGGAGATTTTGTTAAACAATTGATTGTTTGTTCAACTCATGATTATTTAATGTTTTTTACTTCAAGAGGAAGAGTTCTATGGCTTAAAGCTTATGACATTCCTGAAGCTGAAAAATATAGTAAAGGAAAAGCAATTGTAAATTTATTAGAATTAAAGGATGAAAGTATAACAAGTGTTATTTCTGTTAAATCTTTTGAAGATTACCTTGTTATGGCTACTAAAAGAGGAATTGTAAAAAAAATTTCTTTGTCTCATTTTTCAAATCCAAGAGCTTCTGGAATAATTGCAATGAATCTTCCTGAAGATAATTCTGATTCTTTGATAGGAGTAGAAGTAATCAAAGATTCTGAAGAAATCTCTTTAGCAACAAGAAAAGGAAAAGCAATTAGATTCAATAGCAAGGAAATAAGAGAAACAGGAAGAAATAGTTATGGGGTTACAGGAATAAAACTTGAAAAAGATGATGAAGTTGTTAGTTTAGGTAGATTAAACACAGAAGCTATTTTAACAATAACAAAAAAAGGATTTGGTAAAAGAACAGCTGTTAAAGATTATAGAAAAACAGCAAGAGCAGGCAAAGGAGTAATAAACTTAAAAGTAAGTGAAAAAACAGGAGAGGTTGTTTCTACAATTTCTGTTGATGACAAAGATGGTATAATCATAACTACTGCTAAGGGAATGGTAATAAGAACAAATCTCAAAAATATAAGAATTATGGGAAGAGCAGCACAAGGAGTAAGAATTGTAAAAATAGCAGACGATGATTATGTTACAGATCTTATCAAAGTTCAAGACGATAAAGAAGACTGAGAATAAAAGATAATTCTGTTATGTGTTATTTTATAATAGTTACAGATTGGAAAAGTTTAAAAAGTAGTTCTCGTTGTAATCTAATGGAATTAAGTGAATTTGGATTCTCTCCTTTCTCTGGAGAAAAGTATTTTCTCCCAAACTCTCCTTTGTTTTTGGAAAATAATTTGATTGGGTATGAAAAAAATTTCGGAGATATTGTAGAGGCGATATTAATGCAAAGACCATTTAATGTTATTGTTGGCTTAAGGCCGGATATAAAGATGCATTTAGGATACAGATTTTTAGCAGATATGGTAAATTATTTCTCAGAGGAAGGGGGGGAAATTTATCTAGTTAATCCAAAAAATGAAAAATTATTGCAGGAAAATCCTATTGGGATAGAAGAAGTCAAAGACACTGTTTTTTATAATAATCTTAGAAAAAAAGACACTATTAAGATTGTTGAAGACATGGTTACAAAAAAGAGTGAAGAAATTTTATTGGATATGGCAAGTATATATTCTGCAGATCAGTTGATTAAACGATTTGGAATTCTTGGATCAGATTCTGTTAATAAAATTTGGTCTTTGCTTATTGCGACAAGTAGTTATTTTATACCTAATTTAAATAAAGAAGCAGATTTACCAACTTTAGTCATTGGAAATCCCTCACATGCTACATTGGTGGTATTAGCAAATGATTATGCTCATAAAAGGGAAAGAAAAAGAATTTCTGCTATCTTCCCAAAGATGGTTCCTGGAATAGATGGAAGCGCTAAAATGTCTATTTCTAGACCTTCTTCGAATATTTGGATGGATGAACCTTTTGAAAAACAATTGCAGGAAATGGCTCTTTATGACGTTAACAATCCAGAGGATTGTCCTCTTTACAGCGTTATGAAATTCTTTATTCCTAAAAAAGAATTATCTGCTTTGGAAAATCTTTGTGTTTCTGACCGCAATTGCGAAAATTGTAAGATTAAATTTTTAAACTATTTAGTATAATCATTATTATGCGAAAAGCAGTTATTGTGGTTTCTTATGATGGAATAACCTCCCAATATTGCGGGGTTGGAACTATAACAAATATGATGATTACTGCTTTAGATCTTATAAATAAGGATAAACCCCAAAAAGAAAGAATAGATCTATTTGCAATAACTAGTGCGATTAGTTCAAATTGTTTAGGTTTTTCAGGAGCTCTAAAAAAACAAACAGAGTCTATCCTAAAAAAAAATAATGGAAAATTATACTTCCTTAATTCATTTAAGGACAACAGAAATCAATATGGAGATGATATTAGATGGAGAAAAAATTCTATGGAAGTTTTTTTAATTTTAAAAGAGATTTCTGATAAATATGATAAATTAATTGTTTTTTTGCATGATGCCCCTTTTATAGGGGTAGCAAAATATTCTCTTAAACGCGAATTAAACAACGTTAACTTTGTTTGGGTACCCCATTCTTCGGGTTATCTTCATGGAAAAAATCAAAAAGAACGGCAAAAGAGAATAAATTGGGAAAGGGAGAATATTTTGAATAACAAAAAATTTTTTATTGGATGTATTAGCGAGTATATGAGGGATCACTTATTTAAAAACTATCAAGTTAACAAAGAAGTATGTTTACCTTTGACGAATGGAATAATATTTAAAAAAGAATTAAATAAAAAAGAGTCTAGACCGTGTTCTATTAAAATCCCAAAAAATAAGAAATTAGTTTTGGGTTTCGGAAGAAGTGAACCGTATAAAAATTTGTTATCTATATTAAAAGCATCAAAATATCTAAATAAAGATTACTTTGTGTTAATAATTGCATCTAATCTAACTTCAGATAATCCTCAAAATAAATTGTTAATGGAGCTGTCTTTATCTTTAGATAATTGCAAAGTGATCCCGTATTATCTTCCCCGGGAAAAAATAAAAAATTTAATCGAGAATAACCAGACAATTGTAGTTGTTCCCTCTTTAAAAGAACCTTTTGGGATGATTCCTGTAGAAACAAGGTTATGGGGGGTAAAATCCAATTCAATTGTTCTTGTATCAAAATATGGGGGATTAAAAGAGCAAATCTCTGAAAACAAAGACGGGTTTTTAATAAATTCTTTTAATCCTAAGAGACTAGCGTATGAGATAATGAAAATAGGTTCTTTATCTCAAAAAAAGAAAGAAGAAATATCCAAAAATGGTTTCAAGACTATTCGTTCTAAGTATGATTACGTAAATAATCTAAGAAATTTTCTCTCTTCTTTTAATTTCTAATACAATCTTTTCCACATTTCTCAAGCATTTTTTGAGGTCTAATTTTTCACAGTTTATTCTAAAAACATTTCTTCGGAATAGAAAGAAAGTTTCATAAAAAAGTTTTGTTGCATTCAATTCGGGAATCTTCCCCCAGATATCTTTGGGGGGATGTAAACTTCTTTTTAAGCTATTTTTAGAAGACTGTTCTAAATATATGAAATATACACCTTCTAATTTGGGGTCTATCTTTTTTTCAAATTCTTTTAATATTTTATGAAATGGTGAATTTTTGTGTACAACTTCTCGTGCAAACCCATGTGAAAGAGTAGATAAAAAACCCCTATCTAAAAGGACAATTTTCTCCGTATATCTTTTTTTCCATAAATTTAATTTATTTAAATCACTTCTTGTAAAATAAGACCACTCTTTACCGTAATGCTTTTCTATGGGAATTTCTTTTCCCTCTTTGTCAATTACTTCCCCAATTCGGATACAAAAAGGGTATTTTTTAGAGAGATACTTTGTAATGCTTGTCTTCCCTGAACCGGGCAACCCCTCAAAGATTATTATTACCATAAAAGTTTATGATTATATTATTAAAAAAGCTTTGCTTTATTTTTATAATAAAGATTTAAATAGATCTTTTTACAAAAGAAAATATGAAACTTATACTATCAGGAGGGGGTTCTGGGAAAGATGTTAAAGAATTATATTTTGCTTTTGCAAAGATAATTGATAAATCAAAACCCTTGCTTTATATTCCCATTGCAATTGATAACCTTAAGCACCCTTATTCAGAGTGTTTATCTTGGTTAAAAGAAAATTTTTACAAAATGGGAATAAAAAAATATGAGGTAGTTACTGAAGATAATATCCGGACTTATGCTAAAAAAAATGTTTCTAACTTTGGGGGAGTTTATATTGGAGGGGGGAATACACCATATTTGTTAAAAAAATTAAAAGAAAGTGGTATGTGGAAATTTTTAAAAAAAGCCTTAAAAGAGGATATCCCTATTTATGGGGAAAGTGCAGGAGCAGTAATTTTTTCTAAATCAATAAAACCCGCATTAAATTTTGATAAAAATTGGGTTGAATTAAATAAATTTAATGGGATGAACTTACTCAATGGATATTTTTTATTTTGTCATTTTGAGGAGTCTAAAGAAGAAAGAATAAGAGAGATAATTCTAAAGCAGAATCTTGCTCCTTCTATTTTATTAAGAGAAACAAATGGATTAATTATAGAGGGTAAGAAAATAAGAACTATCGGGAAAGAAAATGTTTTTATTCTTGATGAAAGTGGAAACAAAAAATTAATTTTAGATCAATACCCCCTTAAATCTTAGTCCTTTTTATAAACAATTTTTAAAAAAATTATTTAAACTTAATTCATTTCAATTTTGAATTGGAATAAAAGATATTTTAAGTATAATCCTTGGGTTTGTCGCTATTGGTAGTTTTTGTATAATGATGGGAAGTTTTTCAAATACAGAACAAATTCTCACTACATTCCTAAGTTGTTTAATTACTTCAATTTCTGTAGTGATAATCTTGCTTTGCCTTGGTTGATAAATAAAAATAGAACTAACTCTTTCTAACTTCCTGCCGTTGGCGTTTTAAGTTGTTTCTTTGTGGTAGTTACAGATTGGAAAAGTTTAAAAAGTAAAAAATTATAGCTTTTTTATGAGAATTGAATATGCTAAGGATATTAGTAAACAAAAGTTTTATGAGTCTGGTGAAAACTTAGTAAAATTAGGGCTGTTAAAACCATCTGCTGTTAAACCTGGTCAAGAATTTCTATTAGGTGAAATAGAAAATCCTTCTGCAGCATGGGATAAAACAAAAATTAGTGCATTATCCATGGGTGATATTATCTCTTTTCTTTTTAATCCTAAAAAAATACCAGTTACTTCAGAATATGATGGGGTTAAAAATGAGTGGTATGGTCTAAGTGGAACATGGCCTTGTACTATTGATACTCTTGTTCACTTGGTTGGACAGAGAGAATCTGAATCTATTCCAAAAGCAGAAAAAATTTTAGACCTATGCTGTGGAACAGGAATGGTTGGAGTTTATGCTTTAAATAAAGGAAATCCGATTCAATTAGATTTTGCAGATATTGAACCTAACGCACTACGAAGCGTAGTAGGAAATTTTTTAAAATATTCTTATGACTTAAATAGCGTAGATAAAAAAATTAAAAAAGTTTCTCAAATAGTAACTGATGGTTTTTCTAATATTAAAGGTAAATATGATTTAATTCTTGTAAGCGCTCCACCAGCAATACCAATTTATCCTTTATTAGACAGACCAGTAAATCTTTTATTTGATGGTACAGAATTATTAGAAAGAATATTAAGAGATGCTCCAGAACATTTAAACAAAGAGGGCAAAATGATATTATCTCATACCGGGCTTGGAAATAAAGCTTTTGACGAAGCTAGTAAAAAATATGGGGCTAAAGTAGATAGAATTTTATCTCAAAGAGAGAATGCATTTAGAACAGAATTTTTAGGTTCGCAAGAATGGGTTGATTATCTTGTTAAAGAACATGGATTAATTTCTAAACCGCAAAATTCTTCTTATAATTATGGGCATATTGTTACAACAAAGGAGATTTCTTACAATTAAAATGAAAAAACTTGAATTAAGACAAACTTCCCCTTTAGAAGATTTTTTGGATTAGAAGAAATTGGTAGAGAATCACCATATTATGTTGTATTTTTGTCTAAGTTCTTTTAAAGTAGATGAATTATGGAAAAAACAATTTTATAATGATTAAAGAGGTATTGTGTTAATGAATAATTATATTCAAAAATTAAAACAAGAAGGATTAGATATTGATAATTGAGCTTTTCAGTTTGGATATAAAATGCCCTCACCTGGAAAGAAAGACCTTTATCACCAACTTCAAATCTTTAGAAGAGAATATTTTTTTAAATAGATTTTTTAAAAATTTCTAATAAACTAACTTTGAATAAGGACATATGTCTTTATATTCACACCAGTTACATAACTTAGAAGGGTTTGGTGGAAAATTTGTTGTATTTTCTATCTCTTTAATCAATTTGATTAATTCATCTTTTATTTTTTCAAGTTCCTCTTTATTTTTTCTTATTATTATTTCATTATCGTATGCAAGAAAATGCCAAATTAAACAAACATCTTTATCTTCTCCAAAAATTTTT
>JAAZNJ010000019.1 GCA_012798335.1 Candidatus Woesearchaeota archaeon | reverse complement strand
TTTGAAATTAAAAAAATAATTTTTTTAGGAGACTTAAAACACTCTTTTTCATATAATTTTTTAGAGAAAAAATATTTAAAAGATTTTTTTGAATTTTTAAAAAAGAATTTAAATCTTAATCATCAGAATATAATTTTAATAAGAGGAAATCATGATACTTTTAATTATTTTGATGATATAAAACTTAAGAATTATTTTAAGTACAATAATTTATTATTTGTTCATGGGGATAAACAATTTAAAATATTAAATAATAAAAAAATCAAATTTGTTATTATGGGTCATATACATCCTTCTTTAACATTAATAGATAAAATTGGAATAAAAAAAGAAAATTTTAAATGCTTCTTAAAAGGAAAAATTCATTCAAAAATTTTTATTGTTGTTCCTAGTTTTTTAAATGCTTCAAAAGGTTTTGATTTTTTAGACTTTGAAAAATATCAAGATTCTTTTTCTATTCTTCAAGGAAAATTTTTAAAAAATTTTGAAATTTATTTAATAGGAGAAAAAGAAATATTAAATTTTGGAAAAATAAACGAATTATACGGAGATTAAAATTAATTTTAAAATAAATTTATAATTAAATATAATTTTTATATTTTATAATTAGGTTTGCCTTATAGGATGTATTCCCAATCTATTGTATACAGGGTAAATCATCATCTTTAAATCATCTTTTAACTCTTTTTTGAAATGCTTTATAATGTCTCCATTTTTGTATTCTTCTGTTTTTCTTACTTCTTTTATTTTATTTATCATAAAAAGATAAACAATCATTCTTAAGACTGCACTTAACATGAATATCCACAAGATTATATCAATATTAAAAAAGTGAATATTTAATGAAGAAATTAATCCTCCTAATAATGCTCCTAAAAATATTCCTACTCCAGACAAAGCATTATAATATGCAACACATAAAGCTAATCTCTGTTTTGAAACTGCATCATAAATAAAAGTTAAAGAAGATAAATTAAAACCTGCCCAAACTATTCCTGAAAAAAATTCTACAGGGAAAAGATAATACAATAAAATTTCAGGTCTTGATGAATTTATAAAAACGCTAAAAAACCATAAAAAAGGAACAAAAGGGATTAAAGCACCTGTAACTTTTAAAACTCTTAAATTTCCAAATTTATCAGAAATCTTGCCCCATATTGGCATGAAAATTATGGTGCTTATTGAACTTGAAATTGTTATTAATGTCCAATAAAAATAATTTAAATTTAAATTTTTTAACATATAAACAGTAAAGAATGGAGAAGCAACAGAAGTTGCAAACATTATTAATGCAATAAACAAGGTGAATTTCCCAAAATTATTTTTATAACTCTCTTTTATAAAATCTTTAAAGCTAAAGTAATATCCTTTTTCTAAATTTAACTTGGGTTCGTAATGTTTTGATAATATTTTAAAAGAAACAATTCTAAAAAGGAATGCTAAACTGAATAAGATTATAAACCCAATCATAACTTCTTGTTTTTCTTTAAAATAATTTAATAACAAACTTGCTAAAATCATAACAACCAAAGCTGTGATTCCTAAAATTCTATTTCTAAAACCAAAATATTTCCCGCTTTCTTTTGTGATTATATCTTTCATTAAAGAATTCCAAGCAGGAGCAGCGATTGAACCAAAGAAGACAATCATTGTATATATTGCTATAACAAAATAAATTGATGTAGGTTCTACCTGTTTTCTTAAAATAAAAATTAAAGCAATTAAGATTAATGGAATCCACATTAATGCTTGAAATAAAACTCCAAAAAGGATTACATTTTTCCTTGATTTTTTTTCCATTAATCTTGGTGAAAAGATTTGTGAAAAGTTTCCTATAAGAGAAGATAACGAGGTTAATAAACCAATTTGAGTATTATTTGCTCCTAAACTTAAAGCATAAGGTGAAATATATCTTAAACCAGCACCATCCATAACACTATAAGCTACTCCTTCTTTTATGCTAAGTTTTTTTGTTTTTTCTTTCAAGAACTCTTCATCTTGTTCATTATCTTTTTTGCCCTCTTTTTTTCTATCCATCCTTTACTCCTTCAATTTCATTATTTTTAATCTTTAATTAAAGATTGTATTTAATTAATCTTTTTATATTTATAATTTTATATTCGGAAAAGTCTTTAGTTTTTAAATCTTTTTTACCAAAAAAGTCTTATAAAGATTTAAATATGAGAATTTTGTTTAGTTGTGCATGGTTGATGAAAAAAAAGATGTGCAAGTAGAACTTATTAAAAATAACAAAGAAAATAAAAATTTTGAATTAAGTGATGCTTTAAAATTAATTACACCAGGGACTTCTTTAAGAACAGCAATAGAAGGTGTTAAAAAAGCTAAAACAGGAGGTTTAATCGTTGTTTATAATGACAAACTTGAGAATCTTTTTGAAGGAGGATTTAAAATAAATTCTAAGTTTACTCCTCAAAGGATAATTGAATTAGGAAAAATGGACGGTGCAATAATTCTTTCTAAAGATTTAAAAAAAATTCTTTATGCTAATGTTCTTTTAACTCCTAATAATTCTTTACCTTCAAATGAAACAGGCACAAGACATAAAGCAGCAGAGAGAATAGCAAAGCAAACAGGAACAGTGGTTGTTTGTATCTCTCAAAGAAGAGATGAAATCTCTTTATTTTATGGGAATTTAAAATACATAATTAGAGAAACAGATGAAATCATAAGAAGAGCGAGCAGTATCTTGCAGATTATAGAAAAGCATAGAGAAATTTTTGATAAAAACTTAAATGAGTTAAATTCTGAAGAAATAAAGAAAAAACCTAGAATAATAAAAGCTTTATATCTTATACAAAGAGGAATGATCTTGATTAAGGTTTCAAACACATTAAAGGATTATCTTATTGAATTAGGAAATGAAGGAATTATTGTAAAGTCTAGACTAAGAGAATTGCTTTATAGTGTTGAAGAACAATTGAACTTAACATTAAAGGATTATTCTAAAATAGGATTTTTAAAATCTTATAAAATTCTTTCTTTGTTAAGTTACGATGATTTATTGAATTTGGATAATATTAAAGAGTGTTTAGGTATTTCAGAAGATTTTTGTCTTTCAAGAGGTTTTAGAATTTTAACAAATAACAATTTAGCTGAGGAAAATATTTCTATTTTAGTTTCAAATTTTAAAAATCTTCAAACAATCCTTGATTTAAAAAAAGAGAATTTAACTCCATTATTTGGTGAAGAAAAAACAGATATAATCCTTGATAAAATAAGTCATATAAAAACAACCTAATAAATTTTTTTATCTAAATTTGAATTAAAAAATAAATAAATGTAATAAGTAAAATGGGCCCGGAGGGAATTGAACCCCCATATGCTGCTCTGGAGGCAGCCAGTCTGCCGTTGGCCTACGGACCCTTTAAACTTTTATTAAACTAATCTTAATAAAATAATTCTCAATTAAATTAAATATATTAAAAGAAAAGTATTTTTAATTTTTTCTAAAAAATTTTATTAATCTTATTATAAATGTTTTTAATAATTATAAATCATTAATTTTTATTCTACTGCAGTTAATTTAATCTTAAAAATTAATTTTTTTCCTGCTAATGGGTGATTAAGATTTAAAACAACACTTTTATCTTTGACTTCTTCAATTGTTAAAGGGATATTTCCCTGAGGTGTTGGCATTATTAATGTCATTCCTTTTTGGGGTTTTGGTTCTGGAGGCAATACTGATAAAGGAACTTCTTGAAAAAGTTTTTCATCAACTAATCCATAAGCATCTTCAGGATTTATTGTGAATTCTTTTTCTTCATTAATATCCATCCCAATCACATTTTTTTCAAATCCAGGGATAACTTCATTTTTTCCTATTGTAAATGTTAGTGGATGAGAATGATCTCCGTGTTTTGAACTATCAAAAATTTCTCCTGTCTCTAATCTTCCCTCATATTCTAAAGTTACTTTTTTGTTATTTTCTGCTTTCATTTCTCATTAAGAAATTGATGGTTTATAAATTATCCTTTTTTTTGAGCTGTAAAGTTAGCGACGCCTATTTCGGATTTCGGGTACAAAAACTCAATCGGGCACCGACAACTTTAAAAACTTCGGGTTCCTAATTTCTCTTATGAAGATTATAAAAGCTTTTGACAAGAAGGTAGGTAATAAAGAATACTACAAATATCGAGTTAATCTACCAAAGAAAATTGTTGAAGATTCTAATTTGTTAGGAAAGGAAGTTAAGGTCAGATTAGAGAAAGGTAAAATAATTATTGAAAAGGAGTAACTGTTTTCTAAGTTTTAGGTTGATGTCTTTTGTTTCTAATTACACCACTATAATCTACTATTCGGGCACCGAAAGATTTATATACTTCGGGTGCCGAATATATAGTATGCTTGATAAGATAAGATGCATACATTGCGGAAGTTCAAACAACTACAAGAAAGGCTACCGCAAAACCATGTATCGAGGAAAGATACAGAAGTATTTCTGCAAAGATTGCAAGAAGTTTTTCACTCAAGACGATGGATTTTATCGAATGAGAAACAAACTGGAGATTATCACAATGTCAATTGATATGTATGTTTCCAACTTATCGAGCAGAAAGATGAGAAACCAATTGAAAAGGCATTTTGATTACAAAATCAGTCACGTTTCAATTTTGGATTGGGTAAGAAGATACACATTGAAAGTTCACAAATTCATAGAAAAACAAGGTTATAACTTGGGTGGCAGGTTTTATACTGATGAAACAATGGTAAATTGCGAAGGCAGAAAAGACAGGTTTTGGTGCTGTCTTGATTGGGATAATAGACTTATTACCGGAGTGCATTATAGTTTGGCTGCCAATCCAGTTGAAGCACAGGAGTTTCTAAAGAAAGCAATAGCAAAAGGAAAGCCAAAATATATCCAGACAGATGGCCAGAATGTTCTATCCGAGAGCGTTCAGGAAAATGTTCTATTCAAATAAATTTGGCGGTTTAGTAGTAGAACATAGAATACAAAACTATCAGGAAACCAGAATTCATAATTATAGAATTGAAACTGTATTTATGAAAATCAAAGACAGAGTTCTTGATTTTAGAGGGTTAAAAGCTCTTTGGTCTGCTCCAATTTTATTGAATGCAATAGTCATCCAGCACAATTTCATAGAAACTCACACGACTATTAACGAGATACCTTGTGAAACTGCTGGAGTTAAATTTAGATTAGGGGAAAATAGATGGTTGGATTTGATTAGGATAAGTAGTAAAAGTGCAATTAGGCCTAAAGCAAATTTGCAAGTTTTTTGATATCTTTGTTCGCTACATGAGTATAGATTTGAGTTGTTTTCAGATCTTTATGTCCCAACAATTGCTGGATGTATCGAATATCGGTACCAGACTCTAATAAATGGGTTGCAAAACTGTGCCTTAGTGTATGAGGAGTAACTCTTTTCTTAATTCCTACTTTCTTTGAAGCAGATTTTATAATTTGCTGGATTGTTCGTTTGTTATATTTTCCTTCTCTTTGAGAAATAAAAATTGGACCCTCTTCCTTTATCCCATACATTTTCAGCGCATCAATCAGTTTTTTGTGGAGGAACACGATTCTTTCCTTGTCCCCCTTTGCAGTTTTTAGATGTATGGTTTCTCTGTCAAAATCAATATCTTGCCAATTGAGGTTTCTCGTTTCGTCTAGCCGAAGACCAGCATAATAAAGAAACATGATGACAAGTTTATGCTTCAAATTGTTTTCAGAGTCTATTATCTTGTTTATTTCCTCTTTGCTTAACACCAAAGGTAGCTTTAATGATTTTCTAGCAAGAGGCAGTTTCTCTTCAAATTTAGTGTTCAGGACATTCTCATAAAAGAATTTCATTGCAAAATATGCAGATCTCATTGTCGACTTACTCTTATTGGAATATAACAGAAGGAACTCCCTTGGGGTCCTGCCTGAAGCGAGAAAGTCTTTTATTATGGAAATATATAACTTTCCTGTTTGATAGGAATATTTCCTTAGTTTTATTTCCTCAATTAACTTACCAATCAGTTGATACCTTTCTTCTGGCGAAAGCCTTTTGTTTTCATCTACCATAATACCTTATAGCAACCAAGGATATATAAAATCTCGCTTTTTATACTCATCTATGCTATTAAGCGAACATTTATCTCGCTTAATAGTTGTTCAAGGAAATCACAGATGAGTCTAAAACCCCCGACCACCCGCCCCAAGTTAGGAGAAATCGCCTAATCCTTCGGATAATTAGCTGAAATAAATTTCAGAAGAAAAACTTCTCTTAACCGACCAAACGAAAACTAAAAAAATGCTTCGCACTTTTTCTAACAAAGGTTAAGAGGTTCGTAAACTCACGCAAATTTTTCTATATTATTTTGGGGTTCAGTCGTCCTTTGGACAAATAGTCGGCTTCGCCGAAAGATAAATTTTTATATCTACTTCTTCTTTTTGTTTTATGAATCTAATCTCAACAAAGAAATCTCGTGAAAAATGGGCAAAAAAGAAAATAGAGAAATTAGGAAAAGGATATAACAAAATTCATCTTGGACAAACTCACGCGAGTTTTATCAAAGAGAAAAAAGATGGAAGTTTTTCAGCAATACAAGAGGAATATCCCGATTCAATTTTAGGATTTACAGGGAAATGGGGAATTTTAATTTTAACAATATTAATTTATTCTATTGTAGGGGCAGGTATAGGAATGATTATCGGAAGTTTATTTTTTGAAGATAAAGGGATAATTATTTTATCAATAGTTGGTTTTATCCTTGCAGGGGCTTATCAAATCTGGGATGAAATAAGATTTAGTTAAGTTTTTATATATTCTTTTTCTGTTTATTTTAAGATGTTTGGAAACGGTTTATTTGATGAGTGTATAGAATTAATTAGTAGATGGCAACCTAAACAGAAATATCCTAATGAGTTAAAATACCGAGATGATTTAATGAATTTTCTTCACGAGAAACTTAATAATTCTCATGATATGTTTTCAGGAAATAGGCAAGTGTTAGTAAAAAAAGAGGATGGAAGAGGGCTTTGTGATATTGCTGTTGGAAATAGGAAGGTAGGAATTGAATTAAAAAAAGATTTGAAGTCTAAGACACAAATTAATAGACTTCAAGGGCAAATAGAAGATTACGAAGATGATTATTCTGAAGGAGTCATTGTTGTTTTGGTAGGGAATACAGATGTTTATGTTGAGAATGATTTAAGGCATAAATTAACAAAAAAATTAAATAAATCTGGGATGATGGGACTAAATCAATTTAGGATTAAATTGATTAATAAATGCGATAATAAAATCAGTCAGAAACCTAAACCACAAAATCCTTTTGAATTCAATTTCAAAAGTCCCTTTTAATAAAAATGAGCAAACTAAAAAAAGCGACAAAAACTATATTTTGGATTTTTGCCATTATAGGAATTTTATTCTTCTTAATGGTGGTTTATTTTGCTATTTTCCCAGATGAATATTTTCAGTTTAAATTTTCTTCAACAGAAGATGGAAGTCCTATAAATGGAGAAGTCTATCTAAATGGGTTTTATTTAGGAGAAACAAGAGACGGAAAATTAAAAGCAAATGTCTTAAATCTCACGACAGGAGAATTAATGCTTACGGGTTTTCAAGAAGGAAAACCTTTTGAATTATATTGGGATTTTAAAGGAGAAGTAATCCAATATGGAGAACATGAATTTATAGCATCTTCTCAAGATTTTATTGATGCTACTTTTGACGCATCAGAATTAGATTTAAGCAAAATCGAAAAAGAAATTTTAGATTTAGTTAATTTAGAAAGGCAAAAATATCCTAAATCAGGAATTCGTTCTTTAAGATGGAATGATAAAATTAGTGAAATTGCAAGAGAACATAGCAGAGATATGTTAGATAAAGAATATTTCAGTCATAGAACTTTAGAAGATGTAGAAACTTTAGAATCAGTAGATTTCACTCAAAGATTAAAAAATGAAAATATTTTTTATGTTGTTTCAAATGAAAATTTAATTCTTTTGCCAGTTTATCCAGACACAAATATTGCAAAAGAATCTGTAGAAGGATGGCTTGAGAGTCCAGGGCATCGTTCAACCCTGCTTGATTTAGACAATCTTTATAGTGATGCAGGGGTGGGAATTTCTTGCGAGAAAAATCTTTGTTATGTTACAATGGATTTTATATCCTTAAGATATTTAATTGAAACTGATTTAAATTCTAATTCTTGTTGGGCGGTTCCAATTTATGACGAAAGTTTTTATTATGATTTACCTATCAATATAAACTTAAAATTAGATTCTACCTCTAGTATGGATGTTTATGTTACTAAACAATCTCAATTTGATAGGTGCATTTCCAACAAAAATATAGATGCAACAAAAAAATATCGTTCAGTTAAAAAAATTGATGAAAATATTGAAATAGAAAAAGGAGATGTAGTTTTATTTTCTACAAAAAGTAGTTCTAGCTTAAACCTTAGTATTGATTATTTAACAAATTAAATCTTCTTTTAGAAAAAGAAACAAAAGACGGAACCCCAATTTTCTTTTTTAGAAAAAAAGAAACAAAAAAGGGCGATTTCTCAAATACATTGGTTTTAGACAAAAACCCACCATCCACTCATCTGTGACTCACGAGGACTTTTTGAAAGTCAGCTCGTGTTTTTCTTTTCAAGAAAAATCCCTGAACAGCAGATTAAGAGGTAATTTCTTTTTGCTTTCGCAAATCGGCTTTGTGCCGACCAGAAATTAGCCCAAATGTCAATCCAGCTCTCAAAAATTTCTCAGCTCGTCACTTCGTTCCAGAGGATAAATTTTTGGAGGGATTGTCACTTCTCTTAATCGCGATGTTATGTGCAATTCGAAAACCTACCTTTCCGGAAACGAGACCGTAAATTATGACGATGTTGTTGCCATTTAACTTCATAGGAGATAAAGAGATAATGAAATTGCTACGCAACTTTCATCTAACGATGATTAAACAAACTTTTTTCTTATCTTTACAGGCGGGCTTTTTATGGACTTAGAAACAAAAAGATTTATAATTAAAGAAATATTGAGGTAATAATATGACTAAAGAACAAAAATTTTATAAGGCGTTGCAGGATGTATTTATCGGCGCCAAAATTGAAGGGCAAGGCGGATTTGTTAATTTGATGAAAATTAAATCGAATTACTATTCAAAGATTGAAAAAATATTAAAAGATGATATTGAAGAAGCATTAAAACAATATCCAACATTTCGAGATGAATTATTTGACAAGTTGTACACCTTTTTTAATAGATATTTTACAGAAAGTGGATCTATTTACTTCAATTCTACACCATTTCATAATAACATTTACCAAAAAGTATATACCGATGATAGAGATGTTATTTTGTTTTGGAAAACACAGATGCTTTACTATGTAAAAACAGACAGAATTTTCAGGAGTTTGCCGGTTGCGTTTGACGGATTCAGGTTTTACTTCGATGCTTCAAAAATTGAAACCAAGAAAGCCAACGAAAAACGCAGTTTGATATACGAATTAAAAGAAGTAAAAGAAGATAAAACAATTGTTTTCAATGTTTATTATTCCGAAAAAGGGAGAGTGACAAGAACTGAAGATATTTTGAAAGAATTGAAGACAAAAAATATAAAAATTGACGAAGAACAATTAGAAAGAGCATTTCGAATATTCGAAAAACAGAGCGAAGTAGATTTTTTTATCAACAAAAATGCTAAAGCATTTTTGCATGAACAGTTTAAACTTTGGAGTTATCAATATTTTTGGGAAGGGGCAACTGAATGGAGTGGTGATAGAGTAAACCAATTACAAATATTAAAAGACATTGCATTTAAGATAATAGATTTCATAAGTCAATTTGAAGATGAGCTTGTAAAGATATGGAACAAACCAAAGTTTGTAAAAAATAGCAATTATGTAATTACACTTGATAGAATTCTCTCTGCCCGTCCTTCTGAGCAAAGCGAAGAATCTCTAAAACTCATTGAAAAAATTCTTAAGCATAAAAACATAAACGAACAAATCAAAGAATGGCAAGAGCTTGGAATTGTAGATGATGCTTTTAAAACAAAAGATGTTTTTGAAACCGATATTTATGGCAAAAAATTAACAAAAAAATATGAACATTTACCTATTGACACAAAATATTTCAAAGATTTAGAGCTTGAGATATTGAGCCAATTTGAAGATTTAGACAACGCACTTGATGGCTGGCTGATAAAGAGTGAAAATTATCAGGCATTAAATACGATTTTACCAAAATTCAAAGAAAAAGTGCAGACAATTTACATTGACCCACCGTTTAATACAGGAGAGGATTTTCCTTATGTAGATAGATTTCAAGACTCAAGCTGGTTGAGCCTAATGAAAGATAGAATAAATGCCGGGCTTCGACTATTAAAAGGAAATGGTACTTATTGGTTACATATGGATGATAATGCCAATGTCTTCGCTAAAGAACTAATAAAGGAAAAATTTTCACAGATTACCGAAGTAGTTTTTGACACAAATGCAACAAAAGATATTGAAGCTGATTTATTTGGATACAAAAGTTTCGGTGACAATTTTCAATTGAAACATCAAACTTTATTTTATTGCCGAAATGAGGACTATCTGTTTAGAAAATTATGGAAACCAAATAGAAATAAAACTAACCTAAATATCGGTTGGCTGGATTTAATAGCGTTCCCAAAAATTTCTTCTCCGAAAAAAATTTCTGACTTTATTTTTAAAATTGAAAAATGGGTTAACGGTTCTTTTGAGATGCAAGAAATAAAGGTGGATGAAAAAGTGTTTCCTGTTGGCGATATATGGAATGATATTTTTTCATTTACGCAATCTGAAATGAGAGTTAGTGAAAGTTTCAGCTTTACCTCCTCACAAAAACCAGAGAATTTATTGCGAAGAATTATTCAGTCTTCTTCTGAACCGGGCTCCATTGTTCTGGATTATTTTTTAGGTATAGGTACTACAACCGCAGTCGCTCATAAGTTAAATAGGAAATGGGTTGGTATAGAAATGGGATCTCATTTTGAAGAAATTTATTATTCTGAAGGTGTGAAAAAATTAGGCGTTAAAGGGCGCATGAAGTTGGTTTTAGCTGGTGATAAAAATATAAATTTTGGAGAATTAGAAAGACGACCTCATTTATCAAAAGATGTTAACTGGCAAGGCGGCGGTTTCTTCAAATACTACGAACTTGAGCAATATGAAGAAGCACTCGCAAATTGCAAATATGAAGATGGAAATTTGTTTAATGCTCCGGGCAGAAGTCCGTATCAGGAATATGTCTTTATGAAAGACGAAAAAATGCTCAAAGCAGTAGAGATTGATTATGAAAACGACAAAGTCAAAGTTGATTTAACCAAACTTTACCCTAACATAGACATTGCCGAAACCTTATCTAACTTAACCGGCAAATGGATTAAGAAAATCACACAAAATCAAGTTGAGTTTCCCGATGGCAGTATTGTCAATATAAAAGATTTGGATTATAGATTAATAAAACCGCTAATTTGGTGGGAGTAAAATGAACAATAAATTAGCCATTTATTTAACTTGATAAATTCATCAAGTTAAAAAAAAATGAAAATATTTAACATGAAAACAAATACTAAATGAAA
>JAAZNJ010000018.1 GCA_012798335.1 Candidatus Woesearchaeota archaeon | reverse complement strand
TTTTGCAGAAATCTCAAATAATTCTAATAATTTAGAGATTTGAGAAGATAAATCTTCTAATTTAACAGCAAGATTTGTCATAACCCTTTGTAAGGAAACAAAATTTTCAATTAGTTTATTGTTAATCCCTTCTTCTATAACTTCATCTTTTTTTATCACACTCTTTTTTTGGGTTTTTGTTGTTTTAACCATTTAATATGAATGTCTTTTTTATTTATAAAATTTTGTTCTTCATCATATTTTAATTTTTTATCTTCTTAATTATCCCTTAATAATTATTGCTTTTTATTTAGTTTTATTAATCTTATATTCTTTTTCTTTCAATTATTTTTTTTATTTATTAGTATATTGTCTTGGTTCCTCACCTATTTGTTTTTCAATTTCAGCAACATAATCTGAAATCTCTTTTGCTACATCTGCATTAACAGTTATACTATCTATATGGTTTTTTACTAAAAATTCAACCATCTCTTTTTTACTTCCTGCTTGTCCGCAAATACTTGTTTCTACATTATTCCTTTTACATACTCTTAATACATAGGCAATTTGTGATAAAACTGCAGGATGCATTTCATTATACAAATCTTGGATTAGCTCATTACCTCTATCTACTGCAAGGATATACTGTGTTAGATCATTTGTCCCTAATGAGATAAATGAAATTCCTTCTTCACACAATTCTCTTATCAACTGAACAGCAGCAGGAGTTTCTACCATAACTCCTAACTTATAGTTCTTAAAGTTTATTTTATCTAATATTTTTTTAGTTTCTTTTAATTCTTCTACTGAAATAACTTGGGGTAATAAAATCCCTATTTTTTTACCTTCTTCGTTTATTCTTTTTAAGGTATTTAATTCTGAAGTTAATATCTCTTTATTTTTTAATCCATATCTTATTCCATGTAATCCTAACATAGGATTTAATTCTATTGTTTTTGGAGAACCTTCTAAATTTCTAAATTCATCACTCCTTATATCTGAAGTTCTTACCCAGATTTCATCAAAAAATTTAGAAATCTCTTTTACCCCTTTATAAATTGCATCTTCATATTCTTTTATATTCCCTTCTTTAATAAAATAATTTGGATGTTTGCCTAATTCTGCTATTATTCCCTCAATTCTTGTTAATCCTACTTGTTTTATCCCTGTTTTTGCTGCTCTTTCTGCAAAATTAGGCATGTCTACTATAACTTTTATTTTTGTTTTTGTTTTAGAAGTTATTTGCATAACTTCTTTTTGTTTTGTTTCTGCTAATTTTCCTTCATAAACTTTTCCTGCAAAACCATCTACTGTTACAATGTCATCATCTTTTAGCTTAGACGTTGCTTCTCTTGTTCCTACAACAGCAGGTATTCCCATTTCCCTTGAAACAATTGAAGCATGAGCTGTCATTCCTCCTTCATCTGTAATTATCCCAGAACATTTTTGCATTGTTACAACCATATCAGGATTAGTCATAATTGTTACTAATATATCCCCTTTCTGTATCTTATCTAGGTCTTTTAATTCTTTTATTACTTTAACTTTTCCTGAAGCTATTCCTGGAGAAGCACCCAAACCTTCTAATAAAATTTTTCCTGTTAATTCTTCTGTCTTCTCAACTTTTTTTTCTAAAGTAGTTATGGGTCTTGTTTGAACAACATAAACTTCATCTCTCTCTATTGCAAATTCTATATCTTGCGGTTTTTTATAATGCTCTTCTAGCATTAAAGAAATTTCTGCAATTTTTTTTATTTCATAATCTTTTAAAACTTGTTGATGAGATTTTTCATTTGTTAATTTTACAATTTGATTTTTTCCTGAGGAATCTCTTGTTATTGCTACCTTCTTCTCCATTATTTTTTTATCTAAAATTTCTAATTCTTTGTTAACAATGTATTCATCAGGGGTTATTATACCTGAAACAATCCCTTCCCCTAATCCAAATACTGCTTCAACTATAACGTTATCTGTTTTATTTGTAGGATCTTTTGAGAAGACAACTCCTGATTTTTCAGAGTCAATCATTTTTTGTATTACTACTGCTAAACTTGCCTTAACTTTATTAAATCCTTTTTTATTCCTATAATATGTTGCTCTTGATGTAAAAAGAGAAGCAAAACATTTTTTTATACTTAATAATAAATCTTTATTTCCTTTTACATTTAAGTAAGTTTCTTGTTGCCCTGCAAAACTTGCTCCTTCTAAATCTTCTGTTGTTGCAGAACTTCTTACAGCGACAAATATAGGTTCTGAATTTTTTATAATATCTAAAACTGTTCCTTTTGTGTTTTTAAGATCTCCAACGCTTAAGATATCATAATCTTCTAAAATTTCTTCTTCCATTTCTTTTGGAAGATCTGAATTTACAATTAAACTTCTTATCTCTTCTGTAACTTTATCAAGCAAATCTGTGTTTTCATAGTCTATTTTTGAGAGCATTTCTTTTATTTTTTCTTTTAATCCTGCTTTTTCTATAAAATAATCATAAGCTTGAGCTGTTATCACAAATCCTGGGGGAACATTAACTTTCGCATTATATATCTCTCCTAAATTTGCTCCTTTTCCTCCTACAATGTTTCCAGAGTCTTTATTTATTTCAGAAAACCATTTTATAAATTGTATTTTTCCCTCTTTTTCTTCACCCATAACTAGTTATATAAATTAGAGTTAATAAAGATTACGTTGATTCTTAATATTTAGATTTATTAAATCATTCATGATTTTTGTGATTCTTTTTTTATACAATTTTTATAGGAATTTTTATATAAATTATTCTGAAATTGCTTCTACAGGACAAGAATCAATCGCTTGTTTTACACAAGGTAAATCTTTTTGAGATTTTACTTTTGATTTTCCATCTTTGTCCATTTCAAAAACTTCTTCGCATATAGATACGCATAAACTACACCCTATACATTTGTTTTTATCTACTTTTATCATTATTTTTTTTTATTCAATAAAGTTTATAAAGTTATTTTTTATTATTATTTTATGGTATGGTTAATTATTGGATTAATTGTCTTTGTATTAATAATATTTATCTATTACTTTAATAGATTTAATGTTTTGGAAAATAGGATTGATAATTCTTTTAGCCAAATTGATGTTCAATTAAAAAGAAGAGCTGATTTAATTCCAAACCTTATAGAAAGTGTAAAAGGTTATATGAAACATGAAAAGTCTATAATACAAGAAGTTACAAAAGCCAGAGAATCTTTAATTTCTGCTAAAGGATTTCAAGAAAAATTGAAAGCAGATAAAACTTTAGAAAGTCGTTTATCTAAATTATTTGCACTTGCTGAAAATTATCCTAATTTAAAAGCTAATGAAAACTTTTTAGAATTACAAAGAGAATTAACCTCTACTGAAGATAAAGTTGCTTATGCAAGACAATTCTTTAATGATAGCATCTTATCCTATAATCAATTGTGTAAAACTTTCCCTGGAAATTTATTTGCAGGAATGTTCAATAAAAAACCAAAAGAATATTTCCAAGCAGAAGAATCAGAAAGAAAAGAGATTAAAGTAAAATTTGATTAATTTTTCTTCTTGAGTTGAGATTAGAATGATAGATATTAGAGGACTATCAATTAAATCTGTTTAGATTACCTAAATTTATTAAATTATTTTATTTATTCCTTTAATGATTTATTCATTTAATCTTGTTATAATATAAATTTATAAATCCTAATATGATTTTATAAACATGGAAAAAAAGATGGAAAGAATAGATTTTAGAGATCAGATATCAAGAAACAAAAGAAAATCTTTTTTTCTTTTGTCAATTATATTTTCAATTATAATCCTTCTTGGTTTTCTAATCTCTCAAATTTATAGTCCTGATTCTTTTTTATTTATAATAATCTTTTCTGGGATAATCTCTTTTTGTTATGTTTTTTTTAGTTATGTTTATTCTGATAAAATTGCTTTATTCAGTGTTGGGGCAAAATTAGCTGATCCTGAAAAGTATAGAGATTATTATCGCTTAGTTGAAGGATTAACAATCTCAAGTGGTTTACCTATGCCTAAATTATATATTATGGAGTCTAATCAGATAAACGCATTTGCTTCAGGAAGGTCTCCTGAAAAAGCAGTTATATGTGTTACAACAGGAGCATTGAAAAAATTAGAAAGAAGAGAATTAGAAGGAGTTTTAGCTCATGAACTTGGGCACGTTCAAAATTATGATATAAGGTATATGACTTTAGTTTCTGTTGCTGTAGGTATGGTTTCAATAATTTCAAATTTATTTTTAAGAAGTTTATGGTTTAGAGGGAATGATAGAGACAACAAAAATTCAATCTTCTTAATTTTAGGAATTATTTTAGCAATTCTCTCTCCAATATTCATCTTTTTTGTTCAAATGGCAATTTCAAGAAAAAGAGAGTTTAGTGCTGATGCATCTTCTGTTAAATTCACAAGATATCCTGAAGGATTAATAAGAGCATTAAAAAAAATCCAACAAGAAGAAAAAATCCCTGAGAAAAAAGTTAATCAAGCAGTTGCTCCTTTATTTTTTGCTGATCCTTTAGGAAAAATGTCTAGCACTCACCCCCCTATAGAAGAAAGAATAAAAGTTTTAGAAAAAATGTAAAATTGTAAATCTTTCTTAGAAGGAATCTCTATCCTAATAAATAATTTTATAAATAAACAATTCTTTGAATTTTAATGGGAGCAATAAAAGGGGTATTTTTAGTATTTTTTTCTATATTATTAATAATCTCTTCTTTTTTTAGTATTTTATTTTTTAGTTTAAATCAGTCTATGGCCTATAATAATTTTGAGAATACCTCTTTAAAATTAGTTAACAATTACTTAATTAATAATGATTCTTTAAATTCTGTAATCAATGAAGAAACAGAATTCTTAAAATTATATTGTGAAGAAAACCCTCATAATTTATCTCTTTCTGAATTATCTTATTCTTTCAATTTTTCTGATTATAAAATAAAAATTCCTTGTGACAAAATAAATGATACTTCCTTTTTAATCAATGAGAGTGTTAGGTCTCTTGTTCATGAAATTTATTTTAAAGATTATAACTGTAGTTTTATAGACTGCTTTAATAAAGAACAAATACCTACTTTTTTAGCCTCTGAAAAAACATATTTATTATTGAGAAAAACATTTTTTATATTCCTTATAATATCTTTGTCTTTACTTATTTTTATATTTCTATTATTAAAGAATAAGATAAATATTTTATTATTAGCCTCAATCCCAATTTTTGTTTCTTCATTTTTGTTCTTAAAATTAAATTCTATCCTAATCAGTTTCTTTGGAAAAGAAGATTTAATAAAAGAGATAATTGATATTCTTTTTTATAGCTCTAATAAAACATCAATAAGATTAATCATTTTAAGTGGAATTTTATTTTCAGTTTGGATAATTTTAAAGATATTCAAATCAAGTGTAAAAATAAAAGAAAAATTTGATAAAATAAAAGAGAAAATGCAAAAAATAAAAGAAATAAATAAACAAGAAAAAACACAAGAAGATAAAACTCAAAATAAAAACGCAAAAAATATTGAAGAAACAGAAACTAATGAACAAAACAAAGATAAAAATAACAAAAAAGAAGATGATTTCTAAAGAGGAATTTAAATCATAATATAAAAAACTTTAATGAATCTATTTAATGAATCTTTAAAAGATTAAAAATTTTAAAAGGTAATAATAACAATAATAAAAATAATAGGAATAATTTAAAAATAAAGTGATTTAAATAATTAAGAAATCAAAAATAAATTAAAAGAAAAAATTAAAAAATAAAAATGTGTAAACTTTGTGAAACTAATCCTGTTTATGAATTTACTAATAAGAGAAAACTTTGTGAAAGATGTTTTATTAATTATTTTAATAAAAAATTTCTTTTAGGTATAAGAAAATATCATATGATATCTAAAGGTGATAAAATCTATTATTTTGAATCTAAGAATTTTAAAACAGAAGTTTTAAAAAAAATTTTAAATTTTTTTAAATCAAAATTTGAAATTGAGATCTTAAAAATTAAGAATAAAGAAGAGTTTTTAAAAATTTTAAAAAAAGAAAATAAAAATAAAAAGAAAATTAAACTTGTTTTAAATTCTTCGATTGATTCTGAATCTCAATGGTTTTTGGATAAGATAGTCTATGGAAAAACTGATAGATTGAATAATCTTCTTCCTGTTTTTGAATCTCAAATAAAACCATTGTATCTTTTTTTAGATGAAGAGATCTTACTCTATGGAAAATTAAATAATTTTTTTTCAAATAATAACTACAAAGAGAGAGATACACACACAAAAAGGATTAATCAATTTTTAAATGAACTTGAAAAATCACATCCTGAAGTTAAAAGAGCTGTGATAAATAGTTTATTAAAAATAGAAAATAAAAAGTAATCTTTTATTCTAATTTTTTTATTTTTTACTTTTTTAAATTAGCTCTCTTTTTGTCTTTTTAAAA
>JAAZNJ010000017.1 GCA_012798335.1 Candidatus Woesearchaeota archaeon | reverse complement strand
TACAGAAAGGAGATATATTAGTAACAATTATGACTAATCCTGATATGGTTGTAACAATGCAAAAATGTTCTGGGATAATTACAGATGAAGGAGGAATGACAGCTCATGCTTCAATTGTTTCAAGGGAAATGGGGATACCTGCTGTTGTAGGAACAAGAGAAGCAACATCTAAGCTAAAAGATGATAACATTGTAACAGTAGATGGTTTTGCAGGAAAAGTTTATGAAGGAAAATTAGCAGAAACAAAACAAAAAGAAGTTATGCAAATAACTTCTAAAACAAAAACAAAAATAAAAGTTATAGTAGATATGCCTAATTTTGCAGAAAGAGCAGCAAAAACAGGAATAAAACAAGTGGGATTAACAAGAATTGAAGGAATAATAGCAGAATTAGGTAAACACCCAAATTATTTTATCAAAGAAGGAAATATAAAAGAATATGAGGATGCAATTTATAAAGGCGTAAAAGAAATTTCTAAATTTTTTGATGAAATTTGGGTAAGAACTTCAGACATAAGAAGTGATGAATTTAGAAATTTAGAAGGTTCTCCAAAAACAATAGAATTAAATCCTATGTTAGGATTACATGGAATAAGATATGGATTAAAAAATAAAGAGATATTAACTTCAGAGTTAAATGCCTTAAAAAGAATAAACGAAGAAGGTAAAAAAATAGGGATTTTATTACCCCAAGTTATTTCAGTAGAAGAATTAAAAGAAACTAAAAAAATATTAGATAAAATAGATTTTAAGAACTATAAATTAGGGATTATGATAGAAACTCCTGCTGCTATTCAATTGATAAGAGAATTATGTGAGGAGGGCATTTCATTTATCTCATTAGGGACAAATGATCTAACACAATATATCCTTGCAGTAGATAGGGGTAATGAGCTAATTCAAGATTTATATAATGAAATGCATCCTGCAGTTTTATCACAGATTGCTTATGTGTTAAGAGTATGTAAAAGAAATAATGTAGAAACAAGTATTTGCGGACAAGCAGGAAGTAAAAAAGAGATGGTTGAATTTTTAGTAAAAAATCATATAGATAGTATAACTGTTAATGCAGATGTGGCAAAAGAGATTTCAGATTATATTGCTGAAATTGAAAAACAGATAGGTGAAGAACCCAGACAATATACAAATGAATAAAATAAAAGACAATTAAAAAAAGACATATAAAATTAATTAAAAACTAAATAAAAACGATAATTATTAAGAAATAATTAAGAAGATAAAAAATAATAAAATATGATGAAGAACAAAATTTTATAAATAAAAAAGATATTTATATTCAATGGTTAAATCAACAAAACTCCAAAAAAAGAGTGTGATAAAAAAAGATGATGCTATAGAAGAAGGAATTAATAATAAATTAATTGAAAATTTTGTTTCATTACAAAGAGTTATGACAAATCTTGCTGTTAAATTAGAAGATTTATCTTCTCAGATCTCTAAACTATTAGAATTATTTGAAATTTCTGCAAAGGCTATAGCAGATAAAGATTTTTCATTGGGAGATAATAATAAGATAAATAATCAATTATCAGAGAAATTAGATAATCTATTAGAACAAAACAAAATTATAGCAAAGGGTATAACTTTATTACATGAAAAAGAATCTCAACAAAATGTTCCTTTTTCAAACCCATATTCTTCCCCATATTCTCAATCAACAAATATTTATCCTCAAACAAATTCTCCTTATAAACCAAAAACAATTTCTGCAGACACATTAGGGAAACAATCTTTAAATCAAAAGTTTGTCAGACCTCTTGAATAAAAATAAAATGGAAAATGTTCTTTCTAAGAAGATAATTCAAGAAAATTTAAAAAAGAAGATTTTAATTTATTTCACATTAATGTTAATTAAGAATTCTAAATCTAAAGAGATTGCTAATTTAAAAAAAGTAATAGAAAAAAAAGAAGACACAAAAGAATCAGAAAAAGATTTTGAACATGTTTTTGGAGATATGTTAAACAAAATAGAAATATTAAAACAGATACAATTAAGAAACAATTTAAAAATTGCAATGAATAATCAGTTGAATAGGAACAAATATATAAACAATCAATTAAATAATCAAATTCCCAAGTCTACTCAAAATCCTCAATCTATCTCAAAAGGAAGAGATTATAAATTAAAAAAGAGATTTTTAGATATTCCAGATATTTCTTTACCAAGCCATTTAAATTATTTAAAACCTGTTCCAGAGAGGATAAATTTAAATTTTTATAAATTAAATCCTCTCATCAATGATCCAAAGGTAAGAGAGATAGTAGCAAATCCTAATGATAATGTAATAGTAAAGGGTTCTATGGGAGTAATGCCAAGTATTATCTATTTGACTAAAGAAGATATAATGAGTGTTATAACTCTTTTTTCAAGATATTCTAAAATTCCATTGAATGAAGGAATTTACAAGGTAGTTTTAGGTGATTTAATATTATCTGCTTATATAGACAGGAAGAATCAAGATTTTAGGTTTAAGATAAGAAAAATGATCTAAGTAATTAGTATAATTAAATTAATTTAGGTTAAATTACAGAAGGATTAATAAAATTTTTTATATCTTCAGATAAAGGTTGAGAATTAATTTCTTTGCTTGATTCTTTATTTAAGATATCTTTTATCCATTTAATTTTATCATTTTCAATTAATGCTTTTAAAGTTTCATTTTCTAAGTTAGTCTCATAAGAATAATCAATGTAATAATTCCCTAGTTGATAACCTATAACATATCTACCATTAAAAAATTTTTATTAAAAGAGTTTATTAAAAGATGTTAAAAAAAACATTTATCAAAGATTTTATTGATTCTGAGTTTGTTGAGGCGTATAAGGAATTAAAACAAGAGATTGATTTTGATTTAAAGGAATATTAACAAAGCCCTGATTTTGTATTTGTGAAATCATCGCTCTAAGAAAATCTCCTTGTCCTTGATTATATCCAGAATCATAAATTGAAGATTGATTATTTTTTATTATAGGTCCAACAATCAAAATATAAACTAAAACTGATAGAAGAATAATTAAACCCAAGGCTAATATTCTTATTAACACATCTTTTTTATCCTTTACCATATCTTTCTAAAGTTAAATCTATTTTAAAAAGATTTCTATTCTAAACACCCAATTCACAATTATTGATTATTAGTATTAAACAATTTTTTAATAAAGAAAAGTAAATTAATTTAGAAGTTTATTCAGTTATGATTTCTAATAAAGTGTTAATGTCTTTAATTGAAGGATTTCCTGAGATTTTTAGATATAATGATAAGACATCTCCTGCTTCAAATTCTGTTATACCTTTTGATTGAATATCATAATCTTTCTTTGTTCCTTCTTGACTTATAACAAATTCATTACCAAAATTGATTTTATTTCCGTTCTTATATACAATAATCTCAACAGAGCCATCACCACCTAAAGATTCTAAACTTGTTGAAATTCCTGTAATACTGCCTTTTCTCATCATAACATAACCCTTATTCAAAGAACCAACTATGCCTGTTGCACTCTCCATAAATTGAGATTCATTTATTTTTTTATTGATTCCAAAATTCAATAATGATCTCTTATCTTCAGATATTATCAAATCACTTTGTTTTTCAAGCTTATCTGTTGAATAGGTAATCATATAAACTTTTTTATTTTGTTCACTATTATTAGGAGAATATTCTATTTGGTAAATTGCAAGATTAGCATCATTCACATTTTTTAAATCAACATCTTTTGGCAATGAATTCATATCAAGTTTAGAAACATTTTTTATTTCTTTTGAGTCTATTTTATTATTACTTGTAAACTCTTTTATATAATTATAAACATTTTCTGACAATCCTGAGAGTGAAGAATCTGTTTCATTATTCTTTTGATTTTTTTGATCTTGAATTAGATTAGAAGAATCAGCACTCATTATTACGCTTAAGAATATTAAAGCAATTAAAAAAAAGCTAAAAACAAATAATAATTTTTTCCCCTTTTTCATTAAAACAAAAAAACAAACATATATTTAAAGATTACTAATTATTAAGATTAGAGTGTAAATATTCATAATATTAATAAGGTTATAGAATGAAAAAAGAAAATAAGTTATGTTAAGATGAAAATAAATAATATAATAACCAAAGAAAAAATTGAAAAATACACAAAGATAACTAGTGAAGCATTAAAAGAAATAAAAAAAAATATTATTAAAGGAAAAGAAAATTATGCTAAAGAGATAATAGAAATGACTGAAAATTATCTTAAAGATTCTGAATACTTTATAAAAAACAAGGATTTTGTTAATGCTTTTGCTGCTCTAAATTATGCTCATGGTTGGATAGATTCTGGTGTAAGATTGGATATATTTGATGTTAAAGATAATCGTTTATTTACAATAAAATAATTTAAATCCATAAATCTAATTAAAATAAATTTCTAAAAATCATTTAAATTATTTCTTTCCTTCTTTATTTAATAATTTTAATAAATAATAAACAGAACCAAAGATTATAACTCCTGGCAATAATGCAATACCGCTTGCAGGAGCGAATAAACTTGTTCCTATTGTTCCGATTGTGCCTGCTCCAACAACTTCTAATAAATTAGCCATATTATGAACAGATTTCTCAACATCTTTTTGTAATGCATCAAACTGCATAACCATTTTTCCTTTTTCTAAAATCTTAACTTTTCTATCTTCTTCAGAAACAATTACCACAGTATTATCATTAATAGCGGCACTTAAAGCAGCGCTATGCCTTGTTCCATAATTTTTAAACACTTTTTTACTTTTAATCATAACCCCGTAAGCTTTCAAAAAACCATTTTTGTCAATTATTACTGCACCATCAATTAAAGCTAAAGATTCTAATAATTTTGGATTATCCATAATTTTAAAGGGAGGAACAGTTTGATTGATTAATGGTTTGTAAGGAACATCGCCTACAACAAATAATGCACCTTCTCCTCTTTTTGCAATTCTCAAACCAACTTGTATTAAAGTTTCTTTTAAATTCATCTTTTTAGTTTTCATATACTAATTTATGATTTGTTTCTTTTAAAGTTTTTGATAATAAAAAAGAATAAAAACAACAAACATCTATTTGATAGATGAAAAAAAAAGTAAAAATAAAAAGAGAGGTAAAGGTTTTAAGTCTTGGAGGAAGTTTGATAATTCCTAATGAAATTAATCTAGACTATTTGTTAAATTTAAAAAAAATTTTGATTAAACATTCAAAAAATTATAAATTTGTAATTACATGCGGTGGGGGGAAAATTGCTAGAATTTACATTGAAGCATTAAAAAAAAGTAAAATAAATAAATTATTTCAGAGTTTTATAGGTATTTCATGCACAAGAACAAATGCTAGGTTTATGAATTATCTTTTTGGTTTAGATTCTGATAAGGGAATCCCCCACACAACAAAAAGTTTAATTAAAGGGATAAATAAAAAAGACATTGTTTTTTGTGGAGCATTAGAATATAAACCTAATCAAACTTCTGATTCAACTGCTGCTCTATTATCTAAAAGATTTAAAACTGATTTTATTAATTTAACAAATGTTAAAGGTTTGTATGATAAAGATCCTTCTAAAAATAAAAATGCGAAATTAATTAAAGAAATATCTTGGACAGATTTTGATGATATTGTTAATAGAATGAAATTTAAACCAGGTCAACATTTTGTTTTAGACCAGAATGCTTCTAAAATAATAAAAGAGTCAAAAATAAAAACATTTATTTTAGGAAGCGATTTAAAAGAATTAGACAATTTGCTGAATAAAAAAAATTTTGAAGGAACAACAATAGGAGAGTTTAATGGAACAACTTTTTATTAATGAAAAAGATTTTAATAAAATAAGAAAGATTATAAAAGAGAATCCAAAAAGAGAAATCATATTTTCTGGAGATGACGAATTAAATAGAAAAGTCTTAGAAAAAGAAAAGATTGATATTTTATTAATAAATCAAAAAGAAAGAAAAGATTATGACAAAGAAAGAAATTCTGGTTTTAATCAAGTTTTAGCTAAATTAGCAAAAAAGAAAAATGTTATAATAGGGATAAATTTAGATGAGATTATAGAGAGTTATGGAAAGGAAAGAGCAAGAATCATTGCAAGAATTAAACAAAATATAAAAATATGTAATAAAAACAAATTATATATGGAATTTGTTTCATTTAAGTATAAAAAAAGTCAAATCTTAAAAAAAGGGTTAGGCTTGGTTTTAGGAATGCCCACTTGGATGACAAAAAAATTAAAGTAAATAATCATTTAATAAAAAATAAAGATAGAAATAAATATGGAAAAAGAAATAGAAAAAATAATAGAATCATTGAATACAAATGAAAAAAAAGTTTTAGATAATATTAAAGAAGAAAGAATTGAGAATATTGTTAAAAAAACAAATTTAGATAAAACTTCTGTTTTAAGAGCTTTAGAATATTTAGAAAATAAAAAAATAGTAATTTTAGAACATTTAAAGATAAAGATTGTGGATTTAGGCATTAATGGTTTAATTTACAAAAAGAAAGGACTTCCTGAAAGAAGATTATCAGAAAAGATTTTAGAAAAAAAAATCCTTAACTTAAACGAGATTAACAAAGAATTAGATTTATCAGAAGAAGAAATAAAAGCTTCAATAGGCGCATTAAAAAATAAGGCTTTAATTGAAATAAAAAATGGAAAATTAATTTTAAATGCTAATGGAGAAGAAATAATAAAAAAAACCTTAGAAGAAAAATTTTTGGAAGAATTGCCTTTGAATTTATCTGATTTAACTCCTGAACAAAAATATGCTTTAAAAATTTTAGAAAAAAGAAAAAATATTATTACAATAAAAGAAGAGGATAATATAAAAATAAAATTAACAAAATTAGGGGAAGAAGTAGAAAAAGAAAAATCAAATTTTAAAGAATTAATAGAAAATATCACCCCAAACTTATTAGGGAAAGAATCAAATTGGAGAGGAAAAAAATTCAGGAGATATGATGTGACTTCAAAACTTCCTGAGATTTATGGGGGGAAAAGTCATTTTGTAAATCAAGCTATAGAATATGCAAAAAAAGTTTGGATTGATTTAGGCTTTAAAGAGATGGAAGGAAATATAATTGAATCTTCTTTTTGGGTGTTTGATGCATTATTTACACCACAGGACCATCCTGCAAGAGAAATGCAAGATACTTTTTTTATAAGGGGGAAAACAGGAGAACTGCCTGAAAAAAGGATAGTTGAAGCTGTAAAAAAGAGTCATGAACAAGGAATAGAAGGGAGTAAAGGTTGGAATTACCAATGGAAAGAAGATGAATCTAAAAAATTAGTTTTAAGAACACATACCACGGCGGTTTCTTCTTATATGCTCTCAAAGATAAAAAAAGAAGATATACCATGCAAGTATTTTGCATTAGGGAAATGCTTTAGAAATGAAACAGCAGATTGGAGTCATGGTTTTGAGTTTAATCAAACAGAGGGGATTGTTATAGCAGAAGGTTTAACTTTCAGAAATTTATTAGGATATTTAAAAGAATTTTTCAAGAAGATGGGTTTTGAAAAAATAAGATTTATTCCAAGTTATTATCCTTATACAGAACCTAGTGTTCAGATAGATGTTTTTAATAAAGATAAAAAACAATGGTTTGAGTTAGGTGGTGCAGGAATATTTAGGCCAGAAGTAGTCATACCTCTTTTAGGAGAAAATATTACAGTTTTAGCTTGGGGACCAGGATTTGATAGAATGATTATGGATTATTATGAAATAAAAGATTTAAGAGAGTTATATAAAAATAATATAAATCAATTAAGAAAAACAAAATTTTGGATGAAATAATAAGATAAATTAAAAAAGAAACTAATTAAAAAATAAATTAAACAAAAGAATCATGAAAATAAAGAAGAAAAAAACATCAGAAGAAGAGAATTGTATATTTTGCAAAATTGTAAATAAAGAAATTCCTTGTTATAAAGTTTGGGAAAACAAAAAGTATTTAGCATTTTTAGATATGAATCCCATAAATCCAGGCCATGTTCTTTTAATTCCAAAAAAACATACAAATTATATTTTTGATTTAAAAAATGTAGAATATTTAAGATTGATGAACAATACAAAAAAGATAGCTAAATTGTTAAAAGAAAAATTAAATTGTAAAAGGATTGGAATCGCAGTTGAAGGATTTTTTGTACCTCATGTCCATGTTCATATTGTTCCTTTAAATCAAGGAAATGAGTTAAATCCTGAAAGAGCAAAACCTATGAATAAAGAAGATTTAAAGAAGATTCAAGAGAAGATAACAAAATAAAAAATAAGACAATAAAATGAATAACAAAACAAAATCTTTTGAAATAGAATCTCTAAATAACAAAGGTGAAAATTCAAAAAAAGTTTTCATTGATAGAATATTTGAATGTTTAAGTGATAAAAAATCACAAGAGGTTTTCATTAG
>JAAZNJ010000016.1 GCA_012798335.1 Candidatus Woesearchaeota archaeon | reverse complement strand
GACTATTGGCTAAAATATTATTAAGAACTACAACTAAATGACTGCTTTACATACCTCATACTTTAATGTTTTTATATGCAGTATTAAAGTACTCATTTTAATATAGATTGTTTCAGAGAAAGAGCTTTATAAATCTTTCGTATGATTTTTCATCAATAAAACTTATTTTTTTCTTTTTTATAATACATCTATTTTTTTTCTTTATTTTATGCAAATCTTTAAAAATTAACTTTTATTTTTTATAATATGGATGCAAATTTTGTTCAAAAGAGGATGGATGAAATTCAAAAAGAAGGTTCTTTTGTAGAAGCATTTGGAGCTTTAATTTCTGGAAAAAAAGGTTATAAACCAGTTATAGAAACAAAACAAAAAATAATCAAATGTAAAAATTGTAACACAATCTTAGATGAGAATGAAAAATTTTGTCATGAATGCGGAACAAAAGTAGAGAAAGAATAAAATTTAAACTCCGTATCTAGAATCACCCTTATCTTTCTCATTCAATACTTTAGGAGCATCTTCTTCTTTTGTCCACCAATCTAAATCTGGAATTTCTACTTCTATACCTCTATTTTTACAATATCCTCTTGTCAACAAATAGAAAATTAATCCAATACTTTTTGCACTTTTATTATTACCAATTATAATCTTATCTGCTTTCTGTGAAAAATTATTTGTATCACAAATCATCAAAATTTTTTTATTTGCTTTAATAGTATCATTTAATGCATTTTTGTCTACCCAAGAATCTGTTATTATTGTTAATTCATTCTCGAAAAAATCTGGGAGAGAAGGGTTTGTTAATATTCCCGCAGGATATTTTTTTGTGAATACTTTTATCCCTGTTAATCTTGAAAGCATTTCTGCTGTTCTCCAACCAGTTTGTCTTTTACAAACTAAAACAATGTCCTCTGGATTAAACTGAGAAATATATTCAATAGCTTCTTTTAATTTATCATCAATTATATCTGTATTAAAAATTGCAAGCCCATCTGCTCTTCTTCTATAAACAAAAGGTCTCATCATAGGAGTAACTGCCTTTGTACCTATGTAAATCCCTGTTTTTACATATTCCTCTAAGGGAATAAGCATATCTTCTCTTTTTTTAACTTTAACCTTTTCTTTTAATTCTTCACTAATAACTTGATCAATTTTTCCTTCTTGTAATTCTTTTGCTCTTTCTAAAAGTTTTTTTCTTAATTCTTCTTTGTCTTTGTTTATTTCACTTTCTTTTTCAATAGACTCCTTTTTAGCTTCTTCTAAATTTTTTTTATTTTCTTCTTTAATATCTTTATCTTTACTATTGTTAATCTCTTCTTCTGATTTCTTTTTTCTTGGCATATTAGTCAAAGAAAAAGTATATTTTTAAAGGTTTCTCACACTTATTTGTTTAAAATTTTTTCAATTTCTATAAGCCTTTTTATTTTGCATTCTCTCTCTTCACCTGTTATTCCTACTTTAAAGAAATCTGCACCAAAACCAATTGCAAGATCTGCTAAAATTGTTTCTTTAGTTTCACCACTTCTATGAGAAAAAACAAGTTTTATATTATTTTCTTTTGCAATTTCGCAAACCTCTTTAACTTTAATCAAAGAACCTATTTGGTTAGGTTTTACGATTATTGCATTAATACTTTTTTCTTTTATTGCTTTTTTTAATCTTTTAGGATTTGTTGTTGTTAAATCATCACCAACAATGATTGTTCTTGGAAATCTTAAGACTAATTTTGAAGGACTTTCAAAATCATTTTCATCAAAAGGGTCTTCAATATAAATTAAATTAAAATTTTTAATTAAATTGCTTAAATACTCTAATTGCTCTTCTTTAGTTCTTTTTAATGGAGGATTGTTGTAATAATAATTCCCCCTTCTATAAAAACCTGAAGAAGCAACATCAATCCCGAGAGGAACATTAAAAATTTTTAAAATTTCTAAAACTTCTTTATCATTCAAATTTGTTCTCCAAGCATTTTCATCATTGGTTTGTTCTAAAAAATACTTATCTTTTTCTTTTATATAAAATTTGGAATTCTTTTTTATTTCTTTCATCTTAATAAAAGATTCTTCTAACCTTTTTTCATTTGGTATAACATGGAATTCTTGAAAATCAGGTTTTTTTTCATCAGGAGAATGTTTTCCACCGCCTATACAATTGCCTACAAATCTTGGAAATTTTAAACAATCTTTTTTTTCTTTGTTTATTATTAATTCAAAAATCTCTTTCTTCTTTTCTTTTGACAATGCTTTTAAAATAGCAGATTCTAAAGCGAAAACAGTATTTCCTCCGACTTGTTTCTCACATATATCCTCTATTCCTATCAAATCATCAAACTTATCAATAATCTCTTTTGAAAAGTAGTCTTTCATTTTTCTTATTTTTCTTATATCTTCCTCTAAACTTTTTTGATAAGGTTTTACTTCGTATTTTCCTGTTGATTTACCATTAGGAGAACTTGCTGAAAATTCACCGACATTTGTTTTTATTTTAATAAGAATAGTTTTTTCACCTCTTGAATCAAGAATAGAATCTGCAGAAATTTCTTGAATAATCATGATAAGAAAAATATTTTTTTATTAATAAACTTTTAGGAATCTCAATAGAAACTTATTTTACAGCTTATTCAATCTCTGACTCTTCATTTTCTTCTTCACTTTCATCTTCAGGATTAGCTAATTCCATTATTTCTGCCTGATTAATTAACTCTTTTTCTTCTTTTAACTCATTATTTTCTTCTTCAGGATTTACAATTTTCATCTTTACTCTTTTTAATTTCTCTTCTTTTTTAACAGGCATTGGTCTCTTAACCGATATTGGTAAAACATTAGAATTTAATTCAATCTCTGCAATCTTTAAAGCATCATAATTAATTTTTTCTAAATCTTCTTTTTTTATTTTAATTAACATTGGTGCATTCATAGAAAGTTGTAATGCTCTTGCTCCCAAAATCCTTGCAAGTTCGTATTTTGTAAATTGTTGTTCCATCTTATTTAATATTTGATTCTATCTCTTTATATATCTTTTTTTCTGTTTTTTCAACTAAATCTAAAATCTTTTGAAATTCTTCTACACTTAGTTCTTTTGATTCTCCTTTTTGAAGAGAATAAACAATTCCATTAGAACTGCATACTGTAACCCTTGTTTCACTTATATCTTCTTCTTCTTTTGTTGGATCAATTATCAAACTATTCCCAATTTTGTGAACTGTTAATGAGATTGGTGTTTCTTTAGATAAAGGTATTTTTTCATCTGTCCACTCTCCAAAAATAGGCTTTCCTGTTTCTTCATTATATCTAGGAATTCTTGCAGTTTTTAATGCAGCAATAGCACCTATTCCTGCAGCATCAAGTAAATTCCCATCATCATTTATAGAATAAATATCAATCATAACATTCCATACTTTTTCTCCTTTTTTTATACACAATTTTTTCAAATCAATAAAATGACTTTCTCTTATCCCTCTATCAATAACTCTTGCTAATTCTAATGATCCAAATGGTTGTGGTCCTAAATCTAATCTTGGCGAGCTCATAGTAAGAAATTCTGCTGTTACCATTAAATTTCCTTCTTCTTGCGAATCTGAATAAGGTTCAGCTACATCTAATTTTACACCAACTAGGACTTCTGTTTTTCCAAGATTTACTCTTGCACTCCCTTCTGCATTTTTTGAAACCCCTGTTTCAATTGTTATTTTTCTAAATTCATCAAGTTTTCTTCCATCAAATCTTTTTCCTTCTTGAAGATATTCTTTTATTCTTTCACCTGTCATTTTTGGAGTTTCTATCATTTTTTCTCAATTGCCTCCTTTAATGCTTTAACTTGAGCTTCATGAATCTGTTTTCCTGCTTCTTTTGCAAGTTCAAAAGTCTCCATAAGTTGTTTCATAGGAATATTCCCATCTAATTGTATATGAGTTATTTTTCCATCATCTGTTAATGTTATAGGAATATCAGTTGGTCCTTCTCCCTCTTCCCAATCTTCTTCTTCTTTAATTAAATCTGTTACTAACTGTTTATCTAATTTACCTATTGAAACACTTGTTACCATGCTCTTCATTGGAATACCTGCATGTGCTAAAGCCATTGCAGCAGCATTTATACCAGCACATCTTGTAGATGCATTTGCTTGAATAACATTTATGTGAACATCAACAACATTTCCAGGAAAATCATCAATCATAACTATCGGTTGAAGAGCCCATTCTGTAATCTTACTTATTTCTTGACTTCTTCTACTTGGTCCTGGTCTTATTCTTTCTGTTACTGAAAAGCTAAGCATGTTGTAAGTACATCTTAATGTTCCTTTTTCAGGATTTTGAGAATGTTGAGGGTGCATTTTTTTAGGCCCATAAACCGCAGCAATAGCAATTGTATCACCAAAACCGAAAAGAGCACTTCCATCTGCATTTGGAACAACTCCTACTTTTGCAGTTATCTTTCTAAGTTCATTAATCTTTCTTCCGTCTGGTCTTTTGAATTCTGTCATTTTAATTTATTTCTCCTTTATTTTTATCAAACCATTCTTTCATTTCATCAGTTAACCCTGACATAGCAGCATTTTCTGTTACATAAAGTATTGCTTTTTTAGCATATAACTCATCTTCTATTTTGTCTCCATTTATCCAGATAAGTCCGTTTTGTCCAACTATAATCTTACATTTTGTTTCTTCTTTTATAAGGCTTATCATACTTCCTTCTTTTCCAATCACTCTTGGAACTTTATTCGGATTTATTTGCATAATAATCCCTTTATCTAATTTTCCCAATCCCTTTAGTTTTGTAGTTAAATCTATTCCTCTACTATTTACAGAATATATTTTTACTGCAACAATATCCCCTATATCTAAAACTCCTCTTAAATCATCTTTATTAACATATCTTGGAACTTCCATTAAAGATAAAAAAGCTCCTTCAGGTGTTGTTATATCTATAACCCATCCATTCATTGTTACATTTTCAACTTTACCTATTACAACATTTCCACTTCTTGGAATATAAACTCCTGAGACTGGTATTACTCTTATAAGATTTTTATTATTTTCTACTAAACCGTATCTAAGTGCAATTATTTTTTCTTTTCTTTTTTCTGTTCCTTCTCCTGGAATATATTCTTCTCCTTCAAATAAAGTCTCTCCAGGTATTGCTATTATTCTTTTTGTCATTTTATTCTTTAATTTCCTCACTTATTATTGCTCCATGAGCCATTGAATTTAATTTGTCAAAAAAGTCTATTGTCATTCCAGCAGGAATCTTGACAACTACTTCTAAGCTTCCATCGTTCATCCAATTCTCTTCTTCTTTATAGGAATTTATTATATTATAAATCTTTCCTGTGTAAACTGCAGGTATGACTAATCTAAATTTTTTGGATTCAACTTTTATTGGAATTATCTTCATTATTTGTTCTAAAATTTCAGGGATTTGATTTTCAATAGGAACATTTTTTATGTTTACATGTGCTTCTTCAAGAGCAGATTTTATTCTTTCAGGAGTGTGAGGTCTATTATTTTGCGGATTTATCGTATTTCTTACTAAAAAATCAATAACTTGTTTTATTCTGTTTTCTCTCTCTTCATCTCTAAATTCTTGAGTTAACAAAATTTCACCATTCTTCACTATCTTTTTTGCTACTTCTGAAACATCACTTGTTCCAAAACATTCTTCTAAATCATTTTTAGAAGCGACATCCCCTCTTTTTGAATCTTTAAAAATTCTATCTCCACCAACTTCTAACCAATTTGACTCACCTTTCTTAAATTTTAATGCTTCATCTAAATCAACAATAATTTCAAATAATTTCCCTTTTTGTTTTATCCTTGCTGTTGTTTGAGTCATTTTACCATTTTTTCAATTTCTTCACCATAATATCTCTCTAATTTTTGGTCTTTGTTTTTAATAAAGCATAATTCTATCCTTTTTATATTAAATTTATCTTTTTCAATCTCTTTTAAAATTTCTAATGCTAAATTTACACCTTCTTTTATACTCATGCCTTCTTTATATCTTTCTCTAAGTTTTTCTTTTATTAGTTCATCATTCTCACCTATAGCATTTGCATAATATTGAAAATAATTTCCTGTAACATCACTTGTAAATAATTCTGCCTTTCCATTGTTTATTCCTGCTATCATAAGTGAAACACCAAAAGGTCTTGCTCCACCATACTGTGTGAACTGTTGTTTTATATTAGAAATCTCTTTTATTACTGTTTCAGGTTCAATAGGTGAATCATAAGTTACCCTATTTTGTTGAGCTAATATCTGTGCTTTCTCAATTAAAACTCTAGCATCAGAAACAATACCTGCGACACTTGCAATAATATGAGAATCAATTTCATAAATTTTATTTGCTGATTTTTGAACTATCAATTTATCTTCAACTCTTGTATCTGCAAGAATAAAAACCCCATCATTACATACTATTGAAATACTTGAACTCCCTAATCTTACTGTTTTTTCAGCGTATTCTACTTGTAATAAATGTCCTTGTGGTGAGAACATAGTTGCTGTTCTGTCATATCCCATTGCTTGTTGTTGAATATCTAAAGGTATATCCATTTTAATCTTAGAAAAGCATAATTTATTTATTTTTCCTTGTTATATCCATTTTAGTAAATTTGATTTATTTTTAAACTTTTGGGTAAAATTTATTATACAAATTATTGAAAGAAATTTAAATTTTCAAATTTTAACCTTATATTTTTTTAACCCTTTTAATGTTCCTGAAATCCCTAATATTTCTATTTTTTTAGAGCTCAAACATAAAGAAGCTTTAAATAATTCAAGACCTTCTCGATTTATAGAAACAATTCCATAATCATAATTTTCATTTATTTCTATCCATCTTAAACAGATTTTAGAAAAACCTAAAACTCCAGCAAAATCTAAAATTAAATTCTCAATATCTTTTTTTAATTCGGTATTTTTATCTCCCATTAATAAGACATATCTTTTTCTCTCTTTCATACTTTTTTTTAATTTTTTTATTGATTTAATCTCTTTTTTTGATTTATCAAAACTTTTTTCTTTTAAAATCATTAAAATACAAAGGATTCTTATTTTAAATTCTTATGTTTTTTATTTTTAAAAGAATTTTTAAACCTCTTCATACTCTTTTATTATAATCAATAAAATGAAACAATAGAGTAAAAGAGGAAAATATGGAGATTTATACAATAGGAGGTTTTAGTGAAGTTGGAAGAAATATGACTCTTGTGGATTTAGGAGAAGATGCATTTATTTTTGATTTAGGAATTTTTCTTCCTGCTATTGTAGAATTACAAGAACAAGAAACAATAAAACAAGAATACACTGAAAAAAAACTTAGAAATATTGG
>JAAZNJ010000015.1 GCA_012798335.1 Candidatus Woesearchaeota archaeon | reverse complement strand
TTATGCAATAGCAGGTGATTTTCAAAATGCAAGAGATAAACTTTTAGATATAATGTTAAAGGAAAGCATTTCTGGGCAAGATGTTATTAAAGCAATACAAAAAGAGATTTGGAATTTGCCTGTTGAACCTCCTATAAAAGTAAAATTAACAGAAAAAACAGGTGAAGCAGAATTCAGAATAGTAGAAGGAAGTGATCCATTCATACAATTACAAGCATTATTGGCAAGTTTTGTTCTTGCTGGTTTAGGCAAAGATTAAAGAGGTAAAAATGTTAGAAAAAACATGTCTAAATAGATTTTTGGCTAGATGTAAAAATTGTTCTGAAGATTATGATATAACTCATCATCCTAATAATTATGATTGTCCTTTTTACAAAGAGATAAAATTAAGTGTGTATAAAATTAAACAACCAGAAAAAGACGAGAGCAATGAAGATTATATTTTTAAGAATAATTATTTAAAAAAAGAATAAAAATTTGATTATCCTAAATAAAATCGCAAAAGAAAAATGACATTAACAGAAAAATATAGACCAAAAACATTTAAAGAAATTAAAGGCCAAGATGAGATATTAAAAAAAATAAAAAATTTTATTGAAAATTTTGGTAAAAGAAAAAAAGCAGTTATTCTTTATGGGCCGCCTGGAATAGGTAAAACAACCCTTGCTTATGTTTTAGCTAATGAAACAAATTCAGAGATATTTGAATTAAATGCTTCTGATTTTAGAAATAAAGAAAAATTAAAAGAAATTTTAAAACCCGCAATAGAACAAAAATCTCTAACAAAAGTAGATAAAATAATCTTAATAGATGAAGCAGATGGTATTTCTGCAGAAGACGAAGGTGGTTTATCAGAACTTATAACTCTTATAGAAAAAACCAATTATCCTATAATCATTACTGCAAATGATGTGTGGGACAAAAAATTTAATTCCTTAAGAAAAAAATGCGAATTAATACAATTGAAAGAAGTAGATTATAAGGTTATAAAATCAATACTAAGAGAGATATGTGAAAAAGAAAAATTAACAGTAGATGAAGATATTTTAACAGAGATATCTATTAAAGCAAGAGGGGACATAAGGGCAGCAATAAATGATTTGCAAACAATCTCTAGTCTAAAAGATTATATGCCAATAATATTTGATGAGAGAAATAAAGAAACAAATGTTTTTAATGCCTTAAGAAGAATTTTTAAAGAAAAACCAAGTCAAGAGTTGCTTTCTTTGTATGATTCTATAAACTTGTCTCTTGATGATATAATGTTATGGATAGAACAAAATATTCCATTAGAATATCAAAAAAAGGAGTTAGAAAGAGCCTATGACTTATTAAGTGAAAGTGATGTTTTTAGAGGTAGAATTTACAAACAACAATATTGGAGATTTTTAGTTTATGAAAATATTTTATTGAGTTATGGAATAGCTTCTTGTAAAAAAAATGCAAAACAAGATTTTACGAGTTATAAAAAACCAACAAGAATTCTACAAATTTGGATGAATAATCAAAGAACTTTATACAAAAAAACCATATCTGAAAAATATGCTGAAAAAACACATGTTAGCAAAAAAAAGATTATGTCAGAATTCTTAATAATAAAACAAGTTATAAATTCAAATCCTAATATAATAAAAGAATTAAAACTTTCAGATGAAGAAATAGAATACCTTAAAATTTAAAGTAATTTTTAATTTAGTTTTTTCAATTCTTTTTTTATTTTTTCTACCATATCTAATTTTTCCCAAGAGAATTCAGGAAGTTCTCTTCCAAAATGTCCATAAGCAGAAGTTTTTTTGTAGATTGGCCTTTTCAAATTTAATTTTTCAATAATATCTTTAGGTTTTAATGGGAATAACTTTTTTATTAAATAAAGAATTTTTTCTTCAGAAATTTTGTTTGTGTTAAAACAATCCACATTTAACCCTACAGGATTCGCAACACCAATAGAATAACTTATTTGTACTTCACATTTATCTGCCAAACCAGAAGCAACAATATTTTTTGCAATATATCTTGCTGCATAAGCTCCACTTCTATCCACTTTACTAGGATCTTTTCCTGAAAATGCTCCTCCACCATGTCTTCCAATTCCCTCATAACTATCCACCATTATCTTTCTACCTGTTACACCTGTGTCTCCTTCTAGTCCACCTATGATAAATTTACCAGTAGAATTTATGAAAATAGGACTAAAGATTTATAAAGAATTCTATAAAAAATAATACAGAATAAAAAGATAATAAAAATTAAAGTTTTATTAAATTTTCTTTCCTATATTCTATCTCTTTTATTGGAGCTTTTAAAATATTTATTGTTGGGATATCATCTAATTTGGGGAGATTATTTTTTATATTTTGACTTTTGTCTAGTTTTTTAGAAAAGTATAATATACTACCAAATATTGAAGGATTATATAATGAAGATGAATGAGTAACATCCCCCTCAAAACATAAAACATTTCCAATCCTAACATCTTCAAAATTTCCATTTATAATTTCTTCATAGGGATAAGCCGAATAAATCGGAATAAGATTATCATCTTTTCCAGGAACAATAGGATTATTTTTTTTACTTAGGAATACATAAAAATTATAAGTAACATCTAAAGGCTCAGTCTTAGTATTTAATTCTTTAAACATTTCGCTTCCTTGAAATAGATCAGTGATATTATCTGCAATTTCTCTTCTTTCTAATTCTAGTATTTCAGGATAAGTTTTAAGTAAGGTTTTATTGAATTTTCCAAAGTTTATTCCAGAAAGAGGAGAAGCAACTATGTCTACAACACTAAAATATTCTGGTTTTGTTCTAACCATATATCTAATAACATCACCGCCCATACTATGTGCTAATACATGTAATTTAGGGAGTTGATTATTGTATTCTAAAGAAATTTTTTCTAAATCTGAAAGTAAACTATAAGCTATTTCGGAAACTTTTTTATTAGAGGGATAATCTGCTAAAATAACATTCCCATCAAATATTTTATAAGCTATATTTAAAGGAGAATCCTCATCATCTTTGTCTCCAAATTTTTTATAACTTGAACCAAAACCATGAACAAGAAGTAATAAATCTTTTACTTTCCCTTCTTTTATTCTTTCATCGAGATTATTTGGAAGAATTATTTTTGTAAAAGATTCTTTATTTTTTGTATAAATATTTTTAACAAAAGTTATTGCGTCTCTACCTTCTTCAAAAGAGTTAAGAGTATTTTTTAAAAAAGTTGAACAACTATTATTTGTTAAAAGAGAGGCTGTTAAAGCTCCTGCAAGGGTTAAAGCTTTAGTTTTTCTTTTTAGATTTTTTCTTATCTTTTTAGTTTTTTCTTTCATTTTTTCTTTCATTTTTTATTGAACATAAACTCTTAAAAATTTTAAGAATATATAAAGATTTAGATAAAAAATTAAAATTATAATTCAGAGTTATAGAACTTTAAAATCAACTCTTAATCTTATTTTATAAGGTGCAATTTCTCCTGCATTTTTTACATTTAAAATTTCTATTCTCTTTTTAAATTCCTTTGCCTCTTTTTTTATTTTGGTTATTATTTTTTCTTTTTCATC
>JAAZNJ010000014.1 GCA_012798335.1 Candidatus Woesearchaeota archaeon | reverse complement strand
CTTTGTATTTTCTTACACTCTCTTTTGGAGTATAAGGATCAACATGAAAGTTTGAACTTTTTTTGTTTTCCATAATTTCTATAGAAATTTGAAGTTTATAAATCTTTCGTTTTGTTATTACTTAGAAAAAGTAACATTTTAAGAAATTAAATCTTTTTTTCTGTTCTCTCTCTGTAAATTATTTTCTTTTTTCCAGGGATTTTTGCATAAATTTGTTTTAATAATCCTCTAGCTAATGAAACATTTTTATCTGTTGAAACATGAATTGAAAAGACTTCATTCCCTTTATTTAAAATAGCTGCTTTGGCAATCGGTCTACCAAATGATAACTGCATTCCTGTTTGCATTCTATCTGCACCTGCTCCTGTCAACATTTTATTTTCTCTTTGTATATGATGAGGATAAGGTATTACTTTGAATAAATACTGATCTTTCATTAAAGAGTCAAGTTTTTTATTTATGAATTGTCTTACTGCTTCAAGTGCATTTTGTCTAATCTGGACTTTTTCTTCCATAACTAAACTTAAAGATTTTGAGAATTTCCCTTCCTTATAAGCATTTAAATTTCCCATAGTAAACTTTACTATCTTAGAAGGAGGAATCACTTTCACATATGCTTTTTGTTTTCTTTTGCTTGTTCTTGTGTAAGGAACAACATGTTTTTTTGAATATGAATTTGATCTTCTTAAAGCCATTTTATTTTATCTCCACTTTAGTTGTTAAAGCCTGCCCTGGTAATCCTATACTGAAAATTGCTCTCACTAAACCTTTATTCCCATGGACTCCTGAAATCTTTCCAATAATCTTTTTTCCTGCAGGAGAAGTCCAAATAACTTCTTTACCAATAAATTTTTCAGCCTTTTCTTTATTATCTACATTTTCTATTTCAATAAGATAATGTCTATTTGTGATAGTATGCCTGCCTCTTCTAAATTGAATAATTTTTCCTGTTGTCATTATATTTTTTAAGAAAGTTAGTTTTTAAAAGTTTCTCCTTTAATTTATTTATTTTTCTTTTCTAAAACAACGATATCTCTGCCAATATAAGAATCTTCTCTAAATTCTTCTATAGGAAATCCTTCAACTAAATTTAAATTAGTTTTTTCTTCAATAAATTTAAAGTTACAACGAATCTTTTCATTTTTGTTAATTATTAAAGGGGATGTAAAAACTATTCTACCTTTTACCTTGTATGAGAGATGACTAAAAACTTTTATAACTAAATTTTCAAAATCTTTTATTATCTTTTTGGATTCTTCTTTATTAGGAACTTTTTTTTGTAATTCTCCTAATTGAGGCTCTGTAATTATAGCATCTATATTATTAATCTTTAATTTTGAAGAATCTTTTTTTATTAGTAAATAATTTCTTCTATCAAAGTTAAAATAAGAAAGATTCTGTCTTGCAAATCTTATAGCATCAGGATTTATATCTACACCAACTACTCTTATCTTTTGTAATAAAGCTTCTTGTAATATATTACCAACACCACAAAAAGGATCTAAAATTCTTTGATTTTCTTTAACCTTAGCTAAATTTATCATAATTTTTGCTAATCTTGGAGAAATTGATAATTCAGGTCTTCTAAACGGTTTTTTCATATCTCTTTTTTCAATTTCATCGTAATCACAGTTTTGAATTATTTTTCCAAAATTGTCTTTAAAAAGAAAATAGTTTCCTTGATTTTTTGAGGAGGGTAAAAAAACCATCTCCTCGTTTTGTAAATTTAGAATTTTTCCTAATTTTTTTTCAGAAGCCTTTAAATTCTCTTCTTTAAATCTTTTTTTTAAATAAAATGAAATTTTTTCATAAAAAGGACATTCAAAATTAAATAAAGAATAATTTAGCTTGTTCTCTTTTCCATAATATAAAAACATTGAATTTAATTTTGTTATTATCTCTTTATCATTTCCTGAGGCTAAAACTTCCCCTATAAATATTGTTCCGCCTAATTTTTTTATTGTGTCTTCTTTTAATTTTTCATCTTCTCCTATACTTATCAGAAGAGCATTTTTTATTTTATCTATAATTTTAAAATTTAAATAATTATTCTCAAGAAAATTAATAATCTCTGCAATTGATAGTTCTATATTTCTTCCTAAAATAAAAAGATATTCCATAACAATTTATGAAGATATGAGCTTAAAAATTTATGCTATCCTCTCTAAAATAGGTTTTATATCCTAATAATTTTTATATTCCAAAATTAACTTCTAAGAAAGTTCTTATTGTGGAAAAGATACAATTATTTAAAGTTAGATTCGATTTTATTATAATCTTTAATATAGTGAAAACTTCTTCTATCATTCTTTTTTGTTTATATTTTCTTCTTTATTTTCTTGTTTTTTAGAAAGCAAATCACACCTCTGATTATATTCTATAAGGTCATTAATTAGCAAAAAGGATTTTTTTCTTATATCATCTACTTTGTGAAGATTTAAACCTTCTTTTTTCATATTTTCTTTTTCATTAATTAATTCTTTTAATGTTCTTAGATGAGTTGGTTGAATCATTCCTTTTTTTATTAACTTTTTATCAAATTCATTTAATAATTTTTCTTCTTCTAAATTTCCAAATATTGTCTTTAATAAAGTAAAAATTTCTTTATAAAGATCTTGGATTGTTTTTTCTAATGTTTTTTTCTCTATTTGTTTTCTTAAATCTTTAAGTCTTTTTAGGTATTCTTCTGCTCCTTTTAAAAGTTCATCAACTTCTTTTCCTGATATCTCTTTTATTTTTTCATGTTCATAATCTCTCCATAAATCCACTACTCTTTCAAGAAAATCAAGATATTTTTTTTCAATCATTTTTGTTTCATAAAATTCTCTCTTGAACTCTCTTAGCAATTCCTTTTTGGCATTAGGAGGAGCACATCCTGCAAGCATTAATAAAGCCTGAGACGGAGTAGTAATTCCCCAAAATAATTCTGTTATGCTTGATTCTAACATTACTGATTTAACCCTTTTTACTGTTTTATCTCCCATTGACATAAAAGTGTCAATTGCCTCAGGTGAAGGTTTTAATTTTCCCATTCTTAAAAGAGCTTTCCATGGCATAAATGTGCCTCTATCATAAATAGGTATACCATCTCTAATAAAAGTGAAGATAACAGGATGAGCATCTTTAACACTCTCCCAAAAATCAGTTAAAAGATATATTTGGGGAGAAAGTTTGTTTTGAACACCTGCTAAATTTGAAGCCTCATCAACATACTGATAGATTATTGCTCTTAATCTTTCTTTTAATTCAATTCTTGGCATTCTTTTTACATCAGTATCATTTATAATTACAAAGATATCTACATCAGAAGTAGGCACAGCTTCTCCCCTAACTAAACTTCCACCTATCACATAACTTACAACATATTTTTCAAATTTCCTTAAAACTAAAGACTTATGTATTTGAGCAACTCTCAAAGCACCTAAAATTCCCTTATCGTAAATAGGATAAGACAAAGAGATTGCTTCTATTAAATCAAATTTACTATCTAAACATATCTCCCATAAATCATTAACTGTTTTTAGGTTAATCCAGATATCTTTTTTTGATTCTTTTACCCTTTCTATTATATTCTCTTTTATTTTATCATACTCTTTTTCTTTTTCTTCTGGAATTACTATGATAAGTTGAACCCTCTTTTCTGCTTCTTTTGGTATCTCTTCTTCTTCAATAAAATTTTTTATAGAGGAAGGTGGTAAAATTCCAATCGCTTCAATGAAAGGATATTTTTTTATCAAAGAACTTTTTAATTTGTCTATATCTTTTTTTAATTTGTCTATCTCTATTTGCTCTCCTTTTTTATATTCTTGAGATTTTTCTAAATTATTTTCTTCGTTTTTTTCAGAAATTTTATTTTTCTCATAAGAAGTCATTTCAGGGATATCATTTTCTTTTTTTTCTTCATTAGAAGAATTTTCTTTTTTGTTTTCATCCATATTAAATAAAAATTAAATGTCTATTTAAAATTATCTTTAATCTTTTTGAGTAAAAACTAAACTCACTTTATTTGTGACTAAACCAAAAAACAATTTTATTATCATTTATTTCATCAACTCTCAAAAAACCAAATCTTTCAAATTGAATTAAATCATTAACTTTTAATTTTTCAACAGCTTTTTCAGCAAATCCTTCTATTACTTCTGCATTAGGCATCATTATCTTTACATTTATTCCTTCACTAACCCAATTTATCTTTGGAATATTTTTTTGATTATCATCCATAAATTCTGCTTCTTTTTCATTTATTATTCTTATATTATAAAGATTCATTAATCTAACTTCTTTCCCTTTACTTGTATCAAAATCTTCTTTTGAAATGTAAATTTCATTATTAACTTTTATTGTTCTTTCTTCTTCTTTTAAGGGATGTATTTTAACCTTAATTTCATTAATTTTTGGACTATTTTTAATTTTTAATCTTATTGGATTAAAAACACATGAATACCTATTTGCTATTTGGTCTATTATTTTTCTATTTATTGAAGCAATCATATTAAAATCAAGAGTTGCTGATTTTTTTGATATACCAATATGTTTTAATAACTCATAATATGTCTCTTTTACTATACCTCTTCTTCTTAAAGCTCTTAATGTTACAAGTCTTGGATCATCCCATCCAATATATTTTCCAGATTCAATTAATTCTCTTATTTCTCTTCCTTGAGTTACAGCATCTAAAACTTGGAATCTCCCATATTGAGTAATTGTTTGTTTTGGAAGATTTAACAAATCTTTTATTCTATCTTGTAACTCTATTCTTTGTTCAAATTCATTACTTCTTAATATATGGGTCACTTTACATAAACCATCTTCAATGGGATTATAAAAATCATACATTGGCCATACCTTATATCTATTTCCTAACTTATAATGGGGTGTTTCAACAATTCTGAAAATAACAGGATCTCTCATGACTTGATTTAAAGATTTCATATCACCTTTAAGTCTTAAACTAACTTCTCCTTCCTTATATTTACCATTAAGCATTTCTTTCCAATAATCCATATTCTCTTTTTTTGTTTGATTCCTATGTTCACATTCTTTTCCTTTATGTCTTAATTCCCTTAATTTTTCTTGTTCACAAAAACAAACATAAGCATTATCAGTATTAATTAATTGTTCAGCATAGGAATAAAGTTTTTCCATATCATCTGAAACATACCTTATTTCATCGGGTTTTATGTCTAAATACTCGAGAACGTCTTTTTTCATTGCGTCAACATATTCTTGACTTACTTTTTCAGGATTTGTATCTTCAAATCTTAAAATGCACTTTCCATTATACTCTTTTGCATAAGAATAATTAAATAAGAATGAAATAGCATGACCTATATGATTGTATTTTGAGGGTTCAGGAGGGATTCTTGTTACAATTTTTCCTGGGATAACATTAGGTATTTTTGGAAGCTCATTTTCCCCTCTTGTTTCTCTTTTGCTTATTAATTCTTTTAGTTGATCAAATTCTTTTTTTTGTTCATCTAACCTCATAGAATTGACAAAATTAACTTTTTCATTGATTAGTTTTGAAATATCTTTTATCTCTTCTTTTTTCAATCCCTCATGAAACAAGGCATTTATAACATTGCCTTGCAAACATTTTCCTTCATGTTCTAATGCATTTTTTAAAGAATATGCAATTATCTTTTTTTCTAAGTTTTCTATCATCCTTTTTTAAGACAATTTTAGTTTTTAAAGATTTTTAGATTTTTTTAAGTTTATTAAAAAATATGAAAAGTAAGATTTAAAAGAAAGAGATTTTTATAGTCTTTATTAAGATTAAAATAAAACAGGCCCTGTAGTCCAACGGCTAAGATATCTCGTTTACACCGAGAAGACCGAGGTTCAACTCCTCGCAGGGCCATTTAGATTATTTCTTTTATTAATATAGGATAGATAAAAGATAATATTATAAAGATAAAAAACATTAAAATATAATGAAAAAGAGGACTAATATACTACTTATTGTAAGTTTTGTTTTAATAATTTTAGTAGTAGTTTTCTTAATTTTAACAAATCAGAATTCAAAATCTAATAATCCTTCAACTTCTAATAATTTGCAAACTAATAATCAACAAGTAAATAAAAATATAAATGAAATGGTTGATTGCGGAAAAATGGAGAACCCTAATTGTTTTATGATTCGAATGAATGAGTGCCTCCCTGTAAAAGGGGTATTAACAGGAACAGATGGTTCTAATATAGAAATTTCTATCTTGGGAATTGAAAATAATACTTGTCATTTTCAAAGAAGAGTGAATAATATCTTAAATTTAAATTGTTTTTTTCCAAAAGAGACAATGAATTGGGACACTATTGATCAAACTTTTGGGAATGATCATGGATTACAAAGTATAGTTGATTCAAGTTGTAATTCTGGATGGTAATTTAATAAATTCTATCTCTTCTTTGTATTAAAGCTATTAAAATTAGAAAAAAAGAAATTTATTCCTGATAAAATTGAGATAACTAAACATAAAATAAACCCTAATCTAAATGAGAAGTAACTTATTATAAAACCTGCAATCAATGGACCTAAAGATTGGCCTATGTCCATTAATGAAGAAAAAAGCCCTAATGATGATCCAAGTTTATCTTTTTTTGTAATCTCCCCTATATAAGAATTTGTAGCTATTGTTGAAAATGATAACCCTAATCCAAAAAAGATTCCTATAACACTTTCTATTATTATTGATGAAAAAAACCCTAATAATGAAATAGAAAATCCTAAAATCATTATTCCAATCAATATTTGTTTTTTCTTGTCTATTTTGTCTGACAATTTACCAAAAAAAGGTTTTGTTATAGCTATTGAAAAAATTTGCAATGAAAAAATAATACCTATCTGATAAGCAGGTATTTCTAATTTTGAAAGATATATTGGAAGGTAAGTTTCAAGAACACCATAAGAAAAATAACTTGCCATTTCAACAAGAGAAGTGGATAATAATCTCTTATTTTTTAAGAAATATCTTAAATTAATATAAAAATCTTTAATATGGACTTTTTTATTTGAAGATTTATCTTTCTCTAAAAATAATATGCATAAAAATACAGGAATAGAAAGCAAAAATGCAGTAATATAAACATATTTATAATTGGAAATTGGAAGATTAGAAGTTGTAAAATAAGAAATTATAAAGCCCCCTAATAATGGGGCAAGAGTTCTTCCTACTAATGTTGATGAAGAATAAATCCCTAATTTTTCACCTTTATTATTTTGATATTTTGATATTATTATTGCAGAGATTACAGGGCCTAAAATTGCTGTTGCAATTCCATGAAAAAATCTTATTGGTATTAACCAAATAGGATTATTAATAAAAAGATACATCAAAGGAGAAATCATAAATATCACTCCAGAAATTATTAAAAGTTTTTTCTTTCCAATTTTATCTGATAATAATCCTACAGGAAAACTAAATAAAATTCCTGCAAGAGGGGAAAAAGCAGAAATTAACCCAAGAAGAATTTCTGTTGCTCCTAGAGCTTTCGCATATAAAGGTAAAACAGGATTTTTAGAGATAGTGGTAGAAAAAATTGCAAAGAAACCAATCAAAGATAAGTAATATATTAGTTTAGAATTTAATTCTTTTTGTTCTTTCATTATTTTTCACCTTATCTTTTTTAAAATTTCTTTTTGAATTTCTTGAATGTCCCCTTCTCCGTTCACATTTATTATTTTCATATCTTTTTCTTTTAAAAAATCAAGAACTTTCTTTGTCTCATTATGATAAATTTTTATTCTTTCTTTGATTGTTTCTTCATTATCATCTTTTCTATTTTCAATTTTTGCCCTTAATAAAAGCCTTTTTATTATTTCATTATCATTTACTTCTAAATTTATAATTTTAGTATCTTCAATTTTTAATTCTTTTAAAATTTCCAAAAGATTTTCTGCTTGTTTTAAATTTCTTGGAAAACCATCTAATAAAATGTTTTTTTCTTTATTTAAAATAATAAAATTTCTTGTTATCTCAGTTGATAATTCATTAGGTACAAATTTTCCTTTTGATATTAAAGAATCAATCTCTTTTCCTAATTCTGTTCCTTTAGACACTTCTGCTCTTAATTGTTCTCCTGTTGAAAAATGAAGATAATTTAGGTTTTTTGAAATAAGCTTTGATTGAGTTCCTTTGCCAGACCCTGGAGGCCCAAAGATAATTAAAATATTCATATCTTAAAAAAGAAAAAGAATTTTTTAAATTTATTGAATAAGGATAATAATCCTAAATGCTAATTTTTTTAAAGATTTTTTATTTTGTATTAATAATAAAAATTATAAATGAATTAAATAATAAATAATTATGCGCAGCTAGTTTAGTGGTAGAATTCGAGATTGCCAATGAGAAGGACCAAGGTCCTCCTTCATAGTCTCTCCTTAAAGGAAAGCTAAAACTGATTTAGAGGATGCAAGATCTTCTTTACAGTCTCTCCTCTGGGGGAAGTGAGGAAAGAGGATAAGCAAAAATCTCGTGACCCGAGTTCGATTCTCGGGCTGCGCATATTTTTTTAATTAATTTTTTGATTGATCATTTTTAATAATCTTTAAAAAATTTATAATTAACAAAATTTTATAAACCCAATAATCCAAATATATAATAGACATACAATTTATGTTATAATAAAAAAAGAGGTAAAATGGTTATATCAAATATAACAAATAAGATTAAGAGAATTTTTTCTAAACCTTCTAAATTCTTTGAAGATTTAAATAAAGAAGAAGGAGTTGGAGAATCTTTTAAATTCTATGCAATTCTTTTTTTATTTTATACTCTCCTTTATTATGGAGTCCTATTTTTATTTAAGAATAGTGAAAAATTTTTTTTATTTAGTATTCCTCTTTCCTATGGTTTAGGTTTAGGATTAAGTTTTGTAGGTGCAGCTATACTTCATGTATGGATTTTAATTTTTGGGGGAAAAGAAAAATATTCTAAGACTTATCAATTATCAGTTTATTCCTCATTGCCTAGCTTACTTTTTGGTTGGTTTCCAATAATAGGACATTTAGTTGGTTCTATTTACAGCATCTGTCTTTTAATAATAGGTACTCAAAAAGTATATAAGATACCAAAAATAAAAACATTGTGGATGTATGTATTTATCCCTCTTATAATCTTATTGGTTTTGATTATACTAATTGCAGTATTATTCGGGATAAGTTTGATTGGATACTATTCAAAATTTATATTTTAAATAACCCTTAAATAATTTTTATAATCTTAATCTATACCTTTTGAATGTTTTTCTCTTTATGGATCTAAATTCCACCCTGTTTAAATATAGCTTTTTCTTTAACATTTTAGATTAAATCTAAACTTTCAAATCATTTTTTAATAAATTTTTTAACGGTTTTGAAAGGAGGTAAAAAAATATGAAAAAAAAATAAAAGAAATTTAAAATTTTTAACAGGAATTTTGTTAGGGGTATTAGCAATTACAGGAGGCGTTTTTTCAATGCCTAACTCTAATATCAATATATATGACAAAACCTCTCAAATAGGTATTCAAGAAAATATTAAAATTCTTGAAAAAAGCCCTGACAGATTTTTGCAACCTACAAATTTAGGATTAAAAGAAAATTTTAAAGAGATGGGTTTTGAACTTTTTCAAACAGGAGATATAAATGAAGATGAATTTTATTTAATTAGTCAAGGAAGGTTTGAGAAGGATTCAAATGAGAACAATAATGAATGATTAAGTTTTTTAAAGCTTAATTGCCTCTTTTAATAAGAGGTGATTAAGTATTGTTACAATGTATATTCCAATTATTGGGTCTATTGCTTTAGCTTCAGGTAATATATTTGAAAAATTTGCTTTAAAGAAGAGGAAAATTGATATCTTTTTATACCAAACTGCAAGTTTTTTGTTTATTCTTCTAAGTATGCTTCCATTTATTTTCTTTTTTTGGAAAATAGATAAAAATGCATTTCTTCTAAAAAATATTTTTATTTTTATTTTAGTGATATTATGTGCCTTTTTTGCTAATCTTTTTATTTTCAAAGCATTAAAATCTGAAAAATTAACAACATTACAACCCATAAGATCTTTTGAACCAATATTTACTGTATTACTTGCTGTTCTTTTTAGTACATTTAGTAAAGATTTTTCTTTTAGCTTAAAAATTTTAATTCCTTCTCTTATTGCTTCTTTTGCAGTTATATTCCCCCATATAGAAAAAGAAAAAATTGTTTTAGACAAATATCTCATATTCGCTTTTTTTGGAAGCTTTTTCTTTGCATTGGAATTAGTTTTATCTAAATTAATACTACAATTTTATTCTCCTTTAACTTTTTATTTCTTGAGATGTCTATTTATATTCATTTTTAGTCTTTTAATCTTTAGACCTGATTTTAAAAAATTAGATAAAAAAACTAATTTAATTCTTTTGTTTACTGGAATTGCTTGGGTTACTTATAGAATTGCTTTGTATATAAGTTATGATAAATATGGGGTTATTTTTACTACAACAATTTTATTACTTGCACCTATTCTTACTTATATCCTAGCAAATACTTTTCTAAAAGAAAAATTGAATTGGAAAAATATTTTATCCTCTTTAATTATTATTTTGTGTGTTGTATATTTAATATTATTTAAATAAGATTTATCCTTGTTTAAATAAAATAGATTTTTTATTCAAAAAAGTTAATTATAATTTTAAACCAAGATTAATCGTTTTTACTGCAAAATTGTTATAATTAAATGTAACTTAAAAATAATAACATTTAGAAAGATTTATAAAGTTTGATTTTTTAACAAAGTTCATGAAAACAAAATCCGGTATATCAAATTTTGTTAAAGGAGCAATATTATCAACAGCATTATTGTCAGGAGCAAACAAATTTGCAAATGCTCAAACATTTAATGATCCAAGTTATTTTGTCCCAAATTATATTCAAACAATGAAAGAAGAGAATTTAAAAAAAGGGCAATTAACAGGGGCAAAATGTTTTTTTTCTTTTAATAATCATCTTTATTATTTATGGGGTGATGGAAGAATAATTTCTGAAACAGGAGAGTCTTTTTTCGATAACAATGGAAAATTTGTTTCTGATAAAGGAACAATCATGCCCAATGAATTTAATAAAGAACTTCAGAAAGCAATAAACATCGTTGATTTAAAAGAAAAAAAAGATAATGCAAGAGTTGTTGATTATTTCACTTATACAAATCCTAAAACAAATGAAAATAATGTTTTTATGGTGTTTAGTGATGGGACTGTTGGTTTTAAGTATGGTTTTTATTCTATGGGCATGAATGGAAGTTTTTATGATGAGAATAATAACAAAGTTTTTGATGGAAAGGATATATTAATGAGTGATAATTTTTCTGAAAAATATGCTTCTAAATTAGAGGAAACTTTATCAAGACAAGGTTCACCTTCACAACTTGTTTTTTTACCAATAGATTCTAAAGAAAGAACAGACATGAATAATTCCCTTTTGAATTACAAATTGTATAAAAATCAAAAAGGAAAAGATAAAAGTGAAGATAATATAAATGTAAATAAGAAAGATCAAGAAACAAAAACAATTTTTGTTGAAAACCCTTACAATCCTAAACCATTAGAGGATAGAGTAAACTTCCTTACTGAAAGAGTAACTAATTTAGAAAATAAACCTTCTCCAACACCCATAACTACTATTATTGAAAAAAATGTTGAAAATCCTTATGATGATTCTGAAATAAAAAAAGATTATAATAACAAGATTCAAGGACTATCAAAAGAAGTAGAAAATTTTAAAATAGATTTAGCAGCTTCTTTAGTTGGAGTAAGTCAAAATAATAAATCTTTCGCTGAAGAAAAATATAATGAACTCTTTAATAAATACAATGAATTATCTAATAAATTTGGAGATTTAGAAAAATCTTTAATTTCTACTAAGCTGGATATTGAATCTTTATACTTAGATAAAAAAGGCAATACTTCTGAACCTTCAAATACAATACAATCTGTTTATGATGACTCTAAAATAAGAGGAGAAATTCAAGTATTAAATGAACAAATGTCTCAAATTCAAGGTTATATGAAAACTTTCGAAGATTATATAAAAAATAATTCAAATAACAAGACAGAGATTGTTTCTTCTGAAAAACCAAATCAGAATACAACAACTCTTTCTGAAGGAATAATAATACCTTCTCCTGAAAATAGTAGTAAAAATGATAAACCTAAAGAAACAATAATTGAATCAAAAGATAATCCTCATGAGACAGTAATTGAATCAAAAGGAACACAAATTTCAACAATTATAGGAAGTGATGAAGTTCAAAAACTAGACGAAAGTAAAAAACCATATGAAGCTCCAAATAAAAAAACAATTAAGAGAAATCCTGGTTTATATTTTACTGCAGAACCCTTAATAGTTTTAGACAAGGATGGGTATGCAGGAATGGGTGTCAATACAGGTATTATATACAATTTTAATGATACTATCGGGTTAGGTGCTAAACTCTCTTTGAGAGGATTACAAGATAGATTATTAGAATCTTATACAGGGGAAGTTTCTCCTATAACAAAAAGATATGCCCAAGGAACAAAAACTTCTACAAATAGAACAAGTATTGGAGGAGATTTAGAATTAAGAATTGGTCCTGTCATTTTTGGGGCAGGTGCAAATATTGAATCAGGAATAGAAAACACATTAGAACAAATAATAAAACAAACTGATGAGGGAAATCAAGTTTTAAGATCAAACACAAGTTCAATTGGTTATTCTGTAAATTCAGTAAATGGATATATTGGTTTAGACTTGCCTATAAATGAAAATTTAACAGGAAGAGTTTTTGTTGGTTATGAAAATCAAGGTGTTGGAAAAGATAGGGGTTTTATTGGTATTGGAACTTCTATAAAATTAGGAAATAAATCAACTCAAGATAAAAAGGAATAAAATGAAAACTATAAATCTTTTATTTTATGGAATATTTTTGATATTTTTAATTAGTTCTGTTTCTGCTTTAACAGTTTATGCTGGATTTGATGATGGAACACAATATAAAACATTAGAGTATGGCACATCAATTAATTTTGAAGTAGACTTCTTCTCAATGAATCCTCCTATGAATTTAACAGTTGAATTAAGAGATTCTTCAGACAATCTTGTCTATAGTTTTTTAAATAATAAAATAAACAATTATGAATACAATCAGTTTTATACTTTGAATTCTTCTATATATAAAAATTTAGGAACTTATTCTATTATCGCTAAGGGTATAGATAAAATTAATTCACAACAATATGATGAATTAGTTGTTAAAATAATTGATACAACTAAACCTATTATAAATATGGTTGGAGATTCAGTAATTAGTATTACATTAGGAAATACTTATGTTGATGCAGGTGCAACAGCTTCAGATAATGTTGATGGAGATATTACAAGTAAGATTATTGTTACAGGAAGTGTTGATACAAATATTTTAGGAACTTATATTTTACATTACAATGTTAAAGATAATGCAGGAAATTCAGCAGATGAGAAAACAAGAACAGTCAATGTTGTTCCTGTTCCTGATACAACTAAACCAGTTATAACTTTACTTGGGGATAATCCTGTTAGTATTACATTAGGAAATACTTATGTTGATGCAGGTGCAACAGCTTCAGATAATGTTGATGGAGATATTACAAGTAAGATTGTTGTTACAGGAAGTGTTGATACAAATATTTTAGGAACTTATATTTTACATTACAATGTTAAAGATAATGCAGGAAATTCAGCAGATGAGAAAACAAGAACAGTCAATGTTGTTCCTGTTCCTATTCCACCAATAGATAATACAACTCCCACTATTGAGATTATATCTCCTATAAATGATACTATATACAAAGAAAAAGTAAAATTCCTTAATTTTATTGCAAGAGATGAAAATTTAGATAGATGTCAATATTCATTAGATAATGGGAATACTAACACTACAATTTCTTGTATTTCAGGAGTTTTAAATACAGTAGAAATAAACTCAACTGAAGGAAGAAATGAAATAATTATTTATGCAATTGATAAATCAAAAAATATAGGAATCAAATCTGTTGTTTTCTTTGTTAACTCTTCAATAATAGATAATATTCCACCAGTAATAACTGTTTTTACTCCTGAACCTAATAAAAAATATACTTCAAAGTCAATAACATTTAGATTAGCAACTGATGAAAATTCAAGTGTTTATTTTGTTTTGGATGATGGAGATAAAATAAAGATGAATAATCCTTATGATCATATTTTTACTTATACCTTAGATTTGTCTGATAAATCTCATAAAATAACTTTTTATGCAACAGATAATTTTGGAAATACTGCTAATAAAACTATAGAATTTGTAGTGGATTATCAAAAAATTAATAAAAAAGATAGAACAGTAGAAACAATAAGTTTAAACAGCCCATTAGTAAGCCAAGAAAATGAATTTAACACAACATCAGTTAATGCTTCAGCATATCAAATAGGGAAAAATACAATTGTCTTAATTCCTGAAAAAACAACGTTAAAGAAAAACTTTTTTATAACTTTTTTTGAAAACATAATTAACTTTTTTAAGAGATTATTTAATATAAAATATTAATCCTTTTAAATAAATAATCTTTAAACAAAATGAAAAATAAAACAAATAAATTAATTCCAACTTTACTCTTGGCTTCTTCTTTATTGTTTACTAACTGTGAAATAAAAAAAGTTTATGAACAAGGAAGAGTAATTGATTTAAATCCTTTTAATTATGAGATTATAATAAAAGATTCTTATAATCAAGATCTTAAAATTAAATTAGAAGGAAACAAAAAGAGTTTAGATAAGTTATTAAAATCGGATAAAGGAATAAAAATCGGAGATAGGTTAGAATTCCCTATTGCCCAAATAGAAAAACCAATAATCTCACAAGTTTCTGTTTACAATCCCTATATCAGAGATAATGTTCTTAAATTGAAGTATAATCAGATTAAAACATTGAAGTAATCTTTCAAAAAATCTTATTCATAATCATCTAATTGATTCCTATTATTGAATTTTTCTTCTTTTGCAGCTATAACATCATCTATTCTCAAAATCATAATTGCAGCTTCTGTTGCAGATGAGATTGCTTGACTTTTTACTCTATACGGCTCAAATATCATTGAATCTTTTATGTTTTCTATTTTGTTAGTCAATAAATTTATTCCTGCTTCTCCCTCATTATTCTCATGTCTTGTTTTTAATTCTGTTAATATTTCTATAGGATCTAAACCTGCATTTTCAGATAAAGTTAATGGAATAAATTCTAAAGAATTAGCAAATTCTTCAACAGCTAATTTTTCTTTGCCTTGAACTGTTTTATTAAAATCTTTTAACATTTTTGAGAGTTCTATATCTGTTGCACCTGCTCCTAAAACAATTTTTTTCGTTTTTATAGAAGAAGAGATAACTCCTAAAGCGTCTTCTAATGCTCTTTCAATTTCATCAAGTAAATAATCATTTGTTCCCCTAATAAGAATAGTTAAAGATTTAGGGTTTTTGCATCCATTTATATAAGTGTAATACTCTTGATCTTCTTTTCTTTCTTCAACACTCTCAGCATATCCTAACTGTGATTCTGAGAGCTCATCAAGATTTGTGATTATCTTTGCTCCTGTAGCTCTTGATATTTTTTCCATATCACTTCTAGAAACTCTTCTGCAAACATAGATTTTTTCCTTAGATAAAAGGTATTGTGCAAATTCATCAACACCTTTTTGACAAAAAATTACATTAACCTTATTTTCAACAATTTTTTTAACGATTTCTCTTATAAAACGTTCTTCTTGTTCTATAAAATTCTCTAACTGTTCTGGAGAAGAGATTGAAATCTTTGTTTCTATTTCAGGATTTCTTATTTCAAGACCTATATCAAATAGTGCAATTTTTGCATTTTCTATTCTCTCAGGCATGTCTTTTGAAATTCTTTCTTTGTCAAGAATCATACCAAGAATAAGTTTTGTCTCATAAATTGAACTTCCTTTTATTTTTTGTATTTTTATATTACTTAAATCAATGTTTTCATCTTTTATCTGCTTTATAGCATTTAATGCAATCTCTGATAACTGTTCTTTTAATGATTCAGCACCTTTTCCTGTCATAGAAGTAATTGCAATTTTTTTTAAAAGAGAATCATCATCTTCATTAATGTTTATTGAAAGTTCATTAAGAAATTCTTGACATTTTTTTTCAGCAAGTTTATATCCATTAATTATTGAAATAGGGTGAACTTTTTGATTTAATAGCTTTTCAGCATTTTCTAATAATTTTCCTGCTATCATAACAACACTTGTTGTTCCATCACCAACTTCAGACTCTTGTGTTTTTGCTATATCTACCATAATTTTTGCAGCAGGATGTTCTATTTGCATTTCTTTTAAAATTGTTGCTCCATCATTTGTTATTGTAACCTCATTTGTTTGTGAAACTAACATTTTATCCATTCCCTTAGGCCCAAGAGTAGTTTTAACTATTTCAGAGATAGTTCTTGCTGCGAGTATGTTACTTTTTTGTGCTTCTCTTCCAATTAATCTTTGAATATCATCAGGCATAACATTTAAAGAATCTTTTTCCATATTTTTTAATACTCTCTTGTATTTTTAAGGATTGTTATATTCAACTATTAAAAATATCTTCGCATTGGATATATTTGAACTTCTAAAAGTTTATAAGTTCTAAATTTCTCTCTTTTTTATGGATAGTTTATTAGTTTCTGACATAATGACTAGGGAGCTAGTGAGTATTTCTAAGGGGGATAGTCTTTTTGAATGTGCTAAAAAGATGGTGTCAAAAAAAGTAAGTAGTGTTTTGATTTTGGATAAGGGTAAATTATTAGGCTTAATTTCGCAAAAAGATATTATTTGGGCTATAACTAAGAAAAAAAATTTAGATTTAAGCAAGATAAAAGCTTTAGATATTTCACCTAAAAAAATAGGTTATATAACTCCTGATTTAAACATAAGAAAAGCTATAAAAAAAATGAATATTTTAAAAACAGAAAGATTGCCTGTTATCAAAGATAATAAAGTTGTAGGTATGTTAAGTGCTAAAGACATTTTAAATGTGCATCCTGAAGTTTATCCTGAACTTGAAGAGTTTTACCAAATTAAAGAACAATCTGAAAAAATGAAAAGAGCTAAAATTGCTGAAAAAAGAAAATTTGGAATTTGTGAGCAATGTGGAGTTGAAACCTATTTGTATTATTCTGATGGAGTTTTTTTATGTGATAAATGCAGAGAAAACTTTTAATTTAATTTTAATTTAAAATTGTTAGTAAAATTTTTTGGTTTAGTTAAATATTTAAATTAAATTATTCTTTATTAAATATGGCTGAAAAAGACAAGATATATTCTAGTAAAATTAAATATAATGGAATTGCTAATTTCCCTGAATTCTATAAATTTTGTTTTGATTGGCTTAAGGATGAAACAGGTTTTTCAAATCTTGTTGAAGAAAAATATGCAGAAAAACTTACAGGAGACTCAAAAAATATAGACATAGAATGGAGTGGTTCTAGAGATCTTACTGATTATTTTAAATTTGAGGTTAAAGTGGCATTTAAAATTATTGGGCTTACAGAAGTAGAAATTAATGATAATGGTAAAAAAATTAAAACTAATAAAGGGAGCATTGAACTCTCTATTAAAGGAACATTAGTTAGAGATCCAAAAGGAAATTTTGAAAAAAGCCCATTTTTGAAATTTTTAAGAGCTAGATATGAAAAGTTTGTTATTCCTGAAAGAGTTAAAGAATTTCAAGACAAAGTTGCTGGAGATTGTGATGAATTTTTATCACAAGCAAAAGATTATTTAGACTTAGAAGGTAAAAAATAAATTCTTTGTAATTTTATTAACCTTTATTAAATTATTTTAAAAATTCTTTTAATTTAGGATTAGAAATATTTAAATATCAACTGATAATTTATAATATCAAATGAAAACAATTAATATCAAGCAAAAGATAAGAGAATATTATTTTATTAACCCAACTTCTAAACTAAGAGTAAGAGAGATAGAAAAATTATTAAAACTTCCTCTACCTTCAATTATTAGATATTGCAAAGAATTGAAAGAGGAAAAAATTTTAACAACTATCAAGATAGGAAATGTTGTTTTTTATACGGGTGATAGGGCAAGTAATAATTTCCTTTTAGAAAAAAAACTTTTTAATATCAGATCAGTTTATAGTTCTGGGCTAATTGAATTCTTAAAGAGTGAATTAAGTAATCCTGTTGTTATTTTGTTTGGGTCTTATTCTAAAGGAGAAGATATAGAAAATAGTGATATTGATTTATATATTGAAACGCTCTCAAAGAAAGAGATTAGTTTAGAAAAATTTGAAAAAATATTAAATAGAAAAATACAGATTTTCAGGCACAAAAAGATATCGGAGATAAAAAACATTAATCTATCTAATAATATTATAAATGGTATAATCTTAAATAGTTATATTGAGGTATTTAAATGAAGGAATTAGACTGGGAAGACTGCTTATTCAATAAATCTGCAAAAAGTATAAGTCCAGATTTAAAAAGAGCAACCTCCCTAATTGAAACTGCAGAAGAAAGAATGAGTTTAATAAAGGAGATAACTAAAAAAAATTGTAACTTTGTTTTTGAGGATTATTACACTTCTCTTTTAGAAATACTTCAAGCAAAATCATTTTTAGAAGGATATAATGTATTAAATCATGTTTGCCTTGGTTTTTATTTAAGGGATATAATAAAGAGAGAGGATTTATTTAATCTTTTTGATGATTTGAGGTATAAAAGAAATTCTTTGACTTATTATGGAAACAAAATGGATTTTAAAACTGCAAAACAAGCTATAGAAAAATGTAAAAGATTAATCAAAGAATTAAAGAAAATTGTTGAATAAAGATTATACAACCTTTTTGAATTATTAAATTTAAGATTAGAAATATTTAAATATCAACTAACATATTTTGATTTATGAAAAAGAGCTTTAAATCAGTTTTTATTTTTCTTATATTAACCATAAGTTTATTCTCTTTTGTTTCTTCAATGGATATTGATTTAAAAAAGAATTCAGATAATGAGATAATGATCTCTAAAGTGGAATTACCTGCTTATTTTAATTTTACTTTAACAAATAAAGGCGCTAATGACTCTTTTCTTTTTTATACCTTTTTTGGGTCTGATTTTCAGCCAATGAATCCTATACAAATAAATTCAGATGAATCAAAAAATGTTATTGTTGCAATAAGTCCTAGAGAAGATTTTATGCAATTAGGAATTGTTAGTTTTGATATGTTTGTCCAATCTATGAAAGATGAGTCTAAACTAAAATTTCCAATAACTCTTAATTTTATTCCTTTATCAAAAACTCTAAAGATTAGTGCTTCATCATTTACTCCGGATTCTTCTAATGCTTATATAACAATAACTAATTCTGTAAACTTTTATTTAAAAGATATTCAATTAAATTTTAAATCTGATTTTTTTGATAAAAATGAAGTATTATCTTTTGCGCCTTATGAAACTAAAACAGTTTCTATCCCATTAAATAAAGAATCTTTCAAAAATCTTGTAGAAGGGGTTTATCCTCTCAAAGTAACTTCTAAGGTTAAAAATGAAGAAGCAGTTTTCTCTGGATTATTAAATTATTCTCAAAAAGAAATTATTAAAACAAGTCAAGAATCAAATGGCTTAATATTAAATAAAAAGATTATTTCAAAATCAAATGAAGGAAATTTAATAGAAGATGTTTCTATAGTTATACAAAAAAATATTATCTCTAGGTTATTCACTAAATTTAGTGTTACTCCAACAAATGTGGATAGAAAAGGACTTAAAATTTATTATACATGGGTAAAGAAAGTTAATCCTGGAGAAACCTTAACTGTAGAGATAACAACGAACTGGCTTATTCCTTTATTGATCATATTTTCTGTATTTGTTATTTTTGTTTTAATTAAACAATTCTCTTTAAAAAGTTTAGAATTAAAGAAAAAAGTTTCTTTTGTAAAAGTTAAGGGGGGTGAATTTGCTTTAAAGGTTTCTGTATTTGTAAAAGCAAATCAATTTGTTGAAAGAGTAAATGTGATTGATAAACTTCCTCCTTTGGTAAGATTACATGAAAGATTTGGAGGTGAAGTTCCTTCTAAGATTGATGAAAAATCTGGAAGATTAGAGTGGAATTTTGAAAAATTAAGACCAGGAGAATCAAGAATATTATCTTATATAATTTATTCTAAAGTCGGTGTTTTAGGTAAATTTGTGTTACCAAGAGCAACAGCAGTTTATGAAAGAGATGGCGAAGTAAAAGATGCTGAATCAAATCAAGAATTTTTTATAGCAGAACAAGGAAGAGTTGTTGAAAGTTATTAGTTATTTAAT
>JAAZNJ010000013.1 GCA_012798335.1 Candidatus Woesearchaeota archaeon | reverse complement strand
TTTCATTTTTTATTTGATTTTTCATTTTTTAAGATCGAATTTTTTTCATTTAGTTTTATCTTGATTTAATGAGGAATTTAATCGTGTACATCCTTCATTGCAATAGCATAAAACATGTTTTTCTATTATTTTTAAAATTGGTATTATTGTTTTTTTATTCAAATAATATATCCTTTCTTTTCCTGATTTTTTTGTTAATAAGAGTTTGCATTCTCTTAATGATTTTAAAGCATGAGAGATTTTACTTTGATCTGTTTTTAACTCTTTGACAATTTTTGAGACATTCATTTCTTTGTCTCTTAACAAAAGGATTATTTTCATTTTTAATGGATTTGCTAAATTCAAAAAGAATATTTCATAATGTTTTTCTTTTAAACATTTACATGAATTCTTTGACATATGAAACAAAATTCATATATATTTATAAATCTTTTGAAATAAAATTTTTATGGATTATATTCTTGCATCTTCTTAAAATGTTTTATAACAGGTTTAATATAACTTTTTAATCAAAATATTTAAATAAATACCTTCTTTTTATAAAAAATGGAAAAAGAAGAGAACATTGATTTTCAAGAAATAGAAAAAAAATGGCAGAATGAATGGGAAAAGAATAAAATCTTTGAAGCTAAAGAGAATCCTAAAAAAAAGAAATATTATATTGTTGAAATGTACCCTTATCCTTCTGCTTCAGGTTTGCATATAGGTCATGCCTTTAATTATACTATTGGTGATATTCAAGCGAGATTTAAAATAATGCAAGGATTTAATGTTTTGCATCCGATGGGTTTTGATTCTTTTGGTTTGCCTGCTGAGAATGCTGCAATTAAAGCAAAATCTCATCCTAAGATATTTACAGAACAAGCTATTTCTTCATTTATTAATCAACAAAAAAAATTAGGTTTAACTTATGATTGGACAAGAATGGTTGAAAGTCATAATCCAGATTATTACAAATGGGATCAATGGATTTTTTTAAAAATGTTTGAAAAAGGGTTAGCTTACAAAAAAACTTCTGCTGTTAATTGGTGTCCAAAATGTAATACTGTTTTAGCAAATGAACAAGTGAACAATGGAAAATGTTGGAGACATACTGATACTAATGTTGAAATAAAACATTTGGATCAATGGTTCTTTAAAATAACAGCTTATGCTGATGAATTATACGAGGGAATTGAAACTCTTAAGAATTGGCCTGAAAGAATTAAGATAATGCAAAAAAATTGGATAGGAAAAAGTTATGGGACTGAAATTTTATTTGAAATAAATAATGAAAAATGGCCTGTTTTCACAACAAGACCAGATACTTTGTTTGGTGTTACATTTATGGTAATATCTGCCCAACATCCTAAATTAAATGAGATTGTTACAAAAGAACAAAAAAAGGAAGTTGAAACTTTCTTGAAAAAATTGAGATCAACCTCTGAAAAAGATTTGAAAGATTTAGAAAAAGAAGGTGTTTTCACAGGAAATTATGCTATAAATCCTATAAATAATGAGAAAATTCCGATTTATGCGGGGAATTTTGTGATTGCAGACTATGGTTCAGGAATAGTAATGGCTGTTCCTAGCCATGATCAAAGGGATTTTGATTTTGCTAAAAAATACAACATAAAAATAAAGCAAGTTATTCTTTCTCCTAGAGAAAAAGATAATGAGAATATTTTAATTAAAGCATATTCCGAAGAAGGTGTTTTAATTAATTCAAAAGAATTTAATGGATTAGATAATGAAACAGCAAAAAAAGAAATTACAACTTATTTAAAGAAAAAAGGACTTGCAAAAGAGGTTATTAATTTTAGATTAAGAGATTGGCTTATTTCTAGACAAAGATTTTGGGGGACACCTATACCTATTGTTTATTGTGATAAATGTGGAATTGTTCCTATCCCTGAAAAAGATTTGCCTGTAACCCTTCCTGAAGATATTAATTTTAATAATGAAAAAAATCCATTAATTGATTATAAACCCTTTATAGAAACAACCTGCCCTAAATGCAGAGGAAAAGCAAGAAGAGAAACAGACACAATGGACACTTTTGTTAATTCTTCTTGGTATTTTTTAAGGTATTGTGATAACAAAAACAAAGAAAGAATATTTAATAAAGACAAAGTAGAATATTGGAATCCTATTGACTTGTATATAGGAGGAGCAGAACATGCTTGTATGCATTTAATTTACTTTAGATTTTATACTAAATTTTTAAGAGATTTAGGGCTTTTAGATTTAGACGAACCCACTTATAATCTATTTAATCAAGGAATGGTTCATGGTGAAGATGGTAGTGTTATGTCGAAATCAAAGGGGAATGTTATTGACCCTTTAGATGTTTCAAAAAAGTATAGTGCAGACACATTGAGAATATTTTTAGTTTCAATGGCTTCTCCTGATAAAGATTCTGCATGGAGTTCAACAGGAATTGAAAGTATGCATAAATTCATAAAAAAGTTTTTTGTTTATTCTCAAAATGCTACACTCGGTGTTTCAAGTTTAAGAGTTCAAAGCAAAATTAATAAACTTATAAAAGAAACAACTCAAGATTTAGAAAAATTACAATATAATTTAGCTATAATAAAATTAAGAAAATTCTTTGACATAATATTAGAAGAAAAAGAAATTGCAAAAAAAGATTTAGAAAATTATATAAAACTTTTATCCCCTTTTTGTCCCCATATAGCAGAAGAATTGTGGCATAAACTAGGAAATAAAACTTTTATTAGCTTAGAAAGCTGGCCTGTTGCTGATGAATCTAAAATAAATGAAAAATTAGAAGAGCAAGAAAAAACATTTGATAAAACAGTAGGAGATATAATAAGTGTCTTAAATATCTTAAAGGAAAAAAATAATCAAGAAGCAAAAAAAGTTTATGTTTATGTTATGCCTAATGAACTTGAAATTTATAATGAAGAAATTTTAACAAAGAGAATTGGAAAACCAACTAAAGTTTATGCAGTTAATGATAAAGATAAATATGACCCTCAAGGTAAATCAAGCAAAGCTAAACCAGCGAAACCAGGAATTTTTGTAGAATAATTCATAAAATAAGATTTTGTTAAATAATTATTCTATTAAATCTTTCACAGCTTCTTTTTGTTCTTTTGATAAATTTGATTGTTTTATAAATTCAGGAAGATAATCTCCAAACCCCTCTATTCCCGACATATTAAAATAAAAATTTAAACTTCTTTTTATCTGACTTATATCAAAATTTTGGCCACCAAAGAAAGAACCTGAAACAAATTTTCCCTTATAAAAATACATATCAGTTATTGCTTCTCTATTTATACTTTGAGGATTAATTATACGAAGAGATAAAATACTATCAGTTTCTCCTTGATATTTTTGTTTGTTATCTTTAATAAATTCTTCAGGGAATGTTATAAGAGTTAATCTATGGGGTTTTATTTCTTTATCAGTATATAAAAATTTAGGATTTTCAACATCTAAAATATTTTCTAACTTGTTTTTTTCTAATCTGTTTTTATTTAATAAATAAAGGCAACTCTCTTGAATTCCTCCTTTTTTTTCTCCAATTTGCCAGGTATATTGTTTTTGTCCCATTTGTTACTGAAAAATGGTTAATATTTAAAGGTTTTGGTGATTTTTGATCAATTTAAAAATTTTAGTTAGATTTAAAATACAAGAATGAACTAATTGAGTTATGACAGAGATTCTTAAAGTAGAAATAAGAGAAAATCAAGAAATAGAAAAAATTCTTCATCCTCTTGTTAAAGAGTGGTTTTTTTCTAAATTTAAAGAATTTTCTTTAACTCAAAGATATGGGGTTTTAAATATTTGGGAGAGAAAAAACATATTGATATCTGCACCAACAGGTGGAACAAAAACTTTAACTGCTTTTTTAGGAATATTAAACTATCTAATTATACTTGCTGAAAAAAATCAATTAGAAGACAAAGTCTATTGTGTTTATGTTTCTCCTTTAAAAGCATTGAGCAATGACATAAATAAAAATTTAATTGAACCTTTAGATGAAATATACAAAATAGCAGAATCAAAAAAGATAAAATTACAAAAAATTCGAATTGGTTTAAGAACAGGAGATACAACAACAGCAGAAAGAACAAGAATGACTAAAAAAATTCCACATATCTTAATAACAACTCCAGAGTCATTAGCTATAATTTTAACTTCAAAGAAAATTGTTGAATCTATGAGATCCATTGAGTTTTGTGTTGTTGATGAAATTCATGCATTAGACAATAAAAGAGGTACTTATCTAAGTTTAACTTTAGAAAGATTAAATGAAGTGAGTTTAATTTGGCCTGTTAAAATTGGGTTAAGTGCCACTATCTCTCCTTTAGAAGAAGTTGCAAAATTTCTTGTTGGAATTGATAATGATAGGGAAGTTTTAATTGCTGAAGTAGAATTACAAAAAAGATTAGATGTTCAAGTTTTAAATTTAGAAGATTTATCAAAAGAAAAAAATTTACAATATAATCTTTATTCTTTAATTGACTCTTTGATAAAAGAGCATAAAACAACTTTAATCTTTACAAATACAAGATCCGCAACAGAAAGAGTTGTTAATCATTTAAAAGAAAATTTTCCTACTGTTTATGGTGATGATAATATTGCTGCTCATCACTCTTCTTTAAGTAAAGAACATAGATTTGACATTGAAGAGAGATTAAGACAAGGAAAACTAAAAGTTGTTGTTTGTTCTACAAGTTTAGAATTAGGGATTGACATTGGTTATATTGACTTAGTTATAATGTTAGGAAGCCCTAAATCAAGTTCAAGAGCATTGCAAAGATTAGGAAGAGCAGGACATAAATTGCATGATATGGCAAAAGGAAGATTCATTGTTTTAGATAGAGACGATTTAGTAGAATGTAGTGTTATACAAAAAGAAATGATTGAGAAAAAAATAAATAGAATATTTTTTCCTAAAAATTGTTTAGATGTCTTAAGTCAGCAAATTTATGGAATGTGTATTTATAAAACTTGGAAAATAGAAGAGATTTTTTCTTTAATAAGAAAAAGTTATTGTTATTCAAATTTATTAAAAGATGATTTTTTTGATGTTTTAAGTTATCTTGCAGGAGAATATGATTTAGAAAAAGATAATGTTTATTCAAAAATTTGGTATGATAAAGAAACTCAACAGATAGGAAAAAAAGGAAAATTAGCAAGAATGATTTATTTAACAAATATAGGGACAATACCTGAAGAATCTTTTATAACAGTTAAATTATCTCCTTCAGGAGAGATGATTGGTATGATTGACGAAGGTTTTTTAGAAAGAATGAAAAAAGGAGATGTTTTTGTTTTAGGGGGTAAAAAATATATTTACTTATACACAAAAGGAATGAACGTCTATGTTAAAAATAGTGTTAATAGACCCCCCACAATTCCTTCTTGGTTTAGTGAGATGTTACCTTTGAGTTTTGATTCTGCTTTAGAAATAAATAGGTTTAGAACTTTAATGAGTGAAAAATTAAGAAAAAAAGAAAGCAAAAAAGAGATAATAAAATTTATTCAAGATTATTTATATATAAAAGAAAATTCTGCAGAATCTCTTTATAATTATTTTTATGAACAATTTGAATTTTTAGAAATACCAACCCCCTCAATTTTTCTGATTGAAAGATATCATGACAAAAAGAATTATTTAATATTCCATTCAATGTACGGTAGGAGAGTTAATGATGCTTTATCAAGAGCAATTGGATTTCTTTTAGGGAGAATAGGGACAAGAGATATAGAATTAGGAATAAATGATAATGGTTTTTATATTGCAGGAGAAAAAATGAATATAGAAAAAGTTATGAATTTTTTAAATCATGAAAATTTAAAAGAAGTTTTAAGAGAAGCAATTGAAAGGACAGATATTCTTGCAAGAAGATTTAGGCATTGTGCTGTTCGTTCTTTAATGATTTTAAGAAATTATAAAGGAAAAACAAGAACAGTTGGAAAACAACAAATGAGAAGTCATTTTATTTTATCTTCTGTTAAAAAAATTTCAGCTAACTTTCCTATATTGAGAGAAGCGAGAAGAGAAGTTTTAGAAGATTTAATGGACATTGAAAATGCTAAACTTGTTTTAAAATGGTTCAATGAAGGAAAAATAAAAATTAAAATAAGAGACGTTGAGATTCCAAGCCCATTTGCTTTGAATTTAATCTTAGAAGGACAATCTGATTTAATAAGAATTGAAGATAAGCAAGATTTTTTAAAAAGAATGCATCAATTACATTTAGACGAAATAAATAAGAGGAATAAAGATTAAAAATAAATTTAAATAAAAATCTAAATAGCATAAAAAGAAAATAAAAAATTGAATAGAGATAATGAACATAGAAAAAAGAACATA
>JAAZNJ010000012.1 GCA_012798335.1 Candidatus Woesearchaeota archaeon | reverse complement strand
CCATCATTTCCTGTAGCTATAACAACAGAAATATTTTTTGAAACAGCTTCATTTATTAGATCTTTATAACTAGAATAATTTGGATTATTATCACAAAAATTATTAAAAATTTCAATTGTCCCTAAACTCATACTTATCACACTTATATTATACTGAGAAGATAGACTGATACAATCTTGCATAGCGCTTATAACATCACTATAACTTCCTTCACCAGTAGAATTAAGAACTTTCATAGCGACAATTTTTGCATTAGGGGCTATACCTGTAGTTGTTCCATTCCCTACTAAGATCCCTGCAACATGACTACCATGTCCATTATCATCCATAGGGTCATTATCTTTATTAATATAATCCCAACCATAAATTACTTTATTACAATTAGCGATACTGCTACAACTTCCAAAATCCTCATGAGAATAGTTTATCCCAGTATCTATAATACAAACACTCTGTTCATCTCCTTTAAGGTTTGTCCCATTTAATTTATAATCCCAAATCTTAGTTGCATTAACAATATTAACAACATCATTCATAAGTAAAGAAACTTTATGATTATATTCCAAGGATTTTACCCCTTTATTTGATAAAAGTTCATTAAATTCAGATTGATTAACTTTCATTAATATTTTGCTTTCTTCATTTTTATTATCTCCAAAACTCAAAATATTTATATTTCCATTAGAAATATGATCAATCTCGCTAATATTGCTATTATTCAATGTAACAATCAATTCTAATCTATTATTCTTTTCAAATTCTTTTGATAATTTATTTTGAGATACTTCATTTTCATATGTATTAAAACTAGAAATAAAAAGCATCCCTGTAATAAAGATTATTAAAAAGATTATCAACTTTTTCATTTTTTCCATCTTCTTTTTTAATCTTCTCTTATTTTTAAATCCCTCTGTAATCTAATTCGTTATTGACTACTGCAACAACTTGTGAAGCAAAATACATTTTATTGCCAACAGAAACTAAATTTGAAATCTCTTTAACTCTTTTTAATTCTTTTTTTGGTAATCCTTCATGATCTCCTAAGATAAAGACACAATCTTTTTTTATTTCTATTCCTCTTATATTTTCTCCTTTTTTATCTAATAAATAAATTTCTTTATTTTCATCTTTTAATTCTTCTATTAATTTTAAAAAACTTTTTTTCTCTATAAAACAACCTGGAAAAACTTCTTTATTTTCACCTTCTTTATATTTGTAAAGAATTTTTTTTATTAAATTACCAATATCTTTTTTTGAAATTTCTAAACCATCTTTTACTTGTATTGAAATGTGCTTTGGTGGATCAGGCATTCCATAAAAAACAAAATGGAATTTTACATCTTTTCTAAAATCATGGGACAAAAATAATCCTTGAATTAAGCTGTGTATTGCGATATCCATTCTTCCTGCTTGCATTAAATTGTTAATATCAAAATTTCCAGAAGTTCTAGCACTTTGTGAAAAATAAACAAATTCTCTCATAAAAATTCTAATAAAACCTTTATTAAAAAACTATCTTATTTCTTGGAAAACAAACAAAGGAAGAGCAAATGCCTCTTTTTTATTAACTATTTTAAACATTCCAATAAATTTTCTTTCATTAAATACACATATGATATTATTTTTATTTTCTTCTTCATTATAGTTCTCTTTTTTGTTGAAAATCATCTCTTCTTTAATAGGCGCTCCATGTAATACCCTATCAACGTCTTCTTTTTTTATTTCAAGAACAGGATAAACCTTAGAGATTATTTCTGCAGGAATTATTATATCTTTAAGATTTTCTTCATTTCCTTTTTTGTATTCTTCAACAGCTCTTTCCAATTTTTCCTTAGAAATCATATTTTTATCTGTGAATATTCCTGCTCTTATTCTTTTTAGTTTTGTCATATGTGCGCCAATTTTTATTTCTTCACCTAAATCGTGAATAAGTTTTCTTATATAAGTCCCCCCTTGACATTCTACTCTAAAAGAGATATCCTTATTGTTTTTTTCAATTAATTCAAATTTTTTTATTTCTCTTTCTCTTTCTTGTCTTTTTACACTTGAACGAACGGGGGGCAATTGTTTTATTTTTCCAACAAACTTTTCATTTATGGCTTTTTTTATCTCTTCAATTGAGATGTCCTCATGTATATGCATAATTCCTTCATATTCTTTGTCTTCTCCAAGAAAAAATCCTGTTAATTTGCATGCTCTTCCTAAAGCAATAGGTAGAACTCCTGTGACCATAGGATCTAAAGTTCCAAAATGGCTTGTTTTCTTTAAATTTAATAATTTTTTAACATGATCACTAACTTCAAAACTAGTAAAACCTGAAGGCTTATCTAAAATTATTATCCCAAATTCAAGAAGTTCTTTTATTGATTTTTCTTTTTTTATTTCTTTTATATCTATATTTATCATGTATAATTAATTATATAATTTCTTTTAAAGTATTTTGTTTTTTCTTATTCATGGTTTATTCATTGGATATTGTTGTTGCTTCATTAATCGTTGAAAAAGATAAAATTCTTTTGATACATCACAAAAAATTAAACAAATGGTTGCCTCCAGGAGGCCATATAGAAAAAAACGAAACTCCTGATGAAGCTGTAAAAAGAGAGATTAAAGAAGAAATAAATTCTGAACTGGAATTAATTTCTTACAAAAAACCATTTGATTTTAAAGGTAACAATTTGGTTTTCCCCTTTTATATTAATAAACATTTGATCAAAGAAGATCATTATCATTATTGTTTATATTATTTAGGGAAATTAAAAGATAATAACATAAAAATTGAAAAAAATGAAATTTTAAATTATAAATGGATAAAAGAAAAAGAACTCCAAAATTTTATTTCTAACCAAGATTTAGAATTATTAAATTTGTGTAAAAAAGCAATTAATTTTTTTTCTTAATTTTTTCTTTTCTTATCTCTCTTAATTCTAACATTTTTTCTGTTGAATAAGAAAATGCATAAGATTTCATATCCAAATGATTCAAAATAAAATTTCTTATTCCTATTCTATCTTTTTTACCTGCTTCTCTTAACATCCAACCTACTCCTTTTTGAACATAAACATCTTCATCATAAACTAAATATTCACTCATAATCAGAGTTAATTCAATTTTATTTTTCTTTATTAAAGGAAGATTTGAAACAATTGCAATTCTTCTTATCCAAGGATTTTTGTTTTTACTCATCTCTTTAATCTGTTTCATAAAAGTTAAATTTTTAAGAAGAATCTTCCCTAAAATTGCTGTTGCTACTTCGTCCGCATGATCCCAAGTTTTTATTTTATTTAATTTGTTCATTAAAAAAATCCAAGATTTTTCAGGATTTTTATTAAAGTAATATTCCATTAAAAACAATGCAAGAGACATTTCTTCATGATTCTTGCTTTCAAATAACTCATTAAATAAAGAAAGAAAATTATCAAATTCTAAATTTCTATAATTCTTTGAAATTTTTCTTAATTCTGGAATATTTATTCCGTAAAATTCATAAGGAGATTTAAGATATCTTTTTATTTTTATTGCTTTCTCTTCATTTTTTAATTCATCTAATTTTTTTCTAATTTCAAGAACTTCATTCATTTTATTTCCTCTTTTTCTACTTCTAACCTATCATAAGTTGGGAATTCTTCTGTTCTTATTATTTTATATTTTTTTATTTTTAATAATTTTAATGCTGTTTTATTATCAATTAAAATTCTATTTTTCTTATAATCTATAAATCCAGAGTGAATTTCTTTTTTTAATTTTTTAATTTTTTTATCTTTTTCAGGATAAACACTTAAATAAATTACTGTTCCTTCTTTTGTTTTTTTTCCATAAGGTAATACATTATACCTTTTTAATCTATTAACAAATTGAGTTTTATTTTTTAATTCAGCAGTGCATAAATGAACCTTTAAATTAATCTTTTCTTTAATAATATTTTTTAATATCCATATTCCTGCATTTATACTATCACTTATAACATAACCTCCTTGATTTAATTTATAATTTTTAGTTACAAAATTAAAATTTGTTTCTGATAATTCAAACTCATTCAAATTTACAAAACTTACATCATTTTTACATTTTTTTATAAAACTTAAAATTTCTTCTTTTTGATTAGGAATCATTGGCAATTCTATTCCATTATTCTCCACACCGAAAATCTCCTTCCCTAATCTTATCTTTTCTAAATCCTTATTAGTCTCATTTTTATTTATAAGAAATAAAGGGTGAAATCTTACTTCATCAATATACTTTGATAATTTTTTTAAATTTTTTTTATTAACAAATTTTGTTGAAAGATATATATGTATATGAAAATTTTTTCCAAATTTCTCTTTTAAAAATTTGCAATATTTCATTGTTTTTTTTATCGATAAAAGAGGGTCTCCACCAGTTATCCCAGCAGAAGTAGACTTGCTTTGTTTTACCTCTTCAAATAAATCTTTTATATCTTTTATTTCTCTTTCATTTGCAAAGCTTTGTTCTTGTTTTTTTCTTTCATTACTCAAAGAACAGTACCAGCAATTTGTTTTACATTTCCCGTTTATGAATAAAACAAGTTTTTCACCCTTTACGCAATATTTACAGCCTTCTGCAAAACCATTTATACAATAAGAGAAGTATTTATTTTTGTTTAAAGAAATTTTTTTATTATTCATAAAAGATAATTAAAATACAGCTATAAAAAGATTACCTCTTTAATGACCTTGTGAACTTCTATTATAACTCACTTTTTTATTTTTTTGTTCTTTTGGTGATTCTGCTTTTGTTTCATGTTTTAATTTTTTAGATTCTTGTTTTTCAATTTTTTCTTGTTGTTCAATAACTGCTACTTCTTTCTCTTTCTGTTCTTCCTCTAATTCTTTTTTATCACTTTCTTCTTCTGTTATCTCTTTTTTCTCTTCCTGTTTAATTTTTTCTTCTTTTTTCTTCTTTGCTTTTTCTTTTCCTTCTTCTAATATTCTTTCTTCTCTTAATTTTTTGTATTTTATTTTATCAGGAAGTTCTAATAATTCAACTTTAACAATATCATTCTCTTTTATTGCCTTTACTTTTACTTTTGATGGAGGATATTTTATCCCCCTCATCCAAAGAAATTCATTTAAATATTTATCAATTTTTATTTTATTTAAATCTCTATCTCTTATTTTCATATGTCTTACTAAGAATTCTTTCACTGTTTTTACAGCTTTATTTGTTTTTTTATATCTTGGAACAACATTACATCTTTTTCTTAATGGAATTGTGTATTCTCTTTCAATGCGATTATTATTTTCTTTTTCCATTTTATCCCATATGTGATTTTCTTATTTTTCTAGGTTTAATATGTAATTTTGTCCTTCTCCAAGATCTTTTATAAGCAGTAATTGATGCAGGATGTATTTTTTTACCAGCACCATATTTTTTTAATACAACCCAAACAGGAGCCCATTTTGTTTGTCTATTCTTAACAGCGAGAGTAGCTTTTTTTGCTTCCATTGCTTTTTGTTTCTTGCTCCTTTTCAAAATCTTCAAAATCTTTTTGTTTTCTTCTTTTTTTACTTCTTGTTCTTTTTCGTTTAATTTACCATTTGTCTTCTTTTTTTCAATTTTTTCTTTTTTAGAATTTATCTCTTTTTTCTTCATTTCCTCTTTTTTTTTCGAAATATCTTTTTCTTTTTTTTCAGAATTCATTTGATTTCCTCCATAAATTTCTTCCCTTTATCTGTTATCTGTCTTCCTGTTTTTTTGTCTCTAACACTCTTTGGGTCTTTGATGCAAATAGTAAAACCAGCTTTATCACATTGTTGTAAAATTGTTCTTATTATTTTTCCTCCTGCTCTAACAAATCTTTCTGGTTTTGAACCACGATTCTTTTTACTTCCATATTTTGTTCTAAGTCTGCTTACACCTACAACTTTTCTTTTATAAATCTGTTTTAATATACTTGCTGCTCTTTTATACCAGAAATCTTCGTCTTCTATAGGTCTTTCTTTACTTGAAGAAGACTTAACAAATCTTGCCCATTCTGGTTCTTTAAACTCTTGTATCTCTTTTAGAGCATTAGCTAACTTTAAGTTATACTCTTGTGGATCCATTTCATAAACAGGATTTGTTTTTTCCATTTTATCTATTCATTCCTTTCGGAATTAGAACAGCCGAAGCCGTATTGAATATAATCTTATTACAATTATGGTTTATAAAACCTCTGTTTTTATTTTTTATATAGCCTTGATATATTTTCCTCTTCAAAAAAATATTTATTACACCTTTTACAATATGCCATAACAGGATTGGTTGTATATTCTCTTATCCTCCTTACTATTTCTCCATTAGCTCTAACATGACTATATCCTTCTGTCCCAGTTATTCTAACTATTGTCATACTTTTATTATCATTACAGTCTGAACAGTAAATATTCAAAGGATTATTTTCTATTTTTGGTCTTGCATCAATAACTGAAGGATTTTCTTCTTTAAATCCCTTTATTATAGATCTTACTACTGCATTATTAATTTTTACTATCTCTTCTATTCTAGACAATTCTTTTTCCATAAATCTAGGCTTTATTATACCTTTATAAACTATTTGTTTCTAATTTTTATCTTTTTACTTCTTTTTACTTATCTTCTTAAATCTCTTTTTTTGTAATCAAAGCTGTTGGTGAATCACCCCCATGCCAAGTAAATCTTGGCTTTATTCTTACAGGATAAATTCTTTCAGAGTTATCATCTAAAACAATTGCGCTCCCCTTTAAATTAGGAAGTTCATTCATATACTCATTTATTCCTTTTAATAAATAACTCTGCATTATATAACTTAAAGCATCTAAATCTGGTTTACTAGTTAATCTATGAGCTATAACAATATCTGCTTGAGTCATTGCATCTCTATGAATTTGACCTGGTTGTTGAGTAGCTAAAACAAGAGAGATTCCTGGTTGTCTACCCTCTCTTAAAAGTTGTACTAATGCATCTGTTGCAGGAGTTTTTCCTCTTAATGGGAGAAATTCATGAGCTTCATCTATAAAAATCCAGATTAAAGGATTCTCTTTTTTATTTTTTTCAATCTCCAAACTAGAAATTTGAGAAAGAGAACCGATTTCTTCTTTTTTTCTTTCTTCCATCCTTTTTTTAAAAATCTTTCTTGAAATTAAACCTATAACTAAAGCTCTTACATTGAATGGCCCTATACTATTATAAACACTTAAATCTAAAACAGAAGTAAATCCAGGATTTATCAATTTTTCAATTCTTGTATTTGTTCCTCCTTCTGAAAAAATCCCCCAACTTTTTGCACCTTCAAATAAGTTTATTGCAGCATTTTTTATTTGTATTTCATATTTTTCTTCTTTTTCTATCTCTTCAATAATATTATTCAGATTAAAAGAGGGCATTTCTTTTTTTAATTTACTGATTATCTTTCCAATTAGTATAGAAACAGGATCAACCATCTCAAGATTAAATGTTATTATCCAATCTTCAACATTCATCTCTTGAATATCTAATGCAAATTTTTCATCAACAGGAATTCCCCTTTCTATATAGTCTTCATAATAACCAAAAGGTACAAATACTTTTACATCAAGACCTTTTGGTTTTAATTCCCATTCTTGCATTAATTTTCTATCCTTTTCATTTTCAAATTTCATTGTCCAATAAATCCCCATAGTATCAAAAATTAAAGGGGCAATATTTTGTTTTATTTCTTTTTCCATATTTGTTAATTCTTCTGCAATAACTCCTAAAGTATAAGACTTTCCAGAACCTCTTTTTCCAGCTATCAAAATTACATGATTCCTAATTGCATCAAGAAAAATTTTATTGCTTAAAGAAGTATATCTTCCCATTTTTACATAGCCTTTGCCAATATAAATTAATCCTTTATCACCAAAATTCTTCTTATCTGTTTCATCTCTCCCAATTATTATGTCATACATAAAATAAAGAAAGACTTTTAGTTTTAATATTTATTTATTCTTGTTTTAACAATTCTTAATTATCTTTCTATCTTACTTTTATTGTTCTTACTGTCTCTTTAACATATTAATTACTACTTATTACTATTTTATTAAAAATCCAACATCCCCATTATTCAAATTTTTTTCTTTAATTATATCAACCATTTTAGAATATGCCTTAAATAAATCTTCATAAGGAAAATTTTTTATTTTGTATAAAATTTCTACTCCAGATTCTTTTATTAAATTACTAATTCTCTCGGTCAATTCTTTTTCAAATTTGGGGTATCTTTCTTGAAATTCTTTAAAATAATCTTTTTTTCTTTTTGATAACCCCCATTCGCAATAATCTACAAAATATGCATAAAAATTATTCTGATTTTTTATAAATTCATCAATAGAATTTATTTCTTTATTATTCTCTAAAATATTTTTTTCTAACATTATACTTACCCTTCATTTTTATTTTATTCAATTGTCTTTTTATACCTTTTTCTAACTTTTCTACTTCTAAATAAATAAATTAATTCAAAACTAAGTTCCACAAAGTTTTTAAATAAACTTTCTTTTAAAGAAAAATGGTTGAAGAAAAAAAAGAAGAATCTTCTTTTCATAAACACAATAAAAAAAATAATTTTATTGAAAAAGCAAGAAAAAATCCTTGGATTCTTGCATCAATAATCTTGTTAATATTATCTCTTTTTCTTTTAATAAGAATTTTTTCAGGATCTTGTATTACAGGAAAGGTTATTTCATCTAATAAAGCAGGATCTGATTTAATTAATTTTTATAAATCTGTAGGTGTTGAAGGCTTAACTTTAAATTCAGTAAAAGAAAATTCAGGTCTTTATGAAATGAATGTAAGTTATCAAGGAAATTCTTTTCTTTTATATATGACAAAAGACGGAAAAAATATTATTGAATCTTTAATTCCCGTGGGATTAGTTCAACAATCTTCTTCTAATTCAAATACTCAAAAAGAAATCCCTAAATCAGATAAACCTTCTGTAGAATTATATGTCTTTACTTATTGTCCATATGGATTACAAATGGAAAAAGCAATGATTCCTGTTGTAAAGTTATTCAAGGATAAAATTGATTTTAAGATTAGACAAATTGGAGCAATGCACGGAGATTTTGAAAAAGTAGAAGCTGAAAGACAACTTTGTATAGAAAAATATTATCCAGACAAATTATTAGATTACGATTTAGCGTTTGCAGAAAATACTTCTATAGGTTCATGTAATGGGGATGCAACTTGTTTAGCACCTAAATTAAAAGCTTTATTTTCTCAATTTGGGATTGATTCCTCAAAGATTGATTCTTGTATGAAATCAGAAGGGGAGTCTTTATACAATGCTGAAGTACAAAATTCTCAATCTAAAGGAATTTCAGGATCTCCAACAGTCTTAATTAATGGTGTTAATTCTCAATTAAGCAGAAATCAAGAAGCAGTTAAAGAAGCAATATGTTCTGCATTTAATAATGTTCCATCTGAATGTTCTCAATCTTTGTCAACAACAAGTGCTTCTGCAGGATTTGGAGCAGGAACAGGAAGTTCTTCTTCAGCTAGTTGTTAATTTTATAGCTGTTAATTAATCTTATAAAAGTATATAAATCTCTATAACAAACAGATAGTAATTCTAAAAATAATAACTCTAAACTTTATAAAAGAGGTTATAAAATAAAAATAAACTTGGACTAATTTCTAAAATCAATTCCTAAATTAAACTCTTGGTTTTCTCCATTTCTTTAAAATTATTTTAAACCCGATTGTCTTTGATGTATAATTTGCCCCGAGCTCTTTTAAAAGTTTTTGTTCATATTCTTTTATCTTATCTCTTTCATGCCCTGCACTTCTTAATACAGAAATTCTAACACTATCATTTTTTTTAAAATACCCTTTAAGTGTTTCAATAAAATTTTCTGTTAGTCCACTCTTACCAAGTTGTATTTCTTTTGATGTCATTTTTTTTAGTTTTATTTTTTATTAATTCTATTAGTACTTAATTTATTAAATATCCTTTTTATCTTAAAAAGAACATTTTCTTTTTTATTCTCTTGTTTTTTATCATTTAAAAAAGATTCTTTTTGTTTTTCTAATATTTCTATTCTATCTTTTAATTTTAAGATTTCTTCTTTTTTTATTCTTAATTTTTGAGATTTTTTTACCCCAAATGTTCCTGCAGGCATATTCTTATCTTTATAAACATCTTTCCCTGAAAAAATATTTATAATCACATCTTTTTGATTATCTCTCCAATCTTTACTTTTTAATGCGCAGAATGTTGCAGCCTCTTTAATATCTTCTTTTAAAGGATTTAAATCTAAAATTACAGCAAATGGACTTCCTGGTTTTTCTGTATGCAAGATTATATTTTCTTTTAACATGTATTGTTTCATTAAAATTTCATTTTGCTCTGCACTTTTCCCAAGAAATATTTTTTTTCCTGTTTTTGTAGTAAATTCTCTAAAATTCATAATCTTTAATTAAATCTTAAATTTATATCTTTTGTCTTTTAATTTAATTTTTTGTTAATTCTTCATTTAGAATAATTAAACATTGTTTTTGATTTTCCCAAGTTAATTTTTTTAAAGCTTTTTTGAAATCACACCATTCATATGATTCATGTTCTAAATTATCTAATTTTACTTCTCCATCTTCAACCATTACACTATACAAAGAAAATTCTTGTCCAATCATGTTTTTTCTATCTTTTAATTTTTTATTATAATCATAAAAACCCAGTACATTATATTTTTTTATCTTTAAAATTTTTAATCCTGTCTCTTCTTTTACTTCTCTTTTAACCCCCAAAATTTTTGGTTCTAAAAATTTTAATCCCCCCTTAGGGAATTCAAACCCTTTCCAGTGCAATTTTCTTTTTAGAATCAAATATTCTATTTTATTATTTTTTATTCTATAAACAACTGCGAATATCCCTCTTCTATATTTTTTCATTTTATTTTAAATTGTTCTTTTTTTAATAAATTCTTTAACAAGTTCTACAATTCTCTCTTTTTTATTTGGTAAAAATGTAATTGAACCAGCATTTTTATGTCCACCCCCTTCAACAAAAGCTTCAGGAATTTTTTCATTCAAAAATTTTATTAAGTCATGTACAGAAAAATTAGAGTTATCAGTAGCCCTAAAAGTCATAGCTGTTTCCATAACCCCGATAGAAACCACTTTGTCTAATTTTTTTTCATATTGTAAATTATCATGTAATAATCCGATACTCCTTCCTGGTTTTGGAAAAAAACCAAATCCGGGATAAGTTTCTTCAATATAAACTAATTGTAATGTTATGCCATTAATATTCTCTAATTTTGCATTTGACTTCCCAATATTCAATCCTTTTTCATCAAGTTCTTTTATAAATGGTGCCATAAGTTCTATAAGATTTTTTTGTTTATCTCTTGGCTCTCCAAATAAAACTTCTATATACTCTCTAACTTCCATAAATCTTATTTTAGAAGAAATATATTCTATAACTAAAGAGATATCTTCTAATAATTCTTTAGAATATCCTTGCTTTTTTGCAATTTCTAAATATTTTTCAACTGCTGTTGGATTTTCTAAGTAAATTCTGTCTGCTAATCCTGCAAGAGCAGGAATCTGTTCTATATTTTTAACTTCTGGATTTACAAATCTAGCTAATTCTGCACATAACATGCCTGCTGACATTTTTGTTCCTGATTCTTCAACTAAAAATGGATTAATATGTTCAATAACCTCTCTTGAAATAACATCTTCTTCATATTTATGATGGTCAATTACAATAAAACTTTCTCCATGAATCTTCCCATGTTTTATAGCCATTAAATCTGCTTCGGTTGAACCATTATCTACAATAATTATAAGAGGCATTTTATTTGAAAATTTTGCAACATTTTTTAATGAAAATGCAGTATCCCTTATAGAATCATCTATTTCATAATACGGGGCCATTGATGGTGCTCTTGTAAAAAATTCCCAAGAAGCTTTTTCTGACATATGTTGTTTTTCTATTAAAGGGAGTATTGCTCTCTCTAATGCGAATGCAGCAGAATATCCATCGGTATCACAATGATGTCTTATTATAATAGATCTTCCTTGAAATATAGCAAGTCTTATTTCTGTTGCTGCATTTATGAATTTATTCCTTAATTTTAATAAGATAGGGTCATCAAATAAAAAGTTTACTGGATTAACTTTTGCCCTTTCTCTTTGTCTATTTTCAATCTCTTTTTTTAATTTTGTTTTTTCTTCATCAATTTTTTTAAATATCTTTTTTATATCTCCTTCTATCTCTCCATTAAATTCTTCTAAAGAAATTATAACTTTAACATAATCCCCTTCTTTTATTTCAGGATAAGCTCTCTCACCAGGAGAAACAAAACCCTTTAAAGAAAGATTACCTGTCCCATCATTTATTTCAAAAATAGTTGGACCTCCTGTTTGACTAATCTTTTCTATAACCCCTGTTAATGCAACACTTTTTTTTAAAGATTTTTCATTTAGATTTTCAATTAATATTTCTTTTATTTCTCTATTATCTTCTCTTTTTATAAAATTTCTTTTCATATCCTTTGTATTTTTAAATTTTTTATTCATATTTTTATCTTAAGAATAAGATTAATCTTTATTTTTTATTCTTTTACTAATTTATTAGATATATTGATTTTAAAAATCTTTATATTCTATTATTTAATCCTTTCTAAACTTGATCCTTCTTTTGTGTCTAAAACATTATATCCCTTATTTTTAATTTCTTCTCTTAATCTATCGGCTTCTTTCCAATTTTTATTTTTTCTTTCTTCTTCTCTTTTTTCAACTAATCTTTTTATTTCTTCAGGGATTTCAATGAATTCTTCTTTTAACAAATCTAAACTTAAAACATTATCAATTGCTTTTATTGTTTCGATTTTTCCTTCTGCTTTTTTATCTCTGACCAGTTTCCAGACAACTTGTAGAGATTTAGGGGTATTTAAATCTTCATTCATTGCTTTTTCGAATTCTTTTAAATATTCTTTATTAATTTTATTATCATCTTTTATTTCAGAGATTAATTTTTTTAATCTATCATAAGAATTTTTTGCATTTTTTAATCCTTCAGAAGAAAAATCTATAGGTTGTCTGTATTTGTTTGATAAAACAAAATATCTTATAACCATTCCATCATAATCTTTTAATAAATCCCTAATTGTTTTAAAATTTCCTAATGATTTGCTCATCTTAACATTATTTACATTTACCATTCCATTATGCACCCAATAGTTAACCATCTTTTTTTCATAACCTGCTTCACTTTGTGCAATTTCATCTTCATGATGGGGGAATATTAAATCTTGTCCCCCTCCGTGTATATCAAAAGGATTACCTAACTCTTTATGGGACATTGCAGAACATTCTATATGCCAACCAGGTCTACCTTTTCCCCAAGGAGAATCCCAAGAAGGTTCTCCTTCTTTTGAAAATTTCCATAAAACAAAATCTTTCTCATCTCTTTTTTCTTTTCCTTTAGATTCATCTTTTAATTTTCTTTTATTCTTTAAATCCTTTAAAGAAATCTTTGAAAGTTTTCCATAATCCTTAAATTTTGAGACATTATAATAAACCCCATCTCCTTCTATACTATAAGTATATCCTTTCTTTTCTAATAAAGAGATTAACTCTATCATTTCATTAACATATTTTGTTGCATGTGGTTGAATATCAGGGGGCATAACATTAATCTTTGAATAATCTTCTCTGTGAGCAATTTCATTTTTCTTAGTTAATTCATTTATATCTACATTTAATTCTCTTGCTTTTATTATTATTTTATCTTCTATGTCCGTTATATTAGAAACAAATTTTACTTTATAACCTAAATAAATTAGATATTTCCTTAAAACATCAAAAGTTATCTGTTGTCTTGCATGCCCTAAATGGGGAACATCATTTACTGTTGGTCCGCAAACATACATTCTTACTTCATTATCTATAATAGGTTTGAATTCTTCTTTTTTTCTTGTTAGTGTGTTATAAATCTTTAATGTCATTTTTTCTTAAAACTATTAAATGAAATTAATTTAATAATTTTCCTATATTTGATCATATTCATCTATAAAACTTTAAAAGAATTTTTTGAATTTTAATTAAATCAAAATAAACCTTTTCTTACAACTTTAATCGTAAAATAAGCTCCACCTACATCTTTGTTTAATTTATTATCTTTAACATCAATATAAACTTTTTGATCGCATAATGCTGTTCCTTTAGGAATACTAAACCTTAATATTGATTCTGATTTATCTCCATCATAACCATCAAAATTTTGCCAATTATTTAATCCATTAAACCAACTTTCAACAAAAGATTTAGAATTCTTATTAATACAATCACTATCATTTTGTAAACTTATTCTATATTGTAATCTTTCTCTTGAGGAGGATGTTCCATCTATCGTTCTAGCACCAAAAACAACACCAAAAGAAGAACTATCTGCTTTAACTTCTGCAACTTTACTGCTTCCCAATAAAATTACAATACTTGAATCTTCTTCTGAGAATAGATTATTTAGTTTGCTTCTAACTTGATTATTGATACTATCAACGCTTTCTGTTCCACTATTAAAAATCTTTTGAATCAAAACTAAACCTAAAACTAAAACACTCATAAGTAAAACTATAGTTACAATTGTTCCAACTGACATTTCCATTGCTGCTTTTTTGTCTTTCATATTTTCTTTTCCTTACTCTTAGAAGTTTTTAATAGATTAAACTATCTTGGAAGATTCTAATAACCTAACGACTTATAGATTACAGGATAAATTACAAAAATCCATAAAACACTTAAAACAAAGGCGATAATATTTATTATCATACCTGCTTTCCCAAGTTTAGTTTTTTTATTCCTCTGTTGGATAAAACAAAAAATAAATCCAATAAATGAGGCTATTGCTCCAAATACTCCTAAAGAGAAAAGACCTACTATACTTAATGTAAACCCAGAAGCACCTAAAGAATTTCCAACAATCTTTTGACTTTCTTTAGATTTCTCTTCGTGACTTACACTTTGCTTATTTTTTTTTCTCATCTCTTTTTTCATATTATAAGTACAATCTTTTATTTTATAAATCTTTTCTATCTTTTGATTTATAAGACTTTAAGGGTATAATTCTAAAAATATTTGATTAATAAATGGGGCCACTGGGAATCGAACCCAGGACTTCTACGTCTTCAGCGTAGCGCTCTCCCCCTGAGCTATAGCCCCATAATAATCTATATTTTTTTGCACTTTTAAAGTTTTGGAAATAACTTATATTTTATAATAGTCTTTAAAAAATAAACAATTTTAATTTTATCTTGTGGAAGATAAGATAGAAATAGAAAAATTTTCAGATAACACTTATTCTGTTAGATTCTATTCTATTTACAATAATTTTAGAAAACCTAAAGATAAGGATAAGATAACTTCTTTTGTAGATTTAACTTTTGAATTAGCTTCTCAGTATAAATTTTTTTTAGATTCTTCAATGCCTGTTTATTTTGATTGTAAAAATCTCTCTGTATTAGAAGAGAAAGCTCTTTTAGAAATTGTTAAGAATTATAATAATGCTGCTGGAGAAATAAGAGCATCTTCCCTCTTTGACGATTCTTAATAATTTTTTAGAATAATATCTAAAAGGTTTTTAAAGAAAATTTAAAAATTTTAAAAAAGAGAGGAGTTGGGATTAGGCCGCTTTCTGTTGTTCTTCGTTTTCACGAACAGAACATGTTAACATTTGACTTAGCGGTTTTTTAACCTTGCACCAGCCAAGATGTTCGTCTCATCATATCTTATTCTTCTAAGTTCAACTCAGGTTTCATTACTCTGAATAAGCTGTGTCGTTTCTGTAACAGAGCTTTACTTCACAGTAACCTGTTTTCACAGGTGGCTTTTTCATGTTAATAAATTAACGTGGGTGAGCGGACCTTCCTCAGAATCAGCGAATATTATTTTCACTTGCTTATTTAAAAGCAGATTCCGAAATTAACTTCCCAACTCAATTTTATAGAGATAATACAGTTTTTAAAGTTTATCTTATTTTTAATATTATGAAAAAAAAACAATCAATCAAACTACTCTTGTTTTCTTTCTTTTTTGTTTATCTAACAGCTTTTTTAGGAAGTTTATTCACTTTTTCAGAAGTTAATTCAGAGTGGTATAATTCTATAAAACCGAGTATAACTCCACCCAACTTTATTTTTCCGATAATTTGGAATATTCTATTTTTTCTAATCTTTTTATCATTTTATCTTGCTATGTTAAAAAAAGACAAAGAACCTCTTATAAAAATAAAAATTTTATTTTTATCCAATTTATTTTTTAATTTTCTTTGGAGCTTTTTTTACTTCGGATTAAAAGATCTTGCTTTGGCATTTGTAGATATTTTATTACTTATAATTTTAACTTTACTCTTGATTGTAAAAATTTGGAGAATAGAAAAGAAATCTTCTTTTCTTTTATTCCTCTATTTAATCTGGATTATTTTTGCAATGTTTTTAAATTTATTATCTTTAATAAAAACTCTCAGATGATATATATAAATCTTTAAATACATTCTTTAACTTAATTTTTTATGGATATTTATAATATTCTTTTAAACAATAAAAATTTTTTAGAATATATTTATGCTTTTATAATTTCTTGTATATCTTTAATGATTTTATTTAAAACTGATAGATATTTTAGATTAAGTTTACATAATGGATTAAGATATTTCAGAAATAGTTTCTTATTTTATGGTTTAGCATTTTTTTGGAAATTTATTCTAGCAGACCTTACTAACTTAAATACAACATCTATATTCTTTTCACAATTCATCTTTGAATACTTATTAATAATGGGGGGTTTGTTTTTATTGTATAGTCTTATTTGGAAAAAATTTGATCTTCATAAGATAACTTATTCTTCTTTAATAAATTCAAAAATAATATTCCTTCATCTTATAGCAATAATCTTAAGTTTATTTGATTCTTTTTTTGAGTCATATAAATTCCTTTTTATCTCTCAAATTCTTATTTTTTCTTTCTCTATAATTTTATTTTTCAAAAATTATAAAAAAAATGAAAAGAAATCTTCTCTTCCTAAAATTTACATTCTTGCTTTATCATTGGGTTTAATTGCTTGGATATTAAATTTTTTTACAGCAACATTTTTCAAATGGAATACCTTACTTCTCATAGATATAGGAATACTTAATATCATATTCTTTATTCTAATTCTTTTTAGTATCTTTAGGATAACTAAAATTAAGAAGTATAAGAATGGCAATTAAAAAAAGGGAAAGACTTGAAATCATTAAAGATATTTTATTATCTGTAAAAGAAAAAAGAAACATCAAACCTACAAGATTACTTTATTCCTCTAATCTTTCTCCACAGATGTTTAAGGAATATGTGAATGAACTTCTTTCTAAAGGTTTTATTTTAATGAACACAGAAAAATACAAAGGAAAAGAAAAAAAATTTATTTCTTTAACTGAAAAAGGTAATTCTTTTTTAAATGAATATAAGGTTATAGAAAATTTTATAGAAAATTTTGGTTTATAGATTTTTTAATATTTTTTAGATTATTTAGTAATTTTTACCATTTTCTCAAATAACAAATGTTTAAAAATAATAAAAATTATGCTTATTCATAAAAAATGGCTTAAGCCAGTATGTAAGGAGGATAAAATGAAGTTATATGTAGGGAATTTGCCTTTTGGCGTTAGTGAAGAAGAATTCAAAAACCTTTTCTCAAACTATCCTACTGAAGAAGTTGTTTTAATTATAAACAAGTTTTCAGGAAGATCTAAAGGATTTGGATTCGTTACTATTACAGATGAAGAGATGGCTAAAAAGTTTATCTCTGAATTTAATGGGAAAGACATTCAGGGAAGACCTTTAAAGGTATCTGAAGCTGTCCCAATTGATCCAAACGCTGAAAGACCAAGAAGATTTAATAGAAGAAGATTTGGTGGTGGAAGAAGACCATTCAGAAGATCTAGGCCTTTTGATGGAAACAGATCAAGAAAGGAGTCAGATCAAGAATCTAACGAATCTCAGAATAATTAAACTAAATTAGTTTAATCAATTTTTATTTTTATTTTTTCGTTATCTTTTTATATTTCTTTTTTTATTAATTAATATGAAAAATATTAAAGTTTTTATTTTATCATTAATTGCAATTTTATTTTTAATATTGGCAGTTTTAGTGAATTGGTTATTTTTGATTATTTCAGTAATAATTATGCTTTTTAATCAAAAAGAGCTTTTTAAAAAAGAAAAGAAGTTAAGGTAAAATAAGAGGAGAATAGTTCAAAACAAAATATTTCTAATCAAAATATCTCTAATACTCCTGAAAATAATCCTGATAGATGGCTTAGGAATATAATTGATTTGTTTTTGATTTTAGGTGTAGGAGTTATTGTTTATTCGTTATACAATGGGATTAATCTTTTAATTACTGCAAAATCTGTAGCTAATAATGGGTTAGATCCTACTAGCTTTATTGTCTTCATTCTTTTTCCAATTCTTGGATTGATCATGGGGGTATTTATGATAATAATTGCTTTTCATCTAAGAAAAGGTAAAAAATCTTCAAGAGGGGCTGCAATATTAATTTTATTATTGATTGCCTCTTATCAGTTTACTGGTTTTTTTTCAAATAAGAATCTTACCCCTTTAAATGCTCTTATATTTTTTCTTTTAATAGGGTGTATTATTTATTTAACTTTTTCAGAAGAAGCTAAGAAATTTTTTAATAAATAATTTTCTAATAATTTAATAACTTTAGAATAGATTTAATATCTTGTTAATAAATAAATTTTTTTAGTTTAGAATTATAAAAAAAGATAAATAAAACAAATGAATAAGCAGTAGAAGATTTCTTTTGTATTTTTAAAAAACATTATTGAGGCTTTTAGTAGTTGTCTGCTGAAATTCTCGCCGAGGCTTGAATCTTACACAGCAACTCTATCAACGTCATCTTCTATGACGGCCTTTGTTGTCTCGTTTTGCGGATGACTTCAAGCTTAGATGCATTCAGCTCTTATTCACACAACGCGTAGCTATGCAGCCTGCCAAATGACAACTGCTCACCAGAGGCGTCCAAATCCCGTTCCTTTCGTACTAGAGATTCGTTCCACTCAGACAACAACACACCTAGTAGATATCATACAAACTGTCTCGCGACGTTCTTAACCCAGCTAACGATCCCTTTTAATACGTGAACTCCGGCACCCTTAGCCGCTTCTGTACGGCTAGGATAGGAAGAGCCGACAGCGATGTACCAAACCGCGCCGTCAATATGAACTTTCGGGCGCGACAAGCCTGTTATCCTTGGGGTAACTTTTCTATCAGACACAGCTTCTATTAAAAAAGCATGTGGGTTCTCTAGGCCCGGCTTTCACCTCTGCATTCCTTACTGTTCAGAATACAGTCAGATAAGCTTTTGCCCTCGCACTCATCTCCAGATTTCCAAGCTGGATGAGCTTATCTTTGGGTCCTATCGATACATTTTCGACAGGGCACCGCCCCAGTCAAACTGCCCGCCAGCTGCTGTCCTCATAAAGAGTAAGAAACCTTAAAGAAAGTGGGTAGTATTACACTTTTGCTCCACACCTACCGAAATAAGTGTCTCGATGCTCCTACCTATTCTATGCATTCCCTTTAAGATCACAACAACAAGTTGCAGTAAAGTTCCACAAGGTCTTCGCTTCCCACTAGGCGTCCGCGGCATTTTCGCCGCACAGTATTTTCAGAAGGTTCCAATTAGGGACAGTGGCAACCTCGTTGGACCATTCATGCAAGTCGCCATTCAGACGACAAGGTATTACGCTACCTTAAGAGGGTCATAGTTACCCCCGCCGTTTCACGAGTCTTAGCTCCCTTGAAAAGGAGTTTGAAACACCGCGACTGGGCAGGTCTCACCAGTTATACAAGTCCTTTCGGATTAGCAACTGGCTACGTTTTTGGTAAACAGTCGGGCCGCCTTTGTTACTGAGATCTAACTCTGCTATTACATTTCTGAAAAAACAGAGATAGACATCCCTTAAGCCGAAGCTACAGGACTAATATGCCGAGTTCCCTTAATTGGTTTCACCTTTCATGTCTTAGCCTTCTCAGCTAGAGCACCAGTGTCGGTTGTGGGTACAGTTGATTAAATTAAGAGTACAATCATTTCACTGGCTCTTGGAGTCAATAGTTTTGTTTAGTAAATTCTTCTGCTTCTTCACATTACATTCCACAGTTTTCTTTACTAAAACACCCTTTCGAGTGCCTACTTATCCGAAAGCAAATTGTACTATATAAAATTTAATCAGTGCAGGAATATTAACCTGCTTTCCATCACTGTATTCGGTTAAGATACAGCTAAGGTACTGACTAACCCTTGGTTAAATGATATTGCCAAGGAAACCTTGCTCTTTCGACATTTTCCGTTCTCAGGAAAATCACATCCTACTATTGCCAAGATCCTCATTCCTTTCAGCTCCACACCTTCTCTCGAAGATGCTTCTACGCAGAAAAGACGCCTGCTTACCCAGTCACTCATCTGAGTGCTGCCAAAGTATCGGTATTATACTTTAGCCCCGTCCATTTTCAGGGCCCTGAATCTCAATAGGTGAGCTGTTACGCTTTCTTTGAATGATAGCTGCTTCTAAGCTTACATCCCTAGTGTCTCTGATTCAAGACTCCTTTCGTTACACTTAGTATAAATTTAGGGACCTTAACTTTGGTCTCCGTTGTTCCGGTCTCGGAAGTGTATCTTACATACACACCCTGTTTCTCATTTTAAGTAGTTGACAGATTCTGAGTTGAAAAAAGCTCCGAAAGCAATAGCCCCTGCAAGCTTTATTCGTACTTTACCCCGTCAACAAACTAAATAAGACTATACGTAGGCATATTTCAGCAGGAACCAGCCATCGCCGAGTTAGATAGGCTTTTCACCCCTATTCACAGGTCATCTAAGTATATGTCCGTAACACTAGTTCAGACCTCCATCCCCCTTTCGAGAGACTTCGTCTTGCCCATGGATAGATCACCCGGCTTCAGGTCTAATCCACGTGACTCACGCCCTTTCAGACTTGCTTTCGCTTTGGTTACCCTATTCAAAAGGTTAGCCTCGCCACATGAAAAAACTCCTTGGCTCGTTCTTCGAAACGCACGTTACAACTCCCTTATCTTGCGATATAGAGCAGTAACTATTCTGTAACTGTTAGATTTCAAGTCTTTTAACCCTCGTTTAAGAGTACTTTTCAGCTTTCCCTCGCGGTACTAGTACGCTATCGGACTTTGGTTATATTTAGGGTTAGCAGTTAATCCTGCTATATTCAGACCCCCAATTCGGGGAGCCCTACTCTTTGAAGAGCAACATATTAACTTTATTTACAGGACTATCACCTTCTATGGTATGTTGTTCCAAACAATTTCAATTCATTAACTTAGTTGCTTATCTTCACCACATCTCACATTCTTTTTCAAGAATAGATTCGGTTTGCCCTCTTCCCTTTTCGCTCTCTGCTAATAAGGGAATCATTATTTATTTTCTTTTCCTTCCGGTACTAAGATGTTTCAATTCCCGGAGTATCTTCACACAAATTGTGTGTAATTCGGAGATCTTGGGATCAAAGTTTGCATGCAACTCCCCCAAGCTTATCGCAGCTTGCCACGTCCTTCATCAGTACCAAAACCAAGCTATCCGCCTAACAGTATAAGTAGAATGTTTTCTAAAAATACATAATATAAGTGGGAATCTTCTACTGCTTATTTCATTGAGTATGAAGACAACCTAAGGTTTTCTCTCACACATTTTCCTTGAGGAATCTGTATAAGAACCTAAGTTCTCTCTGTTTTAACTCTCAATACGATAAGAGAATCAGCTCTCTCACCGATGATGACGATTTTATTCGTCGATGTTTTAGTTCATCTCTGAACTTCATTTTTAATGAATATAATTTGTGATTAATCCATAAAGAGTTATGGACCTGCCGAGAATTGAACTCGGAACTCCTCGGTGCAAGCGAGGTATTCTGCCGTTGGACTACAGGCCCTTAAATTAAACTAGGCCTGGAGGGTTTTTAAGTTTTTTTATTCTTTTTCCTCGACAAAGTAGTATGTAAAACAATCATCTAATTGTAAAGATTATTAGCCAACTTTTTAATATTTTTAATAGGAGGTAATCCATCTGCAGGTTCCCCTACAGATACCTTGTGACGACTTAACCTACCTTGTCTAGCTAAGATTTTCCATAAACAAGTTTCATCATAACTAAACTCGGTTGGTTTGACGGGCAGTGTGAGCAAGAGACAGGGACAGATTCACCGTTCACTGCTAATAAACGATTACTACGGATTCCAGTGTCATGAGGTTGGGTTTCAAACCTCAATCTAAACTGAGATAAATTTTATGGGATTAGCTTCTCCTTTCGGAGTTGCATCTCATTGTATTTACCATTGACGCGCGCGTGTCGCCCAGGGGATTCAGGCTGTACTCACCTAACGTAGCCCACACTTTCATCCTTGTTGCCAAGGCAATCTATATATTGTACACATAGTAAATATATACGTGGGTCTTGCCTGTTACCTGATTTAACAGGTCATCTCATGACACAGGCTGACGTCGGCCATGCAACTCCTCTCAGCGTGTCAGGTAAGCCCTTCAGACTGACCTTCATTCTGCTGTCGCTCCTGGTGAGGTTCACGGTGTAGAATCTAATTGAACCGCACGCGTCACCCGTTGTAGTGTCTCCCCGCCAATTCCTTTAAGTTTCGGCCTTGCGGCTATACTTCCCAGGTAGCACACTCTCCGGCTTCCCTTCAGCACTAATACCTCTCGAAGAGGTACTAATGTTTAGTGTGCAGTGTTTACTGCTAGGACTACATGGGTATCTAATCCATTTTGCGCCCCTAGCCTTCATCCCTCACTGTCAGAACTGTCCTCGTAGAGTGCCTTCGCTATTGTGAGTCTGCCAAAGATTAACACATTTTACCGCTACTTTTGACATACTCTCTACGTCTTCCAGTCTCTAGCTAAACAGTATTTCTTGCACGCCCTGCCCTTAAGAGACAAGATTTCACAAGAAACTTATTTAGCAAGCTACGGATGTTTTAGACCCAATAATGATGGCTGCGACTTGGACCGCTAGTATTACCGCGGCGGCTGGCACTAGTCTTGCCCAGTCCTTATTCGCCAAACTTTTTAAATTTGACAAAAGCTTTTCAATGAAAAGCACTCTGGCTCGCTTTGTAACGCTTGCGCGCATTGCAAAAGATACCTACCTGCTGCACCCCGTAGGGCTGGGAATAGTGTCTCAGATTCCCTCTCAGGGCCTCTCCGCTAAGAGCCCTTACAGATTATCGGCTTGGTGGGCTATTACCCCGCCAACAACCTAATCTGCCGCAGCCCCATCCTTAAGCACGAATTTGAGAGATAAATCTTTCCAGGGTATATCTCCTATCAAGTATTATCCTCAGTTTCCCGAGGTTATCCTTGACTTAAGGTTAGGTTAGCTACGTGTTACTGAGCAGTTCGCCTTCTCTCGAATGACTTGCATGTCTAAATGTAAACCAGAGAGCCGCAGCCGCCAGCAGGATCAACTGGATTTAAACAATTCATAGATTTTATTATAAAATAAAATCTCCTTGCGCATCTTCATTACAAGACTGAAGATACTTCTCACTTCTCCTGACTATTGGCTAAAATATTATTAAGAACTACAACTAAATGACTGCTTTACATACCTCATACTTTAATGTTTTTATATGCAGTATTAAAGTACTCATTTTAATATAGATTGTTTCAGAGAAAGAGCTTTATAAATCTTTCGT